>NZ_CP085344.1:2322208-2645650 GCF_020618415.1 Cupriavidus sp. MP-37 | reverse complement strand
CGACGCCAGCGTTGCCGGCATGGCTTTGCGCGGCCGGCCAGGTGCGGCGGCGTCACGCATGCCGGGGGCGACCGGAGTAGAATTGCCACCATGCAAAACGCCCACGCCATCAATGCCGACCTGCATTGCCATTCCACCGTTTCCGACGGCACGCTGGCGCCGCGCGCCGTGGCGCAGATCGCCCGCGACGCGGGGGTTGCGTTCTGGGCGCTGACCGACCACGACGAGCTGGGCGGGCAGGCCGAGGCACGCGCGGCGGCCGAGGAATTCGGCATGCGCTACGTGCCGGGCGTCGAGATCTCGGTGACCTGGGCCGGGCAGACCGTGCATGTCGTCGGCCTGCAGATCGACCCGTTCTGTCCGGAACTGATCGATGGCCTGACCGAGACCCGTTCGGGCCGGGCGCGGCGCGCGCGCGATATCGCCGAGGCGCTGGCCAGGGTCGGCATCCCCGGTGCTTATGAAGGGGCGCTGCAGTACGTGGGCAACCCCGACCTGATCTCGCGCACGCACTTTGCGCGCTGGCTGGTCGACCAGGGCCGCTGCGCCACCATCGGCGATGTCTTCAGCGAATATCTGTCGGAGGGCCGCCCCGGCTATGTCGGCCACCGCTGGGCCAGCCTGTCTGAAGCCGTGGGCTGGATCCGCGCGGCCGGCGGCATTGCGGTGATGGCGCACCCCGGCCGCTACCACTACACCGACACCCAGCACGACGCGCTGTTCGATGAATTCAAGGCGCTGGGCGGCGGCGCGGTCGAGGTGGTGACCGGCAGCCATACGCCCGACCAGTACCGCCGCTACGCCGAGGTGGCGCGCCACTACGGGCTGCTGGCGTCGCGCGGCACGGACTTCCACGGCCCCGGCGAGGGGCGGGTGGAACTCGGCACGCTGCCGCCGCTGCCGCCCACGGTCACGCCGGTCTGGCACGACTGGTAGGCGCGCCCGTCCTGGCCGGGGCCAGCCCCCGGATGCCGTTCCGTTCCATCCGACTCCGCCCCCTGGCCCATGTCCCAGTACTTCGAGATCCATCCGCTCAACCCGCAGTCGCGCCTGCTCAAGCAGGCGGCCCAGATCCTGCAGAAGGGCGGGCTGGTCGCGCTGCCGACCGACTCCAGCTATGCGCTGGCGTGCCGGCTCGACGACAAGGCCGCGGTCGAGCGCCTGCGCCGGCTGCGCGGCATCGACGACCGCCACCACCTGACGCTGATGTGCCGCGACCTGTCCGAACTCGGCAACTTTGCCCGCGTCGACAACCGGCAGTACCGCTGGCTCAAGGGCGCCACGCCAGGCCCGTATGTGTTCATCCTCGAGGCGACCAAGGAAGTGCCGCGGCGGCTGTCGCACCCGGCGCGCAAGACCATCGGCGTGCGCGTGCCCGACCATGCGATCCCGCTGGCGCTGCTGGGCGAAACCGGCGAGCCGCTGATCTCGGCGACGCTGCAGCTGCCGGACGACGAGGAACCGCTCAACGATCCGGCGCAGATCCGGGCGCGGCTGGAAAAGCAGCTCGACCTCGTGGTCGACGGCGGGCCGGCCCCCGCGCAGCCGACCACGGTGATCGACCTGTCCGGCGGCGAGCCCGAACTGGTCCGCGCCGGCCGCGGCGACATCGCCCGCTTCGGCCTCTGACACGCGGCGCCGCCGCGCCTGCGGTCGGGTGCATCAGCGTGCGCCCGGGCGCCGGCGGGCCGCTACAATAGCGCTCATGGATTCCTCCCTTATCCAGACCTTCGCGGTCTATGCCCTGCCGGTGCTGTTCGCCATCACGCTGCACGAGGCCTCGCACGGCTACGTGGCCAAGCTGTTCGGCGACAGCACCGCCTACGCCCTCGGGCGCGTCAGCCTGAACCCGATCCGCCATATCGACCCGATTGGCACCATCGCCGTGCCGCTGCTGCTGTACATCATGACCAGCGGCCAGTTCGTGTTCGGCTACGCCAAGCCGGTGCCGGTGGTGTTCGAGCGCCTGCGCAACCCGCGCTGGCATGGCATGTGGGTGGCGCTGGCCGGCCCCGCCAGCAACGTGGTGCAGGCCTTCGTCTGGGTGCTGCTGGCGATCGGCCTGACCTGGGGCGGCGTGCGCGAGCCGTTTTTCGGCGAGATGGCGCTGGCCGGCGTGCGCGTCAACCTGGTGGTGGCGGCCTTCAACCTGTTCCCGGTGCCGCCGCTGGACGGCGGCCGCGTGCTGACCGCGCTGCTGCCGCAGGGCATTGCGCGCGCGGTGTCGCGCATCGAGCCGTACGGCATCTTCGTGGTGCTGGCGCTGGTGGCCGCGGGGGTGATCACCACGATCTGGATGACGCCGGTGGTCAATGTGCTGATGTCGCTGATCGAGCTGCTGCTGCGCCCGATCGTGCTGCTGCTCAACTGAAGGGGCTGCCATGACGCTGTCGCATGCCGGCATGGCCGCGCCGTCTGCCTGGGTCACGCGCTGGGCCCGTCTGCTGCGCCCGGGCGCGCGGGTGCTGGACCTGGCCTGCGGCGGCGGCCGCCATGCCGCCTGGCTGGCGGCGCGCGGCCATCAGGTGCTGGCGCTCGACCGCGATGCCGGCGCCATCGCCGGCCTGCCCGCCGGTGTCGCCGGGCGCGTGGCCGACCTCGAGCAGGGCGACTGGCCGCTGGCCGGCGAAGCGCCGTTCGACGCCATCGTCGTCACCAACTACCTGCACCGGCCGCTATGGCCGCACCTGGCCGCCGCGCTGGCGCCGGGCGGGTACTGGATCCACGAAACCTTCGCCGCCGGCAACGAGACCGTGGGCAAGCCGTCGCGGCCGGATTTCCTGCTGCGCCCGGGCGAGTTGCTCGAGGTCGCGCGCACCCACGGGCTGCGCGTGGTGGCCTACGAGGATGGCGTGGTCGAAGTGCCGAAAACAGCCTTCGTGCAGCGCCTATGTGCGGTGCGCGAGGCGGCGCCGGCGGCCGGTGCGGCCGCGCCGCCACGCTACCGGCTCGATCCCTGAGGCGTGCGCCGCGGTGTCGGCGCAAACCGCGCCGCACGCGTTGAAACAGTTGGTATCAACCCCTGTCCGGGCAGCGGTCGAAGCGGCCTGCGGTTCCGGTACAATCCCGTTATTCGCATCCCGAATTCCCTAACGTTATGACACAGATTACCGGCAGCATCGTTGCCATCGTTACCCCGATGCATGAGGACGGCAGCCTGGACTTCCCGGCCCTGCGCGCACTGGTCGACTGGCACGTTGCCGAAGGCACCGACGCCATCGTGATCGTGGGCACCACCGGCGAGTCCCCGACGGTGACCGTCGAGGAGCACTGCGAACTGATCCGCGTTGCCGTCGAACAGGCCGGCAAGCGCATTCCGATCATCGCGGGGACCGGTGGCAATTCCACCAAGGAAGCCATCGAACTGACCGCCTTCGCCAAGAAGGTGGGCGCCGATGCCTCGCTGCAGGTCGTGCCGTACTACAACAAGCCGACCCAGGAAGGCATGTACCGACATTTCCGCACCATCGCCGAGGCGGTGGACCTGCCGGTGCTGCTGTACAACGTCCCCGGCCGCACCGTCGCGGACATGAACAACGAGACCATCCTGCGCCTGGCGCAGGTGCCGGGCATCGTCGGCGTCAAGGAAGCGACCGGCAATATCGACCGTGCCGCGCAGCTGATCAAGGGCGCGCCGGAAGGCTTCGCCATCTACAGCGGCGACGACCCCACGGCGGTGGCGCTGATCCTGCTGGGCGGCCACGGCAATATCTCGGTGACCGCCAACGTGGCGCCGCGCAAGATGCACGAGATGTGCGCGGCGGCACTGAAGGGCGACGTCGTCACGGCGCGCCGCCTGCACATGGAGCTGATCGGGCTGAACCAGGCCATGTTCATCGAAGCCAATCCGATCCCCGTCAAGTGGGCGCTCCAGCAGATGGGCAAGATGGCAGGCGGTATCCGCCTGCCGCTGACCCCGCTGTCCGAGGGCAACCACGACTACGTACGCAAGGCACTGGCCGCCGCCGGCCTGCTGGCCTGATTTTTTCGCGGCGTCCTGCTGTCCGCCTTATCTACTAGGATTGCGTGTCAATGAAACTGAAGCTTAACCGCCGCGGCGCGACGCAAGTCCGCCGCGCCGCCCTGGTTGTGCCCGTGCTCGCCGCCGGTGTGATGACCGGCTGCAGCAGCCTCAACGAGGCCATGCAGCCCGACAAGATCGACTACAAGTCGTCGGCCTCGAAGCGCACCCCCACGCTGGATGTGCCGCCCGACCTGACCAAGCTGGAAGGCGACCGCCGTTATTCGGTGCCCGATGCGAACGGCACCTCGACGCTGTCGACCTACAGCCAGGCCACCAAGGTGCGCGAGCAATCGCCGACCGAGAACGTGCTGCCCTCGGCGCAGGGCATCCGCATGGAGCGCGACGGCAACCAGCGCTGGCTGGTGATCAGCAACGGCATGCGCGGCGACCAGCTGTGGCAGCAACTGCGCGGCTTCTGGCAGGAAAGCGGTTTCCTGCTGGTGCAGGACTCGCCCGAGACCGGCATCATGGAAACCGACTGGGCCGAGAACCGCGCCAAGATCCCGCAGGACATCATCCGCAACACCATCGGCAAGGTCTTCGACGGGCTGTACTCGACCTCGGAGCGCGACAAGTTCCGCACCCGCGTCGAGCGCGCGCAGAACGGCACGCTCGAGGTCTTCATCAGCCACCGCGGCGCGCAGGAGCAGCTGACCGGCATCGACAAGTCGAGCACGGTGTGGACCCCGCGTCCGGCCGATCCCGAGCTGGAAGCCGAATTCCTGTCGCGCCTGGCCCAGCGCCTGGGCGTGCAGAAGGAACAGGCCGACCGCATGGCCAAGAACCCGGCGCCGGCCGGCAACGCCGCCGCCGGTGCTGCGGCCGCTGCCGGTGCCGCTGCCGGCGGTTCTGCCGCCCCGGCTGACGCCGCCACCCCGAACAAGTCGTACCTGGCCCAGGTCAACGGCGCCCCGGCGCTGCAGCTGCCCGAGCCGTTCGACCGCGCCTGGCGCTCGGTCGGGCTGTCGCTGGACCGCGTCAACTTCACCGTCGAAGACCGCGATCGCGCGCAAGGGCTGTACTACGTGCGCTATGTCGACCCGCGCAACACCGTCGACAACCGCGGCTTCTTCTCCAAGCTGTTCACCAAGCCGGACGATCCCAAGACCGCCAAGAAGTACCGCGTCTCGCTCAAGGGCACCGGCAGCGGCACACTGGTGACGGTGCTCAACGACGCCGGCCAGCCCGAGAACGGCGAAGTCGGCAAGCGCATCCTGTCGCTGCTCGACGAGCAACTGCACTGAGCCGGCGCATGATTGCTGGCTTGCCAGCCGGCCGTCCTGGCCGGTGCCTGGCGGGGAGGGCGCGGCCATGATGCGCTTCGCCTTCCTCGGCAGCGGCAGCGAGGGCAACTCGCTGCTGATCGAATCCCGCGAAGACACCACCACCACGCGCGTGCTGCTGGACTGCGGCTTCGGCATCCGCGAGACCGCCCGGCGCCTGGAGCGCCTGGGCGTCACGCCGGACCAGCTCGACGCCGTGCTGGTCACGCACGAGCATGGCGACCATGTCGGTTCGGCCTATGCGTTTGCCGCGCGCCATCGCCTCACGGTCTATACCAGCCATGGCACCTGGCTGGCCACCTCGCACCTGCGCGGTGCCGACGTCGCCGACGTGCGGGTTTGCTGCGCCGACCATGGCTTTGCCATCGGCGGCTTGCAGGTGCTGCCCTACACCGTGCCGCACGACGCGCGCGAGCCGGTGCAGTTCGTGCTATCGGACGGCCAGGCACGACTGGGCGTACTGACCGATGCCGGCATGGAAACGCCTTACGTGACCGCGCGCCTGGCGGGCGTGGATGCGCTGGTGCTCGAATGCAACCATGACCGCGAGATGCTGCGCAATTCGGTCTATCCGGCCTCGCTCAAGCGGCGCATCGGCGGCGACTTTGGCCACCTGGCCAATGAAGTGGCGGCCAGCATCCTGGCGCAGGTGGCGCATGACGGGCTGAACCGCGTGGTCGCGGCCCATCTGAGCAAGCAGAACAACACGCGTGAACTGGCCACCGGTGCGCTGGCGGCAGCCCTGGGCGCCAGGCCGAGCGAAGTGCTGGTGGCGGACCAGGACGAAGGCCTGGCGTGGCAGGCGGTGCGGGCCTGAGGCCTGCGACAACAGGGCGCGCCGGAGGGCGGGCCCCAAAAACAAAAACCGGCCCGAAGGCCGGTTTTTTTATCGGTGAAAAACCGATTACTGCTTGGCAGCCGGAGCCGAAGCGTCAGCAGCCGGAGCCGAGGCGTCAGCAGCCGGGGCCGAAGCAGCGTCAGCAGCCGGAGCGGCCGGGGCTTCAGCAGCCGGAGCCGAAGCTTCAGCAGCAGGAGCGGTAGCAGCCGGAGCAGCCGTGTCAGCGGCCGGAGCGGCAGCTTCTTCCTTCTTGCCGCAAGCAGCGAGAGCAACAGCGGCCAGCAGCGATGCGATCAGGAGAGACTTCTTCATTGTTCGTCCTTTAACTTGTAATAACGAAAAACAGGCGATGAATAATTACCGGTAATTATCGCTCTTGAACTGCAAAATTAGGCCCTCCCGGGTGCCGACATATGCAGTGGTCCACAGTACTAGCCAGCCAACGATTATATCCGCGTTTTCCCGGCTTGTGTAGCGCCGAAATTTGCTGATTCGCAATGTTACGCATTATTACAGCCGCGGCCCCAATTGCAACCATCCTTCCAGGGTCCAGTGATGGAAGGTTTCCATCAGATCGGGCAGATCGGCACAGGTCTCGACCTCCTGGGCACTAAGCTGCCGATTATCGGCCAACTTCTTCAGCCATGGCATCAATTCAGCCGGCGGCTCGTAGGCTTCTCCATTCAGGAAGAAATTGGCGCGGTCGTAAAGCGCAATCGACGCCGGCGCCAGCACCACCCCATGCCGGGACGCCAGTGTCGCATAACGGCGCAACGGCATGTCACCGATCTCTGCAAATTCAACGCCAGGTTTGGGTTCGGACAGATGGCTGCCGAGGAATTCCGACACCATCTGGCTGTTCCATTGCAGTGACTTGAGCCGTTCCGCCACCGCCTTGGCCATGCCCGCGGGCAATTGCGCGGGACGCGTCGCGGCGCGCTCGCCGGCATCGGCATAACGGCCGCCGAGCTCCTCGTTGTCTTCCACCGTTTCCGACAGCCACGCCAGGAAGTGCCCGGCCAATTCGCGATAGGCGGGCGCGCGGAAACCGATCGAGCAGGTCATGCATTCGCCTTCGGCAATACCATCGTGGGCATATTGCGGCGGCAGGTACAGCATGTCGCCCGGCTCCAGCACCCATTCCTGTTCGGCGCTGAAGTCGGCAAGAATCTTCAGCGGCATGTCGGGAATCAGGTCGAGGCTGGTCTGTGACGAAATGCGCCAGCGGCGCCGGCCCGAGACTTGCAGCAGGAACACGTCATACGAGTCGAAGTGCGGACCGACGCCGCCGCCGTCGGTGGCGTAGCTGATCATCACGTCGTCGAGGCGCGCGTCGGGCACGAAGCGGAAGCGGCCCATCAGTTCCGCCGCGGCGGCATCGTGCAGGTTGACGCCCTGCACCAGCAGGGTCCACTGGCGGGTCTTGACGCCGGGCAGGTTTTCGCGCGCAAATGGACCATGCGCGAGCTTCCAGCGGTTGCGGAAGTGCGTCACCAGGCGCGATTCGACCTCGTCGCGATCGGCGAGATCGAAAAGCGCATCGCGCGACACCGGCGGCACAATTCCCGGCACCGCCTGTCGAATGAGCAAGGGCTTGCGATGCCAGACATCCCGCATGAATGCAGCAGGCGTCATGCCACCAAGCAGGTCGAGCGGAGTGTCTGGATCGACGGGGCCAGGGGGCAGGGCCTGCGCGTATAATGCGGAATCGTTCATGGAGTCAAGAATTGAAAATCGCTAAGAACACGGTGGTGTCCGTGATGTACAAGCTATCGGACGCGCAAGGCAATCTGATCGAGGAGTCAGATGAAGCCATGGTCTATTTGCACGGCGGCTATGATGGCACGTTCCCCAAGATCGAGGAAGCGCTCGACGGCCATGACACCGGCTTCGAGACCCAGCTGCAGCTGGAGCCGGAAGACGCGTTCGGCGACTACGATGCCGACCTGGTGAAGGTCGAGCCGCGCAACCGCTTTCCCGAGCCGCTCGAAGTCGGCATGCAGTTCGAGGGCATGCCCGAGGACGGCGATGAAGAAGACTCCGTCATCTACACCGTGACCGACGTGGCCGAGGACAAGGTCGTGCTGGACGGCAACCATCCGCTGGCCGGCATGGCGCTGCGCTTCTGGCTGAAGGTTTCGGAAGTGCGCGAAGCCACCGCCGAGGAAGTCGAGCATGGCCACGCCCATGGCGCCTCGGGCGTTGAAGTGGTGGACGAAGACGAGGACGACGATACCCCCCGCACGCTGCACTAAGCTTTTGCTTGCAGTGCTGTCATCAGGAAGCCGGCCATTGCCGGCTTCTTTGCTTTGGCGCGCGCGTCAGTTCGGTGCCGGGGCATCCTTCAGCACCACCGCGAACGGCGACGCCGCGGCGGGCGTGATCACCAGCTCGGCCCATTGCGATATCGAGCTGGCCGGCAGCGACACGCGCGTGAAGTTCTGCAGCACCTTGCCGGCCGCGTCGCGCAGCGGCTTGTCGATGCCGAAGCCGCTGTCGGCGCCGCTGCCGGCGGCGTGCACCAGCAACACCTGGCCGTTGAAGCGCGCGCTCAGGTCGCGCAGCTGCCGCTTGAATTCCAGGTAGCCGTCGCGCGTGCGATGGCGCATGAAGCCGTCGAGCAGCGTGGGCCGTCCCTTCTTCTCCCAGCCGTTGGCGAAATGCGGATCGGCGTGGGCCACCACGACGATGCCGTTCAGGTCGCGCTGGCGCGCCACCGAGAACGCGCGCGCCAGCCACTGCCGGTTGGCTTCGCGCCGGTCCTCGAACTCGCTGTTGCGGCCGCCTTCGTCGCGGTAATGGTTGTTGTCGCCCGGCACGTTCAGGCCGACGATCAGCACGTCGCCGACACTGATGCGCATGTTCTCGCGGAAGCTGCGGAACAGCGCCTGGTCCGATTGCCGCACCAGCGGCCGTGTCTGCCGTCCGAGCGTGGCGTCTTCCGGAAAGAAGAGTTCGCGCAGCCGGCTCAGCCGCTCGACCGGGTCGAAGCTGCCGTTGACCGGCAGCCGGCATTCGGACCAGTCGGTTTCGCCCGGCACATAGATCAGCGGCAGCGGCGACTGGTTCAGCAGCTGCTGGCGGCTGCCGAGCACGGCGTCGCTGCACGATTCCGTATCGCCCTTGATGCCGCCGGCATGGATCACCAGGTTCAGCTTGCGCTCGGCGAAGTGGTCGAGCAGCGTCGCCAGATTGGCCTCCGCGGCGGGCCATTGCGGCAGGTCGGCGATCAGCGCGACGCGCACTACCTGGGGCTTGGCCGGTGCCCGCGCGGCCAGCGCGTGCGGCGCGGCAGCCGCGATCGCGGCCAGGCCCAGCCATGGCAGCAGCAGCGTCGACAGGGACCGGCGCAGCGCCTTCATGCCCTATCGACCGCCTCGCCCGCCAGCGCCTTGAGCCGGTACAGCGCCTCCAGCGCCGCGCGCGGCGTCAGGGTGTCCGGATCGAGGTCGGCCAGCGCGTCGATCACGGCCACCTGCTCCGGCGCCAGCGCGGCGGGGAGGGCGGCCGCGGCCGTGCCACCATCGCCATCGTCCCAGTCCTCGTCGCCGTCAGGCGTCGGCGGCGCGGCGAACAGGTCGAGCTGCGGCGTGGGCGTGGCGTCGGCGGATTGCTGCTCCAGCCAGGCCAGGTGCTTGCGCGCGGCGCGGATCACCGGCTGCGGCACGCCGGCCAGCTGCGCGACCTGCAGGCCGTAGCTCTGGCTGGCCGGGCCGTCCTGCACCGCGTGCAGGAACACGATGCCGTCGCCATGCTCGACCGCCGACAGGTGCACGTTGGCCGCCTGCGGGAACTCCTGCGGCAGCTGGGTCAGTTCGAAGTAATGCGTGGCGAACAGCGTATGGCTGCGGTTGTGCGACAGCAGGTGGCGCGCGATCGCCCACGCCAGCGCCAGGCCGTCGAAGGTCGAGGTGCCGCGGCCGATCTCGTCCATCAGCACCAGCGATGCCGGGGTGGCGTGGTGCAGGATGCCGGCGGCCTCGGTCATTTCGACCATGAAGGTCGAGCGTCCGCCGGCGAGGTCATCGGCGGCGCCGATGCGCGTGAAGATGCGGTCGATCGGCCCGATCACCGCCCGCCGCGCCGGCACATAGGCGCCGACGCAGGCCAGCAGCACGATCAGCGCGGTCTGGCGCATGAAGGTCGACTTGCCGCCCATGTTCGGGCCGGTGATCAGCAACAGCTTGCGCGCCTCGTTGAGCTGGCAGTCGTTGGCGATGAACGCCACCGACTCCGCCGCGAGCTGGCCCTCGACCACCGGATGCCGGCCCTGCACGATGTCGACCACGTTCTCGGCGACGCGCTCCGGTGCCGACCAGTCCAGCGTCTGCGCGCGCTCGGCCAGTGCCGCCAGCACGTCCAGCCGCGCCAGCGCGCCAGCCACGCGCTGCAGCTCGCCGATATGCGGCAGCAGTGCCTGCAGCAGACCCTCGTAGAGCTGCTTCTCGCGCGCCAGCGCGCGGTCCTGCGCCGACAGCGCCTTGTCCTCGAAGGCCTTCAGCTCGGGCGTGATGTAGCGCTCGGCGTTCTTCAGGGTCTGGCGGCGGCGGTAGTCGTCGGGCACCTTGTCGGCCTGGCCGTTGGTGACCTCGATATAGAAGCCGTGCACGCGGTTGAATTCGACGCGCAGGTTGGCAATGCCGGTGCGCGCGCGCTCGCGCGCTTCCAGGTCGATCAGGTACTGGCCGCAGTTCTCGGAGATATCGCGCAGCTCGTCAAGCTCGGCATCGAAGCCGCGGGCGATCACGCCGCCGTCGCGCACCACGGTGGCCGGCTCTTCGGCCACGGCGCGCACCAGCAGGTCCAGGCAATCCTGCGGCACGGCCAGGTCCTGCAGGGTCTGCGCCAGCAGCAGGCTGCCCTGGTCGTCGCGCAGGCAGGATTGCACTTCCGGCAGCGCGCGCAGCGTATCGCGCAGCGACGACAGGTCGCGCGGGCGCGCGTTGAGCAGCGCCAGCCGCGAGGTGATGCGCTCGACGTCTGCCAGCCGGCGCAGCGCCGCGCGCAGCGCGTCGGTGCCCTGGTCGATCAGCACGCCGATGGCCTGCTGGCGCGCCTGCGGCACCGCCGGGTCGCGCAGCGGGTGGTGCAGCCAGTGGCGCAGCGCGCGGCTGCCCATGGCGGTGCAGCAGGTGTCGAGCAGCGAAAACAGCGTCGGCGACTCGCCGCCGCGCAGCGTTTCGGTCAGTTCCAGGTTGCGCCGCGTGGCGGAATCCAGTCCGACATATTCCGATTCGCGCTCCACCTTGACGCCCTGCACATGGCGCAGCGACTGGCCTTGCGTGGTGGCGGCGTAGTTCAGCAGCGCGCCGGCCGCGCCGAGCGCGGCGCCGAGCCCGGCACAGCCGAACGGGTCCAGGCTGGCCACGCCCAGTTGCTCGCGCAGCCGGCGCGTGCCGGCGTCCTGGTCGAAATGCCATTCCGGCAGGCGCGTGCGTGCGCACGCCAGCGCGGGCAGTTCGATGCCATCGGCATACAGCAGCTCGGCCGGGCGGATACGCTCCAGCTCGCGGCCGAGCAACGCCGCTTCGCATTCCATCAGGCGCAGTTCGCCGCTGGCCAGGTTCAGCCACGCCAGCCCGGTCTTGCTGACGCCGCGGCGCGTGGTCTGCTGGTGCACCGCCATCAGGAAGGTATCGGCCTTGTCAGGCAGCAGCGCGGCGTCGGTGAGCGTGCCGGGGGTGACGATGCGCACCACCTTGCGCTCCACCGGCCCCTTGCTGGTGGCGGGGTCGCCGATCTGCTCGCAGATCGCCACCGACTCGCCCAGCTTGACCAGCCGCGCCAGGTACTGGTCCGCCGAATGGAAGGGGATGCCGGCCATGCGGATCGGCACGCCATTCGACGAGCCGCGCGCGGTGAGCGTGATGTCGAGCAGGCGCGCGGCCTTCTCGGCATCGTCATGAAAGAGTTCGTAGAAGTCACCCATGCGGTAGAACAGCAGGGTGTCGGGGTGGTCCGCCTTGATGCGCAAATACTGTTGCATCATGGGCGTGTGGCGGCTGCCTGCGGCGTCTGCCTGTGCCTGTTCAGGGTCGGTTTTCTTCTGCAATCCCATTGCCATTTAGCCTGTCTGGCGGTGGGCCTGCGTCGTGCCGCCCGATCCGCGCCGAGCGCACCTTGCGTGCCGAAGAAAAGCGCCGCCGCGGGGGCGGGCCGGGCGCTGGTCCGGCGGCCTGTGGCCGCGGCACGAAGGGGCGTTTTCGAATATGGGCGATATGGTACAGCACGGTGCTGCCGCCGAAGGGCCGCAGACCGCTGCGCCGGCCCCGGATCAGCGGAACACCAGCACCGGAATGTCGCTATGGGTCAGCACCTTCTGCGTTTCGCTGCCCAGCAGCAGCCCGCTGAGGCCGCGGCGGCCATGCGAGGCCATGAAGATGACATCGCAGCCCAGATCCCGGGCGGCATGGATGATGCCCTGGTACGGCGCCGAAGCGCTGGAGACATGGCCGGTACACGGCACGCCGGCCAGCGCGGCCGCGGACTCGACCCTGGTGAGCTCCCGGCGCGCCTCGGCTTCGACGCGCTGCTGGAAGGCGTCGCGCTTTTCGTGCGAGCTGTCGCTGGACAGCACATAGGGATAGCTCTCCACGCACATGTACGGCGTGAGCCGTGCCGCCGAGGTGCGGGCGAACTGGATCGCGGCGGAGACGGCCCGGTGCGAAAGCTCCGAGCCGTCGATGGGGAGCAGGATGTGCTTGAACATGAGGTCCTTGTTCGGTGGGGTGAGGCGAATGGCGCTCAGTTGGCCAGTGCGCGCCCGACGATCAGCGGATCCGGTTGGCCGATGGCGGTGGTGTCGCGGTTGGCATAGGGAAAGCGCGACAGGATGTAGCGCAGTGCATTGAGCCGCGCGCGCTTCTTGCAATCGGAGCGGATCACCGTCCAGGGCGCATCGGCGGTATCGGTGTGCGCGAACATCGCTTCCTTGGCGCGGGTGTAGTCGTCCCATTTGTCGAGCGAGGCGACGTCGACCGGGCTGAGCTTCCATTGCTTGAGCGGATGGATCTCGCGCTCGCGGAAGCGCCGGCGCTGCTCCTTCTGGCTGACCGAGAACCAGAACTTGAACAGGTGGATGCCGCTGCGCACCAGGTGCCGCTCGAAATCGGGGGCCTGCTGCAGGAAGTCTTGGTATTCCCGCGTCGAACAGAAGCCCATCACGTGCTCGACGCCGGCGCGGTTGTACCAGGAACGGTCGAACAGCACGATCTCTCCGGCAGACGGCAGGTGCTGCACGTAGCGCTGGAAGTACCATTGGCCGCGTTCGGCTTCGGTGGGCTTTTCCAGTGCCACCACGCGCGCGCCGCGCGGGTTCATGTGTTCCATGAAGCGTTTGATGGTGCCGCCCTTGCCGGCGGCGTCGCGGCCTTCGAACAGGATCACCACGCGCTCGCCGGTCTCGCGCACCCAGGCCTGGAACTTGAGCAGTTCCACTTGCAGGCGGTACTTCTGCTTTTCATAGTTGCGCCGCGACATCAGGTTCTGGTACGGGTACGCGCCTTCGCGCCAGCCGGCGGAGAGCTCATCGTCCGGATGGCGCTGGCGGCCGGCCTGCCAGGCGGCCGGATCGCCCTCGAGGATCAGGCTGCGCAGTTGCGCGGCCTCGTCCGGCGCCAGGCCGTCGAGCAGCGTGCGGATCGCGCCAAGCATGCCGGTGCCGTCGCCGGCCCGGCTGGCCAGGATGTCCTGCATGCTGCTTGCCGCCAGTTGCAGCGCGGCGTCGACGGCGCTGTCGACTTCATTGCGCTGCGCCGACAGCGCCGAACGGGTGGGCAGCACATCGCCCCTGGCCGTGGGGCGGGGTCGCGTTGAGGTGGGGATATGGGTGGGGAGGGTGTCGCGGTCGGACATCTGCGCGCCTCCGTCAGGCGGTGGCGCGGCGCAGGATCTGGTAAAGCTGGTCCTTGAGCAGCAGCTTCTCTTTTTTCAGCCGCTCGATCTCGAAGGTGGACGCCGGCACCAGGCCGGCTTCCATGTTGTGGATTTCCTGGTCGAGCGAATTGTGGCGGTGGAACAGCCGCGCAAAGCGGGCGTCCTGGGTCTTCAGGGCGGTGATCTGGTCGCGGTACTCGGGAAACATGCTGGCTCTCCTGTGGCTGGATCCGCGCACACATGGCGTGGCGCATGGATTCATTCTGGTGAGCGCAGCGCGGCGCGGCCTTGACCAGGATCATGGCTCGCCGGGGAATGAGATGAGGCCGCAATGCGCGACGCACTGGCGTGCGGCCCCGGAAAAACAAAAGCCCGCCGGGTTGCGGCGGGCATTCGTGCGCGGCCGGTCAGGCCAGCTGCCGGCGTCAGGCGGCGCCGGGCTTGGCGTTGTCCAGCGAGTACGGCGACAGCAGGCGCACCATCTGGGCGAAGGCCTTGGGGTTGCCGGCCAGCACTTCGCCTTGTTCCATCTGGCGCGGCTCGCCGGCGTAGTTGCCGACCAGCCCGCCCGACTCGGTGATCAGCAGCATGCCGGCGGCCATGTCCCACGGCTGCAGGCCGCGCTCGAAGAAGCCGTCGAGGCGGCCGCAGGCGACGTAGGCCAGGTCCAGCGCGGCGGCGCCCGGGCGGCGCAGGCCCGCGCAGCTGCGCGTCATCAGCGAGAAAATCTCCAGGTACTCGTCGACGCCCTCCAGGTCGCGGAACGGGAAGCCGGTGCCGATCAGGCAGTCGGCCAGCTTGTCGCGGCGGGTGACGCGGATGCGGCGGTTGTTGAGGAAGGCGCCGGCGCCCTTGGTGGCGGTGAACAGTTCGTCGCGGGTCGGGTCGTAGACCACCGCTTGCACCGGCGTGCCGCGGTGCAGCTGGGCGATCGAGACTGCGTATTGCGGGAAGCCGTGGATGAAGTTGGTGGTGCCGTCGAGCGGGTCGATGACCCAGGTGTATTCGTGGCTGGCTTCGTCTTCGGCCCAGGACTGGCCGGACTCTTCCGCTAGAATGCCGTGTTCCGGGTAGGCCGTGCGCAGGACCTCGATGATCGCGGCTTCGGCGGCGCGGTCCACCTCGGTAACGAAATCGTTGTGTTGCTTGCGCGAGACGCGCACCAGATCGACGTCGAGCGACGCGCGGTTGATGATGGATCCCGCCTTGCGGGCCGCCTTGATGGCGATATTGAGCATCGGATGCATGAATCTCTCCAGGCCGGCCACGACCGCGCGGCGGGGCGCCAAAGCGCCGCACGCCCGCTCATGGGCAGCTGACAACACAACGGATTGTAGAAGAACGTGGGGCGTCGCCGAGGCTGAGTGGTCTGGCTGCAAGACGCTTCGCAAATGTGTCGCGAACGTCTCGCGGGCATGCATAAACCTGGCGCCGCGCCAAAGAAGAACCCCGAATTGTATATGAACCCGGCAATTGATACGAGCCAGCCCGCCACCCCCACCTCAGGCGGGGATGCCTTCGGCCGCGTGCGCTTCGTGCTGGTGGAGACCAGCCATCCCGGCAACGTGGGCTCGGTGGCGCGGGCCATCAAGACCATGGGCTTCGGCAGCCTGGTGCTGGTCTCGCCGCGCGAGCCGGAGGTGCTGCGGCATCCGGATGCCGTGGCCATGGCCAGCGGCGCCGACGACGTGCTGGCCGCCGCCGTGATCGTCGACCAGGTCGACGCGGCCCTGGCCGGAGCCGCGCTGACCGTGGCCATGACCGCGCGCCAGCGCGAGTTCGGCCCGCCCCGGCTGCTGCCGCGCGCCGCCGCCGCGCGTGCGCGCCAGACGCTGTGCGGCAGCGGCGACGTGGCGTTCGTGTTCGGCAACGAGCGCTATGGCCTGCCCAACGAGGTGGTGGAGCGCTGCAACGCCCTGACCCATATCCCCGCCAATCCCGCCTATGCCTCGCTGAACCTGGCGCAGGCCGTGCAGTTGATCGCCTATGAGATGCGGCTGACGCTGCTGGAGGCGGCCCCGGACGCGGGCGCCAATATCGGCTATGCTGGCGAGCCGGCCACGGCCGAACAGGTCGAGGCCATGTTCGGGCATCTTCAGACCGGGCTGGAGGCGATCGGTTTTCTCGATCCGTCCAATCCGCGCAAGCTGATGACCCGGCTGCGCCGGCTGCTGGCACGCAGCGGCCTGGAGCGCGAGGAAGTGAACATCCTGCGCGGCATCGCCAAGCACATGCTGATTGCCGCGCGGAAACAGCCTGGTCCGCCAGCGGACCGGTGACAGGAGCAAAGGACTGTGGCAGCAACCCGTACAGATGCGATGTGGGACCAGGCCGGCGCATGCCGATGCGGCGCGACCGGGCGTCCTGCCGCCGCGGGTTGGCGCATGCCCGGCCGATGTTGATCGCAGCATCGTAGCAATGTCCCTGGCGGATCAGGGGCCAAATGCCGGCGCCGCAAGGTGGGCCGGCAAATCCCTTACACTCCTGATCCTCTTCACCGGCACCGACCGCGCCGGCGACCCTGCCCCGGGCCTGGCCCGCGTGGCGCGGCGCACGGCGCGGCACCACGACACGACCAAGATGTTCTCTCGCCTGAAGGAAGATATCGACACCATCATGCTGCGCGATCCTGCCGCGCGCAGCCGCCTGGAAGTCCTGACCTGCTATCCCGGCCTGCACGCGGTGGTGCTGCACCGGCTGGCGCACGCCTGCTGGCGCGCGGGCTTTCACTGGCTGGGCCGCTGGATTTCGCACTGGTCGCGCTTTTTTACCGGCATCGAGATCCATCCGGCGGCGACGCTGGGGCGGCGCGTGTTCATCGACCACGGCATGGGCGTGGTCATCGGCGAGACCGCGCAGATCGGCGACGATTGCACCATCTACCAGGGCGTGACGCTGGGCGGCACGTCGCTGTACAAGGGCCAGAAGCGGCATCCGACGCTCGGTGTCGGCGTGGTGGTCAGCGCGGGCGCCAAGGTGCTGGGCGGATTCGAGGTGGGCGACGGCGCGCGCGTGGGCTCCAACGCAGTGGTGCTCAAGCCGGTGCCGCCGGGCGCGACCGCGGTCGGCATTCCCGCCCGCATCATCCTGCCCGATGCGCCCACGGTGCAGCAGGGCGCCAGACAGGAGTTCTCCGCCTATGGCATCACGCCCAATGCGGACGACCCGGTATCGCTGGCGCTCAAGAGCCTGATCGACAATGCCGCGGTCCAGCATGACCGCATCGAGGCCGTGCTGGCTGCGCTCGACCGGCTTGGCGAACACCTGGAAAACACGCCGAACGATCCGTTCGATGCCAGCGAGCTGCGCAAGCTGATGAAGTAACGGCGCGCGGGAACGGGCGAACGGGCCGGCGCCGCTCAGTCCGTCTGCGGCAGCAGCCGGAAGCCGTCGCGGTCCAGCTGCAGCACCGCGGCGCGCGGATGCGCGCCATCGAGGTCCCAGTCGGTCAGCACCCAGCGCACGCCCGCGGCGTCTTCATGGCGGGCAGGGCGGTGGGTGTGGCCATGGACCAGCAGCGACGCGCCGGCGGCACCGAGCAACTCGGCCGCCGCGGCGGGCGCCACGTCGCCATAGACCACCGGTACTGCGGCACCTGCCTGGCGTTGCCTGGCGCGGTTGCCTTCGCTGTCGGCGCGCAGCTTGCGCGCCACCGCCAGGCGCGCGCGCAGCGGCAGCGCCAGGAACACGCGCTGCACCCAGCGCTTGCGGGTCCAGCGGCGAAAGCGGTTGTAGCGTTCGTCGTCGATGCACAGCATGTCGCCGTGGCTCAGCACCACGCGCTGGCCGGCGCAGTGGATCACGGTGGGGTCGGCCAGCAGCTTGGCGCCGGCGGCGCCGGCAAAGCGCCGGCCCAGCAGGAAGTCGCGGTTGCCGTGCATCAGGTACACCGCCACGCCGCGCGCGGCAAGCGCGCGCAGCGCCAGCGTCACGCGTTGCGCGAACGGCGCCTCGGTTTCTTCGTCGCCGACCCAGAATTCAAAGAAGTCGCCCAAGATAAACAGCGTGCGCGCCTGCGCGGCGGCGCGCTCGAGCGTGCGCTCGAAGGCCGCCAGCGTGCGGGGCATGCCGGGCGTGAGATGCAGGTCTGAAATGAACCACGCCGGCGCCTGTACCTCGAGGGGACCGGCCACCGGCGTGTGGGAGATTGCGGTCATGCGTGGTGTCGGGAGAAAAAGGCCGGCACGCGGGCGCGCACGGCACCGCAATCGGCGGGCATGGGCTTACTCGACGACGACGGCCTTCTCGATCACCACGTCTTCGAGCGGCACGTCCTGGTGGAAGCCCGAGCTGCCGGTGCGCACGCCCTTGATCTGCTCGACCACGTCGGTGCCGTCGACCACCTTGCCGAACACGGCATAGCCGAAGCCCTGCGGGGTGGGCGACGAGAAGTTGAGGAAGTCGTTGTCGACCACGTTGATGAAGAACTGCGCGGTGGCCGAGTGCGGCGCATTGGTGCGCGCCATCGCCACGGTGTAGCGGTCGTTCTTCAGGCCGTTGCCGGCTTCGTTCTCGATCGGGGCGTCGGTGTCCTTCTGCTTCATGCCGGGCTCGAAGCCGCCGCCCTGGATCATGAAGTTCTTGATCACGCGGTGGAAGATGGTGTTGTCGTAGTGGCCCTTGCGGACATACGACAGGAAGTTCTCAACCGTTTTCGGGGCCTTCTCGGCGTCGAGTTCCAGGGTGATCACACCCTTGTTGGTCTGCAGCTGTACCTTGGACATGGCGGTTTCCTCTGTTCGGTAATTATTTGACGACGGTGGCCGACTCGATCACGATCGGCGCGGCCGGCACATTGCGCATCGGGCCGTAGGCGGTGGTCGGCACGGCCTTGATCTTGTCGATCGTGTCCATGCCTTCCACCACCTTGCCGAAGACGGCATAGCCATTGCCGTCCGGCTGCGGGTAGTCGAGATTCGGATTATCCACCACATTGACGAAGAACTGCGCGGTGGCCGAATCCGGGTTGCTGGTGCGCGCCATGGCAACCGTGCCGGCCTTGTTCTTCAGGCCGTTGCGGGCTTCCAGCGGGATCGGCGCGCGCGTCGGCTTTTCCTTCATGTCGCGGTCGAAGCCGCCGCCCTGCACCATGAAGCCGTTGATCACGCGGTGGAAGATGGTGCCACTGTAGAAGCCGCTCTTCACATATTCCAGGAAGTTCGCAACGGTCTTGGGCGCGGCCTCGGGATAGAGCTCGACCGTGAACTTGCCGGCGCTGGTGACGAACTGGACGCGCTCGGCGGCCTTCTGCTGGGCCAGCGCGCTGAACGAGGACAGCGCCAGGGCGCCGGCGGCAAGGCCGGCCAGGAGGATGCGACGGGAACGGATCATGAAGGGAACTCCGGTAAGTCGGGATGGACACGGCCCGGCGCACAGTGCCAGGCCATTGCGGATGGATGCTGTCAGTTCGCGGCGGGGGCGCTGGCAGGAGACTGGCGCCCGGCCGGCGCGGCCTTGCGGCCCGTGGCCGCGGGTGCCGGCTTGGGCGGCGCTGCCACGGCGGACGCCGGGGCCAGCTGGCGCAGGCCGGCACTGGCGCGGGCATCGCCGGGATTGCGGCGCAGCGCTTCGGTGTAGGCCTGCTCGGCCAGGCGGCGGTAGACGTCGCCCAGGTTGGTGTAGCCGACCGCAAACGCCGGCTTGACCTCGGTGGCCAGCAGCAGTTCGGCCTCGGCGCGCTTCAGGTCGCCGCGCTTGGCATAGAGCAGCGCCAGGTTGTTGTGCGGCTCGGGCAGCTCGGGAAAGTCCTGCGCCATCTCGCTGAAGGCCTGGATCGCTTCGTCCTCGCGGCCCGACTGGGCCAGCGCCCAGGCGCGCTGGAAGCGGGCCTGCGCATTGCGCGGATTGGCGGCGAGCACGCGGTCGAAGCCCTTGATGGCGTCCTCGTAGCGGCGTGCGTTGGCGGCTTGCTGGGCCTCGCCCATGCCCGGGTCGGTCGACTGGATGCCGCCGACCGGCGAGGTCGGCACGGCCAGCGACAGCGGTCCGTTCTGCGCGGACGCGGGACCCGCCAGCGCCGCGGCCAGGGCCAGCAGCGGCAGGACGGCGCGCGCTGCGCGCCGGCACGCGCGCGCAGCGGGGACGGCGGAAACGGCAGAAACGGCGGAAAGCGGGGAGGGCAGCGGCAGGCTCATTGAGGACGGGTCCGTTATACTCCGCGGCATTCTAGCAAAGCGGCAAGGGCGGCACGAAAGCGATGCCGCGGCAGCCCCGGTGCGCGGCCGCAAGCCGCTCATGCCGCTCATGCCGCGTGCCCGACTCGCGCACCGCCTTCCGGTAAGATATGGGGCGCGACGGCATTGCGCCAGTGGCGGCGTTCGCGCCGGCGGCCGCGGCCCGCGCTGCCTGCCGTGTGGAACCGGCAGTCTCCTCTCACCACTCACTTCGTTTCATGCAGCCTTTGAACATCTACAACACGCTCGCGCGTGAGAAGCAGCCATTCGTGCCAATCGAACCCGGCAAGGTCCGCATGTATGTGTGCGGCATGACCGTGTACGACTACTGCCACGTCGGCCACGCGCGCGTGATGGTGGTGTTCGACATGGTGCACCGGTGGCTGCGCGCGGCCGGCTACGAGGTGACGTATGTGCAGAACATCACCGACATCGACGACAAGATCATCCGCCGCGCCGTCGAGAACGGCGAGACCATCGGCGAGCTGACCACGCGCTTCATCCAGTACATGCATGAGGATGCGGCGGCGCTGGGCGTGATCCGTCCCGACCACGAGCCGCGCGCCACCGACTACGTGCCGCACATGCTCGACATGATCGGCAAGCTCGAGGCCAAGGGCCTGGCCTACCAGGCCAGCGACGGCGACGTGAATTACTCGGTGCGCAAGTTCGACGGCTACGGCAAGCTGTCGGGCAAGTCGCTGGAAGACCTGCGCGCCGGCGAGCGTGTCAGCGCCAATGATGCCAAGCAGGATCCGCTCGACTTCGTGCTGTGGAAGTCCGCCAAGGCCAGCGAGCCGCCCGAGAGCAAGTGGGACTCCAAATGGGGCGCGGGCCGCCCGGGCTGGCACATTGAATGCTCTGCGATGAGCTGCGCGCTGCTGGGCGAGCATTTCGACATCCATGGCGGCGGGGCGGATCTGCAGTTCCCGCACCACGAGAACGAGATCGCGCAGTCCGAAGGGGCCAGCGGCAAGCCCTTCGTCAACCTGTGGATGCACAACGGCTTCGTGCGCATCAACGACGAGAAAATGTCCAAGTCGCTTGGCAATTTTTTCACCATCCGCGAAGTGCTGAAGGCGTACGACGCCGAGGTCGTGCGCTTCTTCATCCTGCGCGCGCACTACCGCAGCCCGCTCAATTACAGCGACGCGCACCTGGACGATGCGCGCCATGCCCTGACGCGCCTGTACACCGCGCTCAAGGACAGCCAGCCGGGCGGCTGCGCGGTGGACTGGGACGAGCCCCACGCCAAGCGCTTTGCCGAGGCCATGGGCGACGACTTCAACACGCCGATCGCGATGTCGGTGCTGTTCGACCTGGCCAGCGAGATCAACCGCACCGGCTCGACCGCGGCCGCGCGCCAGCTCAAGGGGCTGGCCGGCACGCTGGGCCTGCTCGAGCGTGATCCGCATACCTTCCTGCAGGGCGGCAAGGCCGACCACGGCCCGACGCCCGACGAGATCGAGAAGCAGATCGCGGCGCGCAAGACCGCCAAGGCGGCGCGCAACTTTGCCGAGGCGGACCGCATCCGCGCCGAGTTGCTGGCAGCGGGCATCGTGCTGGAAGACAAGCCGGGCGGTGCCACCGAGTGGAGGCGTGCTTGAACGCTGCCGCGCGCAAGCCCGCCGCCGCCACGCCGCCCGCCAGCGCGGGTCGGGCGAAGGCGGCCGGCCCGCGTCCGGGCAAGGCCGGCGCCAGGGAGGCGCCGCTGCCGGACGGCAAGGACACCGGCAAGGACACCGGCAAGGACACATCGCGGCCCGCGGCAAAGACCGCGCGCAACGCCAGGACCGTGCTGCCCGAGGCGCAAGCGGTGCCGCTGCCGGTCGAGACCGTGGTCGACGCGGTGCGCCCCGCCTACTGGGACGAGGCGTGCGCTGACCTGATGAAGCGCGACCGCATCCTGCGCAAGATGATCCCGACCTACGGGCCCGCGCACCTGGTGTCGCGCGGCGACCCGTTCGTCACGCTGGCGCGCGCGGTGGTGGGCCAGCAGATCTCGGTCAAGGCGGCGCAGTCGGTATGGGAGCGCCTGCACGCGGTCTGTCCGCGGCTGGCACCGGCGCAGTTCCTGCGCGCCGGCACCGAGAAGCTGGCCGGGTGCGGCGTGTCCAAGCGCAAGGCGGAATACCTGATCGACCTGGCCGGGCACTTCAAGGCGGGCACCGTGCACGTCGCGCAGTGGGCGCAGATGGATGACGAGGCCGTCATCGCCGAGCTGACGCAGATCCGCGGCATCGGGCGCTGGACCGCCGAGATGTTCCTGATGTTCAACCTGATGCGGCCCAACGTGCTGCCGCTCGACGATGTCGGGCTGATCAACGCCATCTCCGCCAATTACTTCAGCGGCGAACCGGTCACGCGCAGCGAGGCGCGCGAGGTGGCGGCCAACTGGGAGCCTTGGCGCACCGTGGCCACGTGGTATATGTGGCGCAGCCTCGACCCGTTGCCTGTGACGTATTGAGCATCGCAACAACAAACTAACCCCCGGGTGCATTGCGCGCTATCCGGCAGGCGCTAAGATAGCGGCCAAATTCCGGTAGAATGCGCCCCTTCACAGACAGGTACGTGTGATTTTATGAAAACCACCTTCCTGGATTTTGAGCAGCCCATTGCCGAACTCGAGGCAAAGATCGAAGAACTGCGCTTCGTGCAGGACGATTCGGCTGTCGATATTTCCGAAGAGATTTCGCGGCTGGCCGGCAAGAGCCAGCAGCTGACCAAAGACATCTATGCCAACCTGACCCCGTGGCAGGTTGCGCAAATCGCCCGCCACCCCCAGCGCCCCTATACGCTGGACTACGTGCGCGAGATCTTTACCGATTTCCACGAACTGCACGGCGACCGCACCTTTGCCGACGACCTGTCGATCATCGGCGGGCTGGCGCGCTTCAATGGCCAGTCGTGCATGGTGATCGGGCACCAGAAGGGCCGCGACACGAAAGAGCGCGCCATGCGCAATTTCGGCATGCCCAAGCCCGAGGGCTACCGCAAGGCCAAGCGCCTGATGGAACTGGCCGACAAGTTCGGCCTGCCGATCTTCACCTTCGTCGACACCCCGGGCGCATTCCCCGGCATCGACGCCGAAGAGCGCGGCCAGTCCGAGGCCATCGGCCATAACCTGTATGTGATGGCCGGCCTCAAGGTGCCGCTGATCGCCACCATCATCGGCGAAGGCGGTTCGGGCGGCGCGCTGGCCATCGCCGTGGGCGACGTGGTGCAGATGCTGCAGTTCGCCACCTACGCGGTGATCTCGCCGGAAGGCTGCGCCTCGATCCTGTGGAAGACCGCCGAGAAGGCGCCCGAGGCCGCCGAGGCACTGGGCCTGACCGCGCACCGGCTGAAGGCGCTGGGCCTGATCGACAAGATCGTGAGCGAGCCGCTGGGCGGCGCGCATCGCGACTACAAGGGCATGGCGGCGCTGCTCAAGCGCTCGCTGGCCGAGTCGCTGCGCCAGTTCCAGGGCATGAGCGTGAAGGAGTTGCAGGCGCGCCGCTACGAGCGCCTGCTGGCCTATGGCAAGTTCAAGGAAACCGGCGCCCAGGACTGACCCGTCCGCGCGCCTGACCGACAAGGTCGCACAGGCCCTGCAGGCCAGTGCGGCCTTTGTTGTTTCTGGCGCCGCGACGGCGGCGGCGCCGACGATTGCGGTGGCGCTGTCGGGCGGGCGCGACTCGGTTGCGCTGCTGCATGCCGCGCGCGCGGCGGTGGCCCGGGCGGGCGAGGGGACGGGCGAAGGGGGGCGCGTGGTCGCGCTGCACGTCCACCACGGCTTGCAGGCCGAGGCCGACGACTGGGACCGCTTCTGCGCCGCGCTGTGCACGCAGTGGCAGGTGGGCTATTTCGTGCGGCGCGTGTCGGTGCGGCCGGCGGCGGGCGAGGGCGTCGAAGCCGCCGCGCGCCGCGCGCGCTACGCCGCGCTGGCGGCGATGTGCGCCGACAGCGGCGCGCGCCTGCTGCTGTTTGCCCACCACCAGGACGACCAGGTCGAGACCGTGCTGCTGCGGCTGTTCCGCGGTGCCGGCGTGGCCGGCATGGCGGGCATGCCGGCGCTGCGCCCGCTGGACCCGCGCAGCGGCGTGATGCTGCTGCGTCCGTGGCTGGAGGTGCCCCGCGCCGGCATCGAGGCCTACTGCGCCGCCAACGGGCTGCAATGGGTCGACGATCCGTCCAATGCCGATGAGCGCTACGCGCGCAACGCCTTGCGCGCGCAGCTGCCAGCGCTGCAGGCGGCGTTTCCGGGGCTGGCCGCCAACGTGGTGCAGGCGGCCGCGCATTTTGCCCAGGCCGGCGCGCTGATCGACCAGCTGGCCGCCACCGCGCTGGCGACCCTGGTGCGTGCCGGCCGCGACGCCGACACGCTGTCCGAACTCGACCTGCCGGGCCTGCGCGCCTTGCCTGCGGCGCAGGCCGACGCGGTGCTGCGGCTGTGGCTGCGCGACCTCGGCGTGCGCGCTCCCTCGACCGCGCGGCTGGCGGCGATGCGCGTGCAACTGGTGGCGCACGCCGGCGGCGAGCCGGCGATCGCGCACGAGGGCCTGGTGCTGCGCCGCTTCCGCGAGCGCGTGCTGGCCTGCGTGCCGCCGCCGGCGGTGGCGCCGGCGCCGGTGCTGCTGGACTGGCGCGGCGAGGCCCGTATCGTGGTGCCGGCCTGGCGCGGCGAACTCCGTTTCGTGCGCGACGACACCTTCGGCGTGCCCGAAGCGGTGCTGCGGCAGCCGTTGCGCCTGGCCGCGCGCAGCGGCGGCGAGCGCATCGTGCTGCGCCCCGGCGGCCCGGCCCGGGCGCTGAAGCAGGCCTGCCAGGAAGCCGGCATTCCCGCCTGGCGCCGGGCCTGGCTGCCGCTGCTGTGGGCCGGCGGCACGCTGGTGCTGGCCGCCGGCCTGGGCATGCATCGCCGCTGGCCAGATGCCGCGCCGGCGCCGCGCTGGCGCGTGGCGTGGCATGCGCAGGCGCCCGCCGTGGCGATGCCGCCGCGCTGACCTTGCCGAAGTGCGGATCGATGGCCGTCCGGCAGTCGCCCGCATCACATCCGCTGCGCCGTTGACCCCGCGTGTGCCTTGCCTGACCGGGCCGCTTCGTGTATTTTCAAGGGCTTTGCACAATCGCTGGCGTCGACAAGAAGATGGCTCTCATCGTTCACAAATACGGCGGCACTTCGATGGGTTCCACGGAACGCATCAAGAATGTCGCCAAGCGCGTGGCCAAGTGGCACCGCGCCGGTCACCGCGTAGTCGTGGTGCCTTCGGCCATGTCGGGCGAGACCAATCGCCTGCTGGGACTCGCCAAGGAAATTTCGCCCCAGCCCGATCCGCGTGAACTGGACATGCTCGCCTCCACCGGCGAACAGGCCAGCGTGGCGCTGCTCGCGATCGCCCTGCACGGCGAGGACATCGACGCCGTCAGCTACACCGGCTGGCAGGTTCCGGTGAAGACCGATTCGTCCTACACCAAGGCCCGCATCGAATCGATCGACGACGAGCGCATCCTGGCCGACCTCGACGCCGGCCGCGTGGTGGTGATCACCGGCTTCCAGGGCATCGACGACGACGGCAACATCACCACGCTGGGCCGCGGCGGCTCGGACACCTCGGCCGTGGCCATCGCCGCCGCCATCGAAGCCGACGAGTGCCTGATCTACACCGACGTCGACGGCGTCTACACCACCGACCCGCGCGTGGTCGAGGACGCGCGCCGCCTGGACCAGATCACCTTCGAGGAAATGCTGGAAATGGCCAGCCTGGGCTCCAAGGTGCTGCAGATCCGCTCGGTGGAGTTCGCCGGCAAGTACCGCGTCAAGACCCGCGTGCTGTCGTCGCTGACCGACCCGCTTATGCCGCTCGAGCAGGAAATGCACTCGGGCACGCTGATCACTTTTGAGGAAGAAGACTCCACCATGGAAGCCGCTGTCATCTCCGGCATCGCCTTTGCCCGCGACGAAGCCAAGATCACCGTCCTGGGCGTGCCCGACAAGCCCGGCATCGCCTACCAGATCCTGGGCCCGGTCGCCGACGCCAATATCGACGTCGACATGATCATCCAGAACCAGTCCGTCGACGGCAAGACCGACTTCACCTTCACCGTGCCGCGCGGCGAGTACCAGCGCGCGCTGGCGATCCTGAACGACGGCGTGAAGGCGCACATCGGCGCCGGCAGCGTGTCGGGCGACCCCAAGGTGTCGAAGGTGTCGGTGGTGGGCGTGGGCATGCGCTCGCACGTCGGCATCGCCAGCAAGATGTTCCGCACGCTGTCGGAAGAGGGCATCAACATCCAGATGATCTCCACCTCGGAAATCAAGATCTCGGTGCTGATCGACGAGAAGTACATGGAACTGGCCGTGCGCGCGCTGCACAAGGCCTTCGAACTGGAACAGGCGTGATCCGTTCGTGAGCTTTTCTGGCGAGGCCGCAAAATTTGTGTTGAGTCATCGATTTTTCATTGACCAACCCAAGCGGCATCGCTAGAATACGCGCTTCGTTGTGTGGCTCCCTCGCACAACGCAAGTTTGGGAGACGTGGCCGAGAGGTCGAAGGCACTCCCCTGCTAAGGGAGCATCCGGGCCAAAACCTGGATCGAGGGTTCGAATCCCTCCGTCTCCGCCAATGACAACCGTCCTTGGCGGCGGAACCCCGGAAGATCGCGGTCTTCCGGGGTTTTGTTTTTTCGGGCCCGCGCAACGCGCCTCGCATGCCATCTGGCTTGCGCCTGTCCTGGCATCCCCTCCTGGCATCCCGTCCTGGCATCCCCTCCTGGCGTCCCTCTCCCCGGCACGCTCCAGATTCATATTGAGCATCGGCTTTGCCGGTGCCAGAATTCCCTGCATGCGGGGCGTGGCGCCGGCATCTGGCCGGCGTTGCCGCCCGGGGTTTGGCGGGACGGATCGGGATGCACATGGGCCGGGAACTGCTGCACCAGGCGTCGGAAGGGTCGGTACTGTTCGCGGATGTCAGCGGCAGTACGCGGCTCTATGAAAGGGCGGGCAATGCCGCCGCCCTTGCCGCGGTCGGCCGTTGTCTCGGTGCGATGAAATCGTGTTCCGAGGCCTCGCAAGGCCGGCTCATCAAGACCATCGGCGACGAGATCATGGTGCTGTTTCCCTGCGCCGAGCAGGCCTTGCAGGCGGCACTGGAGATGCAGCGCGCGGTGGCCGAACTGCCGCCGTTGGCGGGCTTCACCATGTCGTCCCACATCGGCTTCCACCACGGCCCGATCCTGTTCGATGCGTCGGGCGATATCTTCGGCGATGCCGTAAACCTCGCCGCCCGGCTGTCCGGGCTCGCCGCGCGCGGACAGATCATCACCAGCAAGGATGCGGTGGCGGACCTGCCGGCGCCGCTGCGCCAGATGACGCGCTACCTGTACCCGATCCACGTGCGCGGCAGGGCGCGGCCGGTGGAGTTGTACGAGGCGATCTGGCAACCGGCCACCGACCTGACCCTGGTCGCGGAATTCAAGGAACCGTTGCCGAGCGCCGCCTTTCTGACGCTGCGCTATCGGGACACGGTGGTCGAAATGAACGCCGCCTCGGCGCCGGTCACCATCGGGCGTGACGCCGGCATGACCATCGTGGTGTCGGACCGCCTCGCGTCCCGCTTCCAGGCCATGGCCGAGCCCCGCGCCGGCCGGTACGTGCTGATCGACCGCAGCTCGAACGGCACCCATGTCAGCATGGACGGCGGCGAGCCATTCATTTTGCGCCGCGACGAGGTCACGCTGAGGGGTCACGGCTGGATCGGCTTCGGGCAGTGGAGCGGGCCGAGCCCCGAGTGCATCGAATTCGCCCTGCACGTGGACAAGACTGGGGCGGCGCGATAGCCGGATGTCGTGGCGGAATGCCAGGGAATTTCAGTTTTGAATTCCATGCAGGCCTTTCCGCGTGGAAAAGCTCTTGTCAATCAACAAGCGTGCCGGTGGCTCGTTTCTTGCGCCCGGCTTGCGGGCGCAGGCGCAAGCCGTATTCCGCGTGCCATCCGCAACTCCACCTTACCCGACCTTCCGGTCATCGCGCACGGAGGGCCATTTTCTTGCCGCCATGGACTACCGCCCGATCCAATCCCTGCTGATTGCCAACCGCTCCGAGATCGCGATCCGCGTGATGCGCGCGGCCGCCGAGATGAACGTCCGCACGGTGGCGGTCTATTCGAAGGAGGACCGCCTCGCGCTGCATCGCTTCAAGGCGGACGAGAGCTACCTGGTCGGCGCGGGCAAGAAGCCGCTGGCGGCCTATCTCGATATCGACGACATCCTGCGCATTGCGCGGCAGGCGCAGGTCGACGCGATCCATCCGGGCTACGGCTTCCTGTCGGAGAACCCGGATTTCGCGCAGGCCGTGATCGACGCCGGCATCCGCTGGATCGGCCCGTCGCCCGAGGTGATGCGCAAGCTTGGCAACAAGGTGGCGGCGCGCAACGCGGCGATCGAGGCGGGCGTGCCGGTGATGCCGGCGACCGATCCGCTGCCGCATGACCTCGACGCGTGCAAGCGCCTGGCGGCCGGCATCGGTTATCCGCTGATGCTCAAGGCGAGCTGGGGCGGTGGTGGCCGCGGCATGCGCGTGCTGGAGAGCGAGCAGGACCTGGAGGGGGCGCTTGCGGCCGCCCGGCGCGAGGCGCTGGCCGCGTTCGGCAACGACGAGGTCTACGTCGAGAAGCTGGTGCGCAACGCGCGCCACGTCGAGGTGCAGGTGCTGGGCGACACGCACGGCAACCTGGTGCACCTGTACGAGCGCGACTGCACCGTGCAGCGGCGCAACCAGAAGGTGGTCGAGCGCGCGCCGGCGCCTTATCTCGACGATGCCGGCCGCAGCGCACTGTGCGGGTCGGCGTTGCGGCTGATGCGCGCGGTCGGCTACACCCATGCCGGCACGGTCGAGTTCCTGATGGATGCGGACTCGGGCCAGTTTTATTTCATCGAAGTCAACCCCCGCATCCAGGTCGAGCACACGGTCACCGAGATGGTTACCGGCATCGATATCGTCA
This sequence comes from Cupriavidus sp. MP-37, assembly GCF_020618415.1. NCBI lineage: Bacteria > Pseudomonadati > Pseudomonadota > Betaproteobacteria > Burkholderiales > Burkholderiaceae > Cupriavidus > Cupriavidus sp. MP-37. The sequence continues at coordinate 2,616,476 of NZ_CP085344.1, read as the reverse complement.
AGGCGCAGATCCGCATCACCGAGGGCGGCCATATCGGCATGACCGAGAACACCCGCGATGCCGACGGCAAGATCGTGGTGCGCGCCGCGGGCGTGCCGGTGCAGCAGGATATCCGCCTGAACGGCCACGCGCTGCAATGCCGGATCACCACCGAGGACCCGGAGAACGGCTTCCTGCCGGACTACGGGCGCCTGACCGCGTATCGCAGCGCCGCGGGCTTCGGCGTGCGGCTCGATGCGGGCACCGCCTACGGCGGCGCGGTGATCACGCCGTACTACGACTCGCTGCTGGTCAAGGTCACCACCTGGGCGCCGACCGCGCCGGAATCGATGCGGCGCATGGACCGCGCGCTGCGCGAGTTCCGCATCCGCGGCGTCGCGTCCAACCTGCAGTTCCTCGAGAACGTCATCAACCATCCCGCGTTCCGCGCCGGCGACGTCACCACGCGCTTCATCGACAAGACCCCGGAGCTGCTGGCCTTTGCCAGACGCCAGGACCGCGCCACCAAGCTGCTGCGCTACCTGGGCGAAATCAGCGTCAACGGGCATCCCGAACTGCGCGGGCGCGCGCTGCCGTCGCTGCCGCTGCCCGCGCCGGTGCTGCCGGCCGTCGACACCAGCGCGGCGCTGCCTTACGGCACGCGCGACCGGCTGCGCGAGCTCGGCGCGGAGAAGTTCTCGCGCTGGATGCTGGAACAGAAGCGCGTGCTGCTGACCGACACCACCATGCGCGACGCGCACCAGTCGCTGTTCGCCACGCGCATGCGCACCGCCGACATGCTGCCGATCGCACCGTTCTATGCGCGCGAGCTGTCGCAGCTGTTCTCGCTGGAGTGCTGGGGCGGCGCCACCTTCGACGTGGCGCTGCGCTTCCTCAAGGAAGACCCGTGGCAGCGCCTGGAGCAACTGCGCGAGCGCGTGCCCAACGTGCTGTTCCAGATGCTGCTGCGCGGCTCCAACGCGGTCGGCTACACCAACTATGCCGACAACGTGGTGCGCTTCTTCGTGCGCCAGGCGGCCGGCGCCGGTGTCGACGTGTTCCGCGTGTTCGATTCGCTCAACTGGGTGCGCAATATGCGCGTGGCGATCGATGCGGTCTGCGAGAGCGGGGCGCTGTGCGAAGGCGCGATCTGCTATACCGGCGACCTGTTCGACCCCAGGCGTTCCAAGTACGACCTGAAGTACTACGTCGGCATCGCGCGCGAGCTGCAGCAGGCCGGCGTGCACGTGCTGGGCATCAAGGATATGGCCGGCATCTGCCGGCCGCAGGCCGCCGCCGCGCTGGTCAGGGCGCTCAAGGAAGAGACCGGGCTGCCGGTGCATTTCCACACGCACGACACCAGCGGCATCTCGGCCGCGTCGGCGCTGGCCGCGATCGAGGCGGGCTGCGATGCGGTCGACGGCGCGCTCGACGCGATGAGCGGGCTGACCTCGCAGCCCAACCTGTCGAGCATCGCCGCGGCGCTGGCCGGCAGCGAGCGCGATCCCGGCCTGGACCTGGAGCGCCTGCACGAGGCGTCGATGTACTGGGAAGGGGTGCGCCGCTACTACGCACCGTTCGAATCCGAGATCCGCGCCGGTACCGCCGACGTCTATCGCCACGAGATGCCAGGCGGCCAGTACACCAACCTGCGCGAGCAGGCGCGCTCGCTCGGCATCGAGCACCGCTGGACCGAGGTCTCGCGCGCCTATGCCGAGGTCAACCAGATGTTCGGCGATATCGTCAAGGTGACGCCGACCTCCAAGGTGGTCGGCGACCTGGCGCTGATGATGGTGGCCAATGACCTGAGCGCCGCCGATGTATGCGATCCGGCCAGGGAGATTGCCTTCCCGGAATCGGTGGTGTCGCTGTTCCGGGGCGAACTCGGCTTCCCGCCCGACGGCTTCCCCGCGGCGCTGTCGCGCAAGGTGCTGCGCGGCGAGCCGCCCGCGCCGTACCGCCCCGGCGACCAGATCGCGCCGGTCGACCTCGACGCGGCCCGCGCCGCCGGTGAAGCGGCGTGCGAGCAGCCGCTCGACGACCGCCAGCTGGCCTCGTACCTGATGTATCCCAAGCAGGCCGCCGAGTACCACGCGCATGTGCGCCAGTACAGCGATACCTCGGTGGTGCCCACGCCGGCGTACCTGTACGGCCTGCAGCCGCAGGAAGAAGTGGCCATCGACATCGAACCCGGCAAGACCCTGCTGCTGTCGCTGCAGGGCACCCATCCCGATGCCGACGAAGGCAAGATCAAGGTCCAGTTCGAGCTGAACGGGCAGTCGCGCACCACGCTGGTCGCGCAGCGCAGCACCGCGCAGGCCGCGCTGTCGCGGCAGAGCCGGCCGGTGGCCGAGCCCGACAATCCGCTGCATGTCGCCGCGCCGATGCCGGGCTCGATCGTGACGGTGGCGGTGCAGCCCGGCCAGCGCGTGGCCGCTGGCACCACGCTGCTGGCGCTGGAGGCGATGAAGATGGAAACCCATATCGCCGCGGACCGCGATTGCGAGATTGCCGCGGTGCATGTGAAGGCCGGGGATCGGGTGGCGGCGAAGGACCTGCTGGTGGAATTGAAGGGCTGACATCGGCGGCGTGGCCCGCCGCTGGGCCAGAGCCAGCGTTGCGTGGAACCCCCGGAAGACCACGGTCTTGCCGTAATGCCGTTCAGTCAAGTGACCGTCGTCGTGTCGCGCATCGTCATATTGTTCCTGCGATGAAACACTGTGTTTGCCTGGCGGAGGCTTCTCCAATGCCGAAGCGCTGCTATCGTGTTGAGCCGTGATCAATACAATGCGGTGGCGCGTCAATCTCGCAGGCGCTGCCCGACAGATACGGATGTCAGTGAAGAAAAACACATTGTCAGGGGGGCTGCCGCGCGCGGCTCTGGTGTCGATTACGGCTGGCCTGCTGGCGCTGCCGTCCGCCGCCGGCGCTGCGGCATTCTCGATGCAGGCGGGCTATGGGCGCGACAACCGCCACGGCGTGGAGAAATACGAGGTGTCGGCGCGCTGGGACGAGATCGTGCAGTGGCAGCTGTCGAGCCGGCTGGCGCTGGCGCTGGACGGCGAGGTCAATGTCGCCAACTGGCGCGCGCTGTCGTCGCGGCCGTCGAGCCAGCTGACGGAGTTCGGCGTGTCGCCGATCTTCCGGCTCAGTTACGCGGGGGAATACGCCACGCCGTTCGTCGAAGCCTCGGTGGGCCTGCGCGTGCTGACCGACACCGAGATCGCCGGCGGCCATCGCATGGGCTCGGCGTTCCAGTTCTCCGACATGATCGGCGTCGGCGTCGCCTTCGGCAAGGCGCAGCGGCTGACGATCGGCTACCGCTTCCAGCACCTGTCCAATGCCGGGATCCAGGACCCCAATCCCGGCACCAACTTCAGCATGGGCTACGTGCGCTACCGCTTCTGATCGCTGGCGGCATCGTTCCAGCGGCAGGACGCTGCATCGCAATCCCGCCGCCTACCGCACGCTGGCCGCGGCACCTATCATCGCTTCATGGATCATTGCCTGGCATGCGAGCCGGGCATACTCGGAGATCGACATGAAGCGCATTCTGGGTGTCTACAGCGCACCGCGTCCGCACTGGGTCGGAGATGGTTTCCCGGTGCGTTCGATGTTCTCGTACACCAGCCACGGCAAGCAGCTCAGCCCGTTCCTGCTGCTCGACTACGCCGGCCCGGCCGACTTCACGCCGACGCAGCGCCCGCGCGGCGTGGGCCAGCATCCGCACCGCGGTTTCGAGACCGTCACCATCGTCTACAAGGGCGAGGTCGCGCACCGCGACTCGACCGGGCAGGGCGGGGTCATCGGTCCGGGCGACGTGCAATGGATGACGGCGGGCGCCGGCATCCTGCACGAAGAGTTCCACTCGCCCGCGTTCGCGCAAAGCGGCGGCGCGCTGGAGATGGTGCAGCTGTGGGTCAACCTGCCGGCGCGCGACAAGATGGCCGCGCCGGGCTACCAGGCCATCGTCGACCGCGATATCCCGGCGGTGACGATGCCCGACGGCGCCGGCACGGTGCGCGTGATCGCCGGCGAATACGAAGGCAAGCGTGGGCCGGCGCGCACCTTTACGCCGATGCATGTGTGGGACATGCGCCTGAACCAGGGCGCCGCCACGCGGCTGGCGCTGCCCGAGGGCTGGCATACCGCGCTGGTGGTGCTGCGCGGCAAGGTCACGGTCAACGCCGAGGCCACCGTGCGCGATGCCGAGATGGTGGTGCTGGATGGCGCCGGCGATGCCGTCAGCATCGAGGCCGGCACCGATGCGGTGGTGCTGCTGCTCAGCGGCGAGCCGATCGACGAGCCCATCGTCGGCCACGGCCCGTTCGTGATGAACACCGAGGCGGAGATTGCCGAGGCGTTCCGCGACTTCAGCAGCGGCAGGTTCGGCAGCATGGGCGCCGGCCAGCGGTAAGCGGCTGGCGGCAGGCAGCTGGCGCAGCGCCGGCTGCCGGCCGCGCCGCTAGCCTCGCGCTCTGCTTCAGGCGAGCGTAAAGGTCGGCACCGGCGCGCCGCCGTCGCTGGGCGAGAACTTGACCTGCACCTTCTGGCCGATCCGCACCGTGTCGAGATCGCAATCGACGATATGGGTCATCATGGTCACGCCTTCATCCAGCTTGACGTAGGCGATGCAGAACGGGTTGGGGCCGGCGCGGCGCGTCACGCTGTAGGTATAGATGGTGCCGCGGCCGCTGGCCTGCTTCCAGGAGGTGGTGCCCATGCAGAACGGGCACAGCACGCGCGGGTACCAGTGGGGTTTGCCGCAGTCGTCGCAGACCTTGACCAGCAGCTTGCCCTCGCGCGCGGCCTGCCAGAACGGCAGGTTGTCGGGCTGTTCGTCGGGCGCCTTGTAGACGGCTGGGATGTGTGGGGTGGTCATGTCAGTGCTCCCGCGCTTTATTCACGTTCAAGGATCAGGGTGGCGCTGCCGTGGCGCGAGCCCAGGTAGCCGCCGGTGCCCTGCGCCAGCGCGAGGTCGCAATTGGCGACCTGCACCGCGGGGTGGGCCTCGCCACGCAGCTGGCGCACGGCTTCGATGACCTTGGTGATGCCGCCGCGGTTGGCCGGGTGGTTGTTGCACAGGCCGCCGCCATCGGTATTGAACGGCAGCTTGCCGACGCCGGAGATCAGGTTGCCGTCGGCGACGAACCTGCCGCCTTCGCCCTTCTGGCAGAAGCCCAGGTCTTCCAGCTGCATCAGCACGGTGATGGTGAAGCTGTCGTAGATCGACGCGTACTTGATGTCGGCCGGGGTCACGCCCGCTTCGGCAAACGCCGTCGCGCCCGAGAAGCGCGCGCCCGACCAGCTCAGGTCGACTTCGCCGCCGAGCTGGCCCTTGATGTATTCGCCGGCGCCGCGGATCTTCACCTTGGGCCGCTGCAGCGTGGCGGCGATCTCCGGGCGGGCGACGATCAGCGCGCCGCCGCCGTCCGACACCACGCAGCAATCCAGCTTGTGCAGCGGGTCCGAGATCATCGGCGAGTTCAGCACGTCTTCGACCGTGACCACGTCGCGCAGCATCGCGTGGGGGTTGTGCTGCGCGTGGTGCGACGCGGCCACCTTGACCCAGGCGAGTTGCTCGGCGGTGGTGCCGTACTCGTGCATATGGCGCATCGCCGCCATCGCGTACAGGTTGACCGTGACCGGGCTGAACGGGCTTTCGAACGGCAGGTCGGGCAGGTTGGCGCCCCAGTTGCGCGCCTGCGTGCCGGTGGAGCCCTCCGAGCGCGGGCGGCCCGCCAGCGTGATCAGCGCGACGTTGCACTTGCCGGCGGCGATCGCCTGCGCGGCGTGCGAGACATGGACCAGGTAGGCGGAGCCGCCGGTGTCGGTCGAATCGACATGGCGCACCTTCAGGCCGAGGTAGTCGACCATGTTGACCGCGCCCAGCCCGGGCGCGTCGCCCGCGCAGAAATAGCCGTCGACGTCGGCCAGGGTCAGGCCGGCGTCCTGCAGCGCGCCCTTGGCGCTCTCGGCGTGCAGTTGCGCCACGGTCTTGTCCGGTGCCTTGCGGGTCGGGTGCTCGTAGGCCCCGACGATGTAGGCCTTGCCGTTGATGCTCATCTGTTCTCCTTCGGTGCGTCAGGTGGTGCCAGCGCGAGGGCGGGTGGGGCGGGACGGGCGCGAGGCTGGCACGGCGATCCCGAGAGTATTGCGTAGCTTGCCCGCCGCGTTGTATTCGGAAGTGCCGAAGGGTGTATTCGTTGCAGGCGGGGATGGTGCCATTGAAGCCTGGCGCGAGGCACTTGCAGCGCGAACGATTGCGGCGACCGCTACAATCTGCGCTGGATATTTCTGAATCTAGACGAAAAGGATCGATGACCTACATCGTTGAAGCGGTGGACGAGGCCCTGGGCCTGCTGATGCTGGTGGCCGAGCACCCATCGCTGGGCGTGACCGAACTGGCACGGCGCGCCGGGCTGACCAAGGCGCGCGCGTTCCGGCTGCTGACCACGCTGGAGCACCGCGGGCTGATCGCGCGCGAGTCGCCGGCGGCGGTCTACAAGCTCAGCTACAACGCGCTGCTGGTGGGCAATGCCGCGCGCGAGCAGTTCGACCTGGTCAAGCTGGTGGGCCCGCGGCTGGCGGCGATCGGCGCGGCCTGCGGCGAGAACGTGATCGTGCGCGTGCGCGACGGGCTCGAGTCGGTGTGCGTGGCGCGGCACGAGTCGACGCAATCGGTGCGGGTGCATACCGAGATCGGCAACCGCCGGCCGCTGCATGTGGGCGCCTCCGGCAAGCTGCTGCTGGCCTTCGCCGGGCCCGAGGTGCTGGAGGCCGTGCTGGCGCAACAGCTCGAACGCTTCACCGCCAAGACCATCATCGAGCCGCAGGCGCTGCGCGAGGAACTGGCGGCGATCCGTGCGGCCGGCTATGCGGTGTCGGTGGGCGAGCGCGATGCCGACGCCATCTCCGCCGCGGCGCCGCTGCGCGACCACAGCGGCGCCGCGGTGGCGTCGCTGAGCATTGCCAGCCCGGCCAGCCGCACCACGCAGCAGGCGCTGGACCGCCATGTGGCGATGGTGGTGGCGGAGGCCGCCAACCTGTCGCGCGCGCTCGGTTACGCGGGCGGCTGAACCAGCCCTCCAGCCCTGCAGCCCTCCTGGCCCCCAGCCCTGCATCGCGCGGCCACGTGCCGCGCACTTCCTGTCCCAAACGGCGCTTCGGCGCCGTTTTTTTTGCCTGTTGCGCGTCCCGGGGGTAAACCCTTCTTACCGGGACTGGCCTCGATGTCTTATTCTTCGATACACGGTATCACTGAATGAAACAATGTATCGGGAAGCGAACCACCCCACCATGTCCACCCCTGCCGTCAACCCGGCGTCGCGCCTCGCCGCCGCCGTCCTCGCCACGCTAACTGCCGCAGCGCTGCTTGCCGGCGCGAACGCCGCGCGGGCGGCCGACCTGCGCATCGGCTACAAGGCCGAGATCAGCGCCGCGGATCCCCATGTGCTCGACGCCGCCGGGCGCAACCTGTGGGGCCACGTGTACGAGACCCTGGTCGGCCTCGACAACGCGCTGCGCCCGGTGCCGCAGCTGGCCACTGCCTGGCACCAGCTGGACGACCGCACCTGGGAGTTCCAGCTGCGTGCCGGCGTGCGCTTCAGCAATGGCGAGCCGTTCACCGCCGAGGACGCGCGCTACTCGATCGAGCGCGCCATGAAGCTGCCCGGCGCACGCACCTTCCGCACCTACCTGAAGTCGGTGGCGGCGGTGGAGGTCACCGGGCCGCTGGTGTTGCGGGTGCGCACGCGCTCGCCCAACCCGGTGCTGCCGCAGAACCTGGGCATGGTGGCGATGCTGCCGCGCTCGCTCGGCGCGGGCGTGCGCGAAGCCGATTTCGCCCATGGCAGCGCCGCCATCGGCACCGGACCGTACCGGCTGGTGGCGTGGGAGCACGGCCAGCAGCTGACGCTGTCGCGCAATCCGGGCTACTGGGGCGGGCCGCAGCCGTGGCAGCGGGTGGTGTTCCAGTTCATCCCGAAGGAGCCGGCGCGGGCCTCGGCGCTGCTGTCCGGGCTGGTGGACGTGATCGACGCCTCGTCGGCCAGCATTGCCGAGGCCTTCGCGCGCACCAACGGCCGCATCCGCGTCGTCTCCGCCACCTCGTACATGCTGAACTACCTGCAGCTGGACCAGGCCCGCGCGGTCTCGCCCTATGTGCAGGACCACGCCGGCCAGCCGCTGGCGGCCAACCCGCTGCGCGACGTGCGGGTGCGGCAGGCGATCAGCCTGGCGATCGACCGCGACCTGATCGCGGCGCGCGTCACCAAGGGCGATTCGGTGCCGGCCGGGCAGATGGTGCCGCAGGGCTTCTTCGGCTTTGCCCCGGAGGTGCCGGCGCCGCGCGCCGACGTCGGGCGGGCGCGCTCGCTGCTGGCGCAGGCCGGCTATCCGCAGGGCTTCCGCCTGACGCTGCATTGCCCCAACGACCGCTACCTGAACGACGCCAAGACCTGCGAGGCGGTCGGCCAGATGCTGACCCGCGCCGGCATCCGCACCGAGGTGCGCACGCTGCCGTACTCGGTCTATATCACCCGCGCCACCTCGGGCGGCGCCGGCGGCAAGCCCGAGTTCAGCGCCTTCCTGCTTGGCATCGGCGCGGTCAGCGGCGATTCGCTGGAGCCGCTGGTGGCGGTGGCGCACGCGCAGGACAAGGCCGCCGGCCTGGGCGCGAACAACCGCAGCGGCTATGCCAACGCGGCCGTCGACGCATTGATCGAGCAGGCCATGCGCACCATGGCGCCGGCCCCGCGCGAGCTGGCGCAGCAGGACGCGGCAGAGCGGCTGGCGGCCGACGCCGGCATCGTGCCGCTGCATCACCTGCGCGCGGCCTGGGCCTATCGCGACGGGCTCGCGGTGCAGCCGCGCAGCGACGGCTTTACCTATGCTGGCAACATCCGCCCGGCGCCGCCGGCCGCGCCGCAACGCTGAGCGCGCCAACCCGTATCCGCATCCCCACCGGCTTCTACCATGCTTGAAACCCTACTGAAACGGCTGCTGCAGAGCATCGCGGTGCTCTGGATCATGTCGGTGCTGACGTTCTGCGCGGTCAACCTGATCGGCGATCCCGTGCACCTGCTGGTCAGTCCCACCGCCACCGAGCAGGAGATCACCGAGGCGCGCCATGCGCTCGGCCTGGACCTGCCCGTGCCGCAGCAGTACCTGCGTTTTCTCGAGGGCGCGCTGCACGGCGACCTCGGCGACTCCTTCGTCTACAACCGGCCCGCGATCGAGCTGATCGTCAGCCGCGTGCCGGCCACGCTGGAGCTGGCGGTGACGGCGCTGCTGCTGTCGCTGGGCATCGGCATCCCGATGGGCGTCTACGCCGGCCTGAAGCCGCACAGCCGGCTGGCGCGGATGCTGATGGCGGCTTCGCTCGGCGGCGTGATCATGCCGACGTTCTGGATCGGCATGATCGGCATCCTGGTGTTCTCGGTGAACCTGGGCTGGCTGCCGTCGGGCGGGCGCGGGCCGGTCAGCACGGTGCTGGGCGTGCCGCTGTCGGTGACCAGCTGGGAGGGCATCCGCTTCCTGCTGCTGCCGGCGCTGACGCTGTCGCTGTTCAAGATCTCGCTGGTGGCGCGGCTGACCGAGGCCGGCACGCGCGAGGTGGCGGGGCAGGAGTACATCAAGTTTGCCCGCGCCAAGGGCGTGGGCGGCGCGCGGCTGGTGCTGCGCCACGTGGTGCCCAACGTGCTGATCCCGATCGTGACCGTGGTCGGGCTGGAGTTCGGCCACCTGATCGCGTTCTCGGTGGTGACCGAGTCGGTGTTCTCGTGGCCCGGCATGGGCAAGCTGATCATCGATTCCGTGCTGGCGCTGGACCGCCCGGTGGTGGTGGCCTACCTGCTGGTCACGCTGTTGCTGTTCGTCGTGCTGAACCTGGTGGTCGACCTGCTGTACGTGGTGCTCGACCCGCGCCTGCGGCACAAGGCGGCCTAGCCGCGCGCCGCCTCCATTCCCCGCTATCGAAGACCCAAGAACGAGACTGAACCGATGTCCCTGCCTCTGTCCGAAACCGATGAAGCCAGTCCCGCGCTCCCAGCGGTCGCGCCGGCGCCAGCCGCCGCGCCGCCGGCACGACCTTCGCTGCTGCGGCGCTTCTGCGCCAACCGAGTCTCCGCCGCCGCGCTGGCATTGCTGCTGGTGCTGCTGCTGGTGGCCGTGCTGGCCCATGCGCTCAGCCCGCAGAACCCCTATGACCTTGCCACGGTGTCGGTGATCGACTCCGAACTGCCGCCGGGCAGCACCGGCTATGAAGGCCAGGCGCACTACTGGCTCGGCACCGACGGCGCCGGGCGCGACCTGCTCAGCGCCATCTTCTACGGCATTCGCATCAGCGTGGGCGTGGGCGTGATCAGCGCGGTGGTGGCGCTGATGGTGGGCAGCGCGGTGGGGCTGGCCGCGGCCTACTTCGGCGGCGTGGCCGACGCCGCCATCATGCGCGTGGTCGACCTGCAGCTGAGCCTGCCGGCGGTGCTGGTGGCGCTGATCCTGCTGGCAGTGCTGGGGCAGGGCGTCGACAAGACCCTGCTGGCGCTGGTGATCGTGCAGTGGGCCTACTTTGCCCGCACCGTGCGCGGCGCGGCGCAGGTGGAGCGGCGCAAGGAGTATGTCGAGGCCGCGCTGGGCCAGGGGCTGCCGGCGCTGCGCGTGATGTTCCGCCATATCCTGCCCAACTGCATGGCGCCGCTGGTGGTGACCGGCACGCTGCAGATCGCGCATGCGATCACGCTCGAGGCCACCATGAGCTTCCTCGGCATCGGCCTGCCGCGCACGCAGCCGTCGCTGGGCATGCTGATCGCCAACGGCTTCGAATACATGCTGTCGAACAAGTACTGGATCAGCGTGTTCCCGGGCGTGGCCCTGGTGCTGCTGATCGGCTCGATCAACCTGGTGGGCGACCGCCTGCGCCGCGTGCTCAACCCGCGGCTGGAAGCGTAAGGAGCCCGCCATGGCACTACTGGAAGTTGCGGGACTGAGCACCAGCTTCGCGTTCGCGCACGGTGCGGTGAAGGCGGTCGACGGCGTGTCGTTCACGCTGGAGCCGGGCGAGATCCTGGGCATCGTGGGGGAGTCCGGCTCGGGCAAGTCGGTGACGGCGTTCTCGCTGATGAATCTGCTCGACCCGCCCGGGCGCGTCACCGGCGGTTCGGTGCGCTTCAAGGGGCAAGAGCTGCTGGCGTGCTCGCCGCGCCAGTGGCAGGCGCTGCGCGGCGACCGCATCGCGATGGTGTTCCAGGATCCGATGATGTCGCTCAACCCGGTCATGCGCGTCGGCGACCAGCTGGCCGAGACCGTGCTGGTGCACCACCGCCGCACCCGCGCGCAGGCGCATGCGCAGGCGGTCGATGCGCTGGCGCGGGTCGGCATCCCGGCGCCGCAGGAGCGCATGCGCGCCTATCCGCACGAGCTCTCCGGCGGCATGCGCCAGCGCGTGGCGATCGCCAACGCGCTGATCAACCGGCCCGACCTGATCATCGCCGACGAGCCCACCACCGCGCTCGACGTCACCATCCAGGCGCAGATCCTCTACGAGATGAAGCAGCTGGTGCGCGAGACCGGCGCCGCGGCGATCTGGATCAGCCACGACCTGGCGGTGGTCAAGGACCTGGTCGACCGCGTCTGCGTGATGTACGCCGGCCGGGTGGTGGAGCAGGGGCCCGTCGAGCAGCTGATCCGGCGGCCGCTGCATCCGTACACGCGCGGCCTGCTCGATTCGCTGCCGACGCCGGCGATGCGCGGCGCCACGCTGCGCGCGATTCCGGGCGCGGCGCCGGCGCTGGCCGCGCTGCCGCCAGGCTGCGCCTTCGCACCGCGCTGCCCGCGCGCGCGCGCCGCGTGCGCCCAGATTCCTGTCGAAACCACTGTGCGCGGCCGCACGCTGCGCTGCTTTTATCCCCTGGAGGCGGCATGACGGTCATGCTCGAAGCGCACAACCTGCAGAAACGCTTTCTGCTCAAGCCCGGACTGCTCGCGCGCATGGCCGGCAAGCCGGCGCAGGCGGTGCATGCCGTCAACGATGTCTCGCTGCAGGTGCGCCAGGGCGAGGTGCTGGGCGTGGTCGGCGAGTCCGGCTGCGGCAAGTCCACGCTGGGCCGCATGCTGGCGGGCCTGCTGCCGCAGACCGGCGGCGAGATCGCCTGGGAGGGCCAGCGCGCCGACATTGCTTCCGCCGCTTATCACCGCGCGGTGCAGATGGTGTTCCAGAACCCCTATGCGTCGCTGAACCCGCGCCTGCGCATCGGCCAGGCCATCACCGAAGGCGCGGTCTACCACGGCCTGATCAAGCGCTCGCGCGCGGCCGCGACCGCCGGCGAGCTGCTGCAGCAGGTGGGACTCGATCGCGGCTATGCCGAGCGCTATCCGCACGAGTTCTCCGGCGGCCAGCGCCAGCGCGTGGCGATCGCGCGCGCGCTGGCGCTGCGCCCGCGCCTGCTGATCTGCGACGAGGCCGTGTCCGCGCTCGATGTCTCGGTGCAGGCGCAGATCATCAACCTGTTCATGGAGCTGCGGCGCGAGCACGCGCTGACCTATGTCTTCATCAGCCACAACCTGGCGGTGGTGGAGCATATGTCGGACCGCGTGGTGATCATGTACCTGGGCCGCATCGTCGAAAGCGGCGCCGCGCGCGAGGTGTTCGCCGCGCCCAACCATCCCTATACGCGCGCGCTGCTGGCCGACGCCCCGCGCCTGGGCGCGACGCCGCCCGCGCACCAGCCGATCCGCGGCGAGCTGCCCAGCCCGCTGGCGCCGCCAAGTGGCTGCGCCTTCCATCCGCGCTGCCCGCACGCGAGCGCACGCTGCAAGACGGAGGTGCCGCTGCTGCGCGATATCGGCGGACGCCTGTCCGCCTGCCACCTGAATGACTAGATAGCCGCCGCCAGGCGCGGCGCGCTCACGCTCCCGGTCGAACGACCCCATCCCGCCTGCGCGGGATGGGCGGGAGCGTGCGCGCTGCGCGGGCAGACCACGCGGCAGTTGCACCACAGAGGGGGATTTTTTGCATGAAACCACGCAGAGGGAGCAGGAGCATGAACGGTATCCACGCCAGGCGCGCACTCGGACGCGCCTGCTTCGGCGGCGCGCTGGCGCTGCTGTCGGCCGCGGCCGACGCCACGGTGACGCTGTACGGCCGCATCGACACCGACATCGAATACCAGAAGGGGCCCGACGGGCGGGCCACGCAGATGGCCGACAACGCTTCGCGCTGGGGCCTGCGCGGCAACGAAGAGCTGGGCGGCGGCCTGCGCGCGGCATTCGGCCTGGAGCAGGGCTTCGGCGCCGACAACGGCGTCGCCACCAACCCGCAGTTCCGCCATGCCTTCGTCGGCCTGCAGGGCGGCTTCGGCGCGATCGCGCTGGGCCGGCTGGATTCGGCGACGATCGTGGGCTCGCCGATCTATTCGCAGGTGACGCAGAACATCGACTTCGCCATCCATGATGCCGGCGCCACCGCGATCGGCACCAAGGTGCTGAATGCGCGCAACCGCGTGTCGAATGCGCTCGGCTATATGACGCCAAGCTTCGGCGGCTTCTCGGTGCGGGCGCGCATGAACCTGGCGGGGCCGGATTCGACCACGCCCAATACCCGGCCGCCGCTGCAGGCGGAGGACGATTTCCGGCAATTCGACCTGGGCCTGAACTACGCCGCCGGCAAGTTCGCGGCGGGGCTTGGCTATTCGCGCGATGCCAAGAGCGGCGGCCTGGTCGCCAATGATTTCCGCGACAAGGTGCAGGCGGTGGCTTCATACGACTTCTCCGTGGTCAACCTCTACGGCATCGTCGGGCGCGACCGCTACGCCGGCACCGCGGCCACGCGCACCGACGTGCCGTACTGGCTGGTCGGCTTCTCGGTGCCGTACGGCGCGCACAAGCTCACTGTCAACTACATGCAGCGCGCGGTGCAGCGCGACCCGCAGGGCCGGCTCAGCAAGGTGCAGGCCGGCTACGGCTACAGCCTGAGCAAGCGCACCATGCCCTATGTCTTCTTTGACCGCGAGGATCCCAACTCGCACAAGCCCGGCGACACCGTGACCACGGTGGGCGTGGGCATCCAGCACAAATTCTGACCATGACGCTTCCGTATTCCCTGACTGAACCGGCCGGGGCGGCGCTGCCGCTGGTGGTGGATTCTCCGCACAGCGGCCTGCTGCATGCCGAGACGCTGCCGCTGGCCGCGCCGCCCGCGGCCTTGCTGAGCGGCTGGGACGCCTATGTCGACCAGCTGTTCGCGCATGCGCCGCGGGTGGGCGGCACCTTGCTGTGCGCGGACTTCCCGCGCTGGCTGGTCGACGTCAACCGCGCCCGCGACGATATCGACCCCGACCTGATCGATGGCGCCATGCCTTATGAAGTGCGCCCCAGCGACAAGTCGGGCCGCGGCATGGGCGTGCTGCGCCGGCTGGCGCTGCCGGGCGTGCCGGTCTATGCCGAGACCCTGTCGCCGCACATGGCGGAATACCTGCTCAAGACCTACTACGACCCGTACCATGCCGCGCTGTCCGGACTGCTGGCCCAGCACCATGCGCGCGCGGGTGCGGTGTGGCATCTCGACTGCCATTCGATGAAGTCGCGCGGCAATGCGATGAACGTCGACAACGGCGCCGCGCGGCCGGATTTCGTCGTCAGCAACGGCGACGGCGCGACTTGTTCGGCGGAATTCATCGAACTGGTGGCGGAGTGCCTGCGCGGGCTGGGCTACCAGGTGGCCGTCAACTGGCCGTACAAGGGCGCGCAGCTGATCCGCGCCTATGCCGATCCGGCGCAGCGGCGGCACAGCCTGCAGATCGAGATCAACCGGGCGCTGTACATGGACGAGGCCACGCTGGCGCAGCATGCGGGCTTCGCCGTGCTGCGCGGCCATCTCGACGAGCTGCTCGAGCACGTCGCGGCATATATCCACACCGAACTGCGCCACACCGAACAGCGCCACACCGAGCTGCGCCGCTGAGCGCGGGCGCGCTCACACCACCTTGCCGGGATTCATCAGCCCGAGCGGGTCCAGCGCACCCTTGATCGCCCGCATCATGGCAAGTTCGACCTCGCTCTTGTAGTGCCGGTTTTCCTCGCGCTTGAGCTGGCCCAGGCCGTGCTCGGCCGAGATCGAGCCGTTATGCGAGCGCACGCTGTCGTGCACGATGCGGTTGACCTGGTCCTGGTGCGCCAGGAAGTCATCGTGGTCGACGCCTTCGGGCGGCGCCACGTTGTAGTGCAGGTTGCCGTCGCCGAGATGGCCGAAGGTGACCATGCGCGCGCCGGGAAAGGCGTTCTGCAGCAGCGCGTCGGTGCACTCGATAAAGTCCGCGACGCGCGATACCGGCACCGCGATATCGTGCTTGATGTTCTTGCCGTCTTCCACCTGCGCCAGCGGAATGTGCTCGCGCAGGTTCCAGAAGTCGCGCGACTGCTGCACCGACTCCGCCACCACCGCGTCGGCGACCACGCCGGCGTCGAAGGCGGCCGACATCATGGTCTCGAAGATGCCGCGCGCGTGGGCTTCGCTTTCGCTGTCGGACAGCTCCAGCAGCACCAGCTGCGGATGGATGTCGGCGAACGGATAGCGCAGATGCGGGAAGTGCCGCGTCACCAGCGTCATGCTCAGCGCCGACATCAGCTCGAAGCCGGTCAGCATGGCGCCGGCGTGCGACTGCGCGATCGCCAGCAGCGCCAGCGCCGCGCGCGGGCTTTGCACCGCGGCCAGCGCCGTGACCGACGCGCGCGGCAGCGGGAACAGCTTCATTACCGCGGCGGTGATGATGCCGAGCGTGCCTTCGGCGCCGATGAACAGGTCGCGCAGGTCATAGCCGGTGTTGTCCTTGCGCAGCCCGCGCAGCCCGTGCCAGGTTTCGCCGGAGGCCGTCACCACTTCCAGCCCCAGGCACAGTTCGCGCGTGTTGCCGTAGCGCAGCACCGCGGTGCCGCCGGCATTGGTCGACAGGTTGCCGCCGATGGTGCAGCTGCCCTCGGCCGCCAGGCTCAGCGGAAACAGCCGGCCGTGCTCGCGCGCGACTTCCTGCAGCTGCTGCAGCACCACGCCGGCCTCGACCGTGATGGTGTTGTTGAGCGGATCGACCTGGCGGATGCGGTTCAGCCGCTGCAGCGAGATCACCACCTGCGGCATTCCTGCTGCCGGCGTGGCACCGCCGCACAGGCCGGTGTTGCCGCCCTGCGGCACCATGGCGATCCGGTGCGCGTGGCAGGCGTGGACCACTTCGGCAACTTCCGCGGTGGTGCCCGGGCGCAGCACCGCCAGCGCCTCGCCGCGATAGCGCTTGCGCCAGTCGGTCAGGTAGGGCGCCTGGTCGGCCGCGTCGGTCAGCACGTGCTGCGGGCCCAGCGCGGCGCGGCACAGTGCGAGGAAGGAGTCTTGAGGCGAGGTCATGGCGATCGGTGGACGCGGTTCAGGACTTGGGCGCGGCCTTGGCGGCGGCGCGGGCGCGGCGCTTGTACGGGCGCAGGTAGAGGATGGTGCTGGTGAAGAACACCAGCGTCAGCGCCACCTCCACCCACGCCAGCGTGGACGAGGGCGCGCGGTCGCTGGTGGCGCGCACGATGCCCTCGGTGAAGAACAGCAGGATCAGCATCGACGACCACTGCATGGTGTAGCGGTTGCGCGAGAGCACGCCGCGCAGCGGCAGCAGCAGCGGCAGGAACTTGAGGATCAGCCACGAGCCGCCCGGCCGCAGCGGCGCCAGCAGCCATTCCCAGGCAATGCACAGCACCAGCAGCGCCAGCAGGCTGCCCACGCTGAGCCGGTACAGCCACGGGCTGTGCAGGGCCTGGTCGCTGTCGGCGGCGGCCGTCATGCCTGCGCTCCGGCCAGGCGCAGCGCGGTCTGCGCCAGCCGGCGGCCCATGGCCAGGGCCAGCGCCGATTCGTCTTCGGTGACGGGGCCGCGGTTGTCGCCGTGGGCATGGTGGCTGGGGCCGTAGGGCGTGCCGCCGGAGGCCGTCGTCATCAGCCCCTTCTCGGAATAGGGCAGGCCCAGGATCAGCATGCCGTGGTGCAGCAGCGGCAGCATCATCGACAGCAGCGTGGTCTCCTGCCCGCCGTGCAGGCTGCCGGTGGCGGTGAACACGCAGGCGGGCTTGCCGGCGAGCGCGCCCGACAGCCACTGGGCCACGGTGCCGTCGAGGAAGTACTTCACCGGCGCGGCCATGTTGCCGAAGCGGGTGGGGCTGCCCAGCGCCAGCCCGGCGCATTCCTCCAGGTCGCGCAGCTCGGCATAGGGCGGGCCGTCGGCGGGGATCTCCGGCGCGGTGGCCTCGCACACGGTGGAAACCGGCGGCACCGTGCGCAGGCGGGCCTGCGCGCCGGGGACGCTGTCGATGCCGGTGGCGATCAGTTCGGCGAGCTTGCGGGTGCTGCCGTGGCGGCTGTAGTACAGGACGAGGATCTCGGTCATGGAGCGGGATGGCCGACGCTGGGAGGATGGTGAAAGGGCGGTGCGCGGCGGACGCCGGCAACAATGCGCGTATTATAGATGCGCCCCCCGCGCCATCTCCCGATGGTCCCGCGCGGCACGCGCAACGGGGCCATTTTTGAAGTTCGACAGACGATCCGACCAACCACATCCAGGAGGTTGCTTGCGCATGATTGGAGCCCGTGTCGCCCGCCTGCGCCGGGAATGGAACCTGCAAAAGGTACGCGCCCTGGCGCGCTACGCGCTGCGCCGCGCCGGCGAAGACCGGCTGCCGCAGGTCTCGGCCAGCCTGACCTTTACCACCGTGCTGGCGGTGGTGCCGGTGCTGACCGTGGCCTTCGCGCTGCTCGCCGCGTTCCCGGTGTTCCGCGACTTCCGCAACGCCATCGAGGCGTTCCTGTTCCAGAACCTGATCCCCGGCAACGTCAGCGAATCGATCCAGCGCTATCTCGGCATGTTCGCCAAGAGCGCGCGCGGCCTGACCGCGATGGGCCTGGGCGGGCTGATGGTGACCTCGGTGCTGACCATGCTGACGGTGGAAGACGCGCTCAACGCGATCTGGCGCGTCAAGCAGCGCCGCCCGCTGGCGCAGCGGGTGCTGGTGTTCTGGGCGGTGCTGACCTTCGGCCCGGTGCTGATCGGCGCGAGCCTGTCGATCAGCTCCTACCTGATCTCGATCTCGGCCGGCTATGTCGGCACCATGCCGGTGGGACTGGGCCTGCTGGTGGGCGCGGCGCCGGTGCTGCTGTCGGCGCTGGCCTTTGCCTTCCTGTACACGGCGGTGCCCAACGCCTATGTCGAGTGGCGCGATGCCATCGTCGCCGGGCTGGTCGCGGCGGTGGCGTTCGAGTTCGCCAAGCGCGGCTTCGGCTATTTCATCACCGAGATCCCGGCCTACACCGCGGTCTACGGCACCTTCGCCGCGCTGCCGCTGTTCCTGCTGTGGATCTACCTGAGCTGGCTGGTGACGCTGCTGGGCGCGACCATCGCCGCCAACCTGCCGGTGATCCGGCAGGGCTACTGGCGCCGCCGCAGCTTCGCCGGCAGCGAGTTCTTCGACGCATTGGGCGTGCTGCTGCTGCTCTACCGCGCCCGCGACGAAGTGCCGCGCAGCGTCGGCGAACTCGACCTGAGCCGCAAGCTGCGGGTCGAGGCCGACTACCTGGCCAGCCTGCTCGACAAGCTCAAGGCCATGCACCTGGTCGGCCGCCTGCAGCAGGAGCGCGGCCAGGCCCATTGGGCGCTGCTGTGCGACCCGTCGCAGGTGACGTTGCGCACCCTGCATGACCGGCTGGTGCTGAACCTGCCACGGCTGCCGCGCACGGCGCTGGCGCAGCATCTGCGCGGCGCCGATGCGCTCAAGTCGATCCTGGACAATCCGCAGCTGGACCAGACGCTGGAAGCGGTGTTCCGCCAGCAGCCTGTGGATTTGCCGCCGGCACAGGGGGATGGTTCGTTGCAGCGGCGGACGCTGGAGGTGGTGCCGCCGGGGTGGCATGGGCAGGTGTGAGCGGGGTGGACGGCGGCATGCCGCGGCCTTGACTTCGTGGAGACTCCCGCCCTCACCCCGACCCTCTCCCGCAAGCGGGAGAGGGAGTACCCAATCGCGTAAGGGACAGCGCCTCAGAACGGAATCCGTCCCCGCCAGATATCGGCATACATCACCCAATCGCCCATCAGGCTGTAGAGGGGGTGCCGGAACGTAGCCGGCCGGTTCTTCTCGAAGCCGAAATGCCCGACCCAGGCGAAGGCATAGCCGGCCACCACCGCGGCGAGCAGCCACCAGGCATTGCCGGTCACGACCAGCGCCACCAGGCACAGCAGCGCCACCGTCGAGCCGGCGAAATGCAGCCGCCGGCAGGTACGGTTCTGGTGTTCGCTCAGGTAGTAGGGATAGAAGGCCGCGAAATTCTCGAACTCGCGCACGCGGGCGTGGGCCATGGCTGTCTCCGGCAGGTCTTGTTTGCTGCAGTGTAGACCTTCCGTGCCGGGATGTCGTGCGGACGGCCGCCGGCGTGGCCGGCCGTCCGGGGGCCGGGGTCAGCCCGCTGCCACCACCTTGCGCGCAAAGGCTGCCAGCGCATCCAGCACTTCGTCCGGGCGTTCGCCCATCAACGCATGGCCGCACGGCACCGTCACCACGCTGGCGCTGCGCATCTTGCCCGCCAGTGCCTGGGCCGCTTTGGGCGAGGTCATCATGTCCTTGCTGCCGGTGATGAACAGCGCCGGGCACGCCGCCGCCGCGGCGGCTTCCTCGCCATGGGCGTAGGCGTTGCAGGCGGAGAAATCGTTGTGGAACACATGCGCCTGCGGATTGTTGCGCGACACGCGCTCCATCAGCCGCTGGCTGCCGCCGTGCATCCACGCGCCCGGTCCCGGCGACGACGGCTTGTTGGCGAGGCTCGAATGCGACCAGGCATTGACCATGGCGATGGCGTCGCCCTCGCGGTTGAGCGAGGCGTCCAGCAGCGCATCCGATACCTTCATCGGATACGCCGTGGCCAGCAGGCCGATGCCGCGCACCGCCTGCGGATGCCGCGCCGCGCATTCCAGCGCGATCAGCGAGCCCATGCTGTGGCCGAACACCAGGGCCGGCGCCTTGACGCCGGCGGCGGCCACCAGCGCCATGACCCAGTCGGCCATGGCCTCGACCGTGGCCAGCGGCGCGCCCTTGCTGCGGTTGTGGCCGGGCAGGTCCACCGCCAGCACCGAAAAGCCATGGTTGGCAAACCAGCGCGTCTGCAGCGCCCACACGCTGTGGTCGTTCTGCGCCCCGTGGACAAAGACGGCGCACGGCAGGGCCGGGTCGAAGGGTTTGCCGCCGGTATAGGCGTAGGCCGGCTGGCCGGCAAGGTTCAGTTCCATCAGGCTTGCCCTCCCTTGTTGCCCGCGCCCATGGCCTTCTCGGCCGCCTTCAGGCCGCGCTTGAGATCGTCGATCAGGTCGTCGGCATCTTCCAGGCCGACCGACAGCCGGATCGTGCCTTCGGTAATGCCCGCCGACTGCAGCGCGGCGGCGTCCATGCGGAAGTGCGTGGTCGACGCCGGGTGGATCACCAGCGAGCGCGCGTCGCCGACGTTGGCCAGGTGCGAGAACAGCGCCAGGCTTTCGATAAAGCGCTGGCCGGCAACGCGGTTGCCCTTCAGGTTGAAGCTGAACACCGCGCCGCAGCCGCGCGGCAGCAGGCGCTTGGCCAGTTCGTAGTCGGGGTGGGATTCCAGCTCCGGGTACGACACCGACTCCACCATCGGATGCGACACCAGGAACTGCACCACCTTGCGGGTGTTGTCGACATGACGGCTCATGCGCAGCGGCAGCGTCTCCACGCCCTGCAGCAGCTGCCACGCCGCCATCGGGTTCATGCAGGCGCCGAAATCGCGCAGCCCTTCGCGGCGCGCGCGCAGCAGGAACGGCGCCACCGTGCTTTCCTCGGTGAACACCATGTTGTGGAAGCCCTCGTACGGCTCCGACAGCTCCGGGAAGCGCCCCGAGGCTTCGAAGTCGAAGGTGCCGCCTTCGACCAGCACGCCGCCGATGGTGGTGCCGTGGCCGCCCAGGAACTTGGTGGCCGAGTGGTAGAGCAGGCCGGCGCCATGGTCGAAAGGACGCAGCAGGTAGGGCGTGGTGAAGGTGGAATCGACCAGCAGCGGGATGCCGTGGTCCTGGCCCAGTTGCGCCAGCGTCGGGATGTCGAGCACGTCCAGCCCGGGGTTGCCCAGCGTCTCGCCGAACAGCAGCCGGGTCTCGGGCCGGATCGCCGCGCGCCAGGCATCGATGTCGCGCGCCTTGACGAAGGTGGTCTCGATGCCGAAGCGGCGCAGCGTGTAGTGCAGCAGGTTGTGCGAGCCGCCGTACAGCGCCGACGACGCCACGATATGCGAGCCCGCGCCCATCAGCGTGGCCACCGCCAGGTGCAGCGCGGCCTGGCCCGAGGCCGTGGCGATGGCGCCGGCGCCGTTCTCGAGCGCGGCGATGCGCTCCTCGAGCACCGCCACGGTGGGGTTGGAAATACGCGAGTAGACGTGCCCCGCGCGCTCCATGTTGAACAGCGACGCGGCGTGCTCGCTGTCGCGGAACACGAACGACGTGGTCAGGTGGATGGGGGTGGCGCGGGCCCCGGTGGCGGGGTCGGGCGCGGCGCCGGCGTGCAGCGCCAGCGTGTCGAAGCGGGTTCCGGACATGGTCGGTCGGCCTTGAGTTGTCTCCGGCCAGCATCGTAGCATCGTGTGCCCGCCCACGCTCGGTGGCGGCCCGCAAACCGGCCTCCCGCTTTACTTTGGCGGCGGGTTTGGGCTAGCATCGGCCAACGGGCAAGGCGCCCGCACACCCCCAGACAGAAAACAATGTGACCGGCATCGCCCCCGCCAGCGGCCGCGGCGATGCCCTCAGTTTCAGCTCGGACAGAGCGCAGGCAGCGGAGACCATCATGAAAGTCAGCGACATCCTCCAGATCAAGGGCAATACGCTCTATACCGTGACGCCTGACACCTCCTTGCTGGTCGCCGTGCACACCATGGCCGAGCACGATATCGGCTCGCTAGTGGTGATGGAGTACGGCGACCTGGTCGGCATGCTGACCTTCCGCGAGATCATCGAGACGCTGGCGCGCAACAACGGCAACGTCGGCACCAGCAGCATCCGCAAGGTGATGGACGATGCGCCGCTGACCTGCACCATGGAGACCGACGTCAACGAAGTCCGCCGGATGATGCTGGAGCGTCACACTCGCTATCTGCCCGTGCTCGACAACCGCACGCTGATGGGCGTGATCTCCTTCTACGACGTCGCCAAGGCCGTGGTCGAGGACCAGAGCTTCGAGAACAAGATGCTCAAGGCCTATATCCGCGACTGGCCGGAAGAGCGCGCCGAGTGATGGCGCCGGGCCGCCCCGGCTGACGCCCTTTGCGGAAATACCCTAGATCGGCGGCGACATGGCCGCGGCAAGGTGGCGGCCAGGCCGCGGCTGCGGCACACTAGCCGGCGTCCCCATCTCCGTGGCGGTCCCCCGACCGACCGGCCCCCTCATGAGCCAACACAGCCAGTTCCGACTGCTCGGCCTGCGCCGCTTCGCGCCGTTCTTCTGGACCCAGTTCCTGGGGGCGATGAACGACAACGTGTTCAAGGTCGCCTTCACCTCGCTGGTGACCTACCACACGGCGCTGTTCGAGGGCGTCGACGCGCGCAGCGCGGCGTTCCTGATCTCGGCAATCTTTATCGCGCCGTTCGTGCTGTTCTCGGCCACCAGCGGGCAGATCGCCGACAAGCTGGAGAAGTCGCGGCTGATCCGGCTGGTCAAGTCGCTGGAGATCGCCATCATGGTGCTGGGCCTGGCCGGCTTTGCGTGGCACAGCGCGCCGCTGCTGTACGCCGGCACCTTCCTGATGGGCCTGCATTCCACGCTGTTCGGACCGGTCAAGTTCGCCTACCTGCCGCAGCACCTGGACGAGCGCGAACTGGTCGGCGGCAACGGGCTGGTCGAGATGGGCACCTTCGTCGCGATCCTGATCGGCACGCTGATCGGCGGCGAGCTGGCGGGGCTGCAACAGGGCGGCGCCATGGTCGGGCCGCTGTACGTGGGCGCGGCCTGCGTGATCATCGCCGTGGCCGGGCGGCTGATGGCAGGCCGGATCCCGGCGTCGCCGGCGCCGCAGCCGGACCTGCGCATCAACTGGAACCCTTTCTCCGAGACCTGGCGCAACCTGGTGCTGGCGCGCGGCAACCGCACCGTGTTCCTGAGCCTGCTCGGCATTTCGTGGCTGTGGTTTCTCGGCGCGACCTTCCTGACCTCCTTCTTCAGCTATGCCAAGGATGTGCTGGGCGGCGACCAGAATGTGGTGACGCTGCTGCTGGCGGTGTTCTCGCTCGGCATCGGCACCGGTTCGCTGCTGTGCGAGCGCCTGTCGGGACGCCATGTCGAGATCGGCCTGGTGCCGTTCGGCTCGATCGGCATGACCGTGTTCGCGGTCGACCTGTACTTTGCCAGCCAGGGGCAGGCACCGGCCGCGTTGAGCGGCATCGGCGCCTTCCTGGCCGCGCCGCACCACTGGCGCGTGCTGGCCGACCTGTTTTTGCTGGCGATGTTCGGCGGCTTCTACAGCGTGCCGCTGTACGCGCTGATCCAGAGCCGCAGCGCGCCCACGCACCGCGCGCGCATCATCGCCGCCAACAACATTCTGAACAGCTTCTTCATGATCGCGGCCTCGCTGCTGGGCGTGGCGATGACGCAGGCGGGCTACACCATCCCGCAGCTGTTCCTGGTGGTGGGGCTGCTCAATGCGGTGGTGGCGGTCTACATCTACTCGCTGGTGCCGGAATTCCTGCTGCGCTTTATCGCCTGGATCCTGGTCCATACGCTTTATCGGCTGCGCCGCATCAACGCCGAGCGCATCCCCGCCGAGGGCCCGGCGGTGCTGGTGTGCAACCACGTCAGCTTCGCCGACGCGGTGGTGCTGATGGCGTGCAGCCCGCGCCCGGTGCGCTTTTTGATGGACCACAACATCTTCAAGGTGCCGCTGCTGTCGTGGTTCTTCCGCCAGGCACGCGCGATCCCGATCGCGCCGGCGCACCAGGACCCCGAGATGCTCAGGCGCGCCTACGACAGCGTGGCCCAGGCGCTGGACGACGGCGACCTGGTCTGCATCTTCCCCGAAGGCAAGATCACCGCTACCGGCGACATCAATCCGTTCAAGCAGGGCGTGCAGCAGATCATCCGCCGCACCCCGGTGCCGGTGGTGCCGATGGCGCTGCGCGGTCTGTGGGGCAGTTTTTTCTCGCGCAAGGGCGCGCCGGCGATGTCGCGGCCGTTCCGGCGCGGCATCCTGAACCGGCTCGAACTGGTGGTGGGCGAGCCGGTGCCGCCGGAGTCGGCCACGCCGGAAGGGCTGCAGCAGATGGTGCAGGCGCTGCGCGGCGACTGGCGCTAGCTGACGCAAAGGCGATCTCCGATGATTACCCTCTACACCTTCGGCCCCGCCTTCGGCCTGCCCGATGCCAGCCCCTTCGTCACCAAGGCCGAGATGCTGCTCAAGCTGGCCGGCCTGCCGTACACGGCGCGCCCGGGCAGCCTGCGGCGCGCGCCCAAGGGCAAGCTGCCGTACCTCGACGACATGGGTCGGATCGTGGCGGATTCCACCATGATCCGCTGGCATATCGAGAAGACCTACCACATCGATTTCGACGACGGCCTGAGCGCGGCCGAGCGCGGCATCGCCTGGGCCGCCGAGAAGCTGATGGAAGACCATCTGTACTGGGCGGTGGCGCGGGTGCGCTGGCTGGACCAGGCCAATTTCGACAAGGGGCCGGCGCAGTTCTTCCGCAGCGTGCCGGCACCGGTGCGCGGCCTGGCCGAGCGGCTGGTGCGCTACAAGGTGCGCAAGACGCTGTGGGGGCAGGGCCTGGGCCGGCATAGCGAGGAAGAGCTGGTGGCGCTGGCCAACAAGGGCGTGACCTCGATTGCCGATATCCTCGGTAACAAGCGCTACCTGATGGGCGACCGGCCGTGCGGGGCCGATGCCACGCTGTTCGCCTTCGCCGGCAGCCTGCTGTGCCCCGTATTCGACACCCCGATCCGCACCGCGGCCGAGGGCCATGCCAACCTGGTGGCCTATATGGAACGGATGCGCGCCGAGTTCTACCCCGAACTGGCCGGGCGGCCGATGCCGCAGAGCG
Organism: Cupriavidus sp. MP-37; assembly: GCF_020618415.1. Classification (NCBI taxonomy): domain Bacteria; kingdom Pseudomonadati; phylum Pseudomonadota; class Betaproteobacteria; order Burkholderiales; family Burkholderiaceae; genus Cupriavidus; species Cupriavidus sp. MP-37. The sequence goes on along the minus strand of NZ_CP085344.1, from coordinate 2,591,398 downwards.
CCGCCGCCTGACCCTGCCGGCACCGCCAGCGGCCGCCCGAGCCCGGCCATTGGCCTTACAATGGAGGCCGTCCCCAATTCCTGTGCGGTTTCCATCATGTCCGGCAACACCCTTGGCCTGCTTTTCACTGTCACCACTTTCGGCGAATCGCACGGGCCCGCCATCGGCGCGGTGGTGGACGGCTGCCCGCCGGGCCTGGCGCTGACCGAGGCCGATATCCAGGGCGACCTGGACCGCCGCAAGCCCGGCACCTCGCGCCACGTCACCCAGCGCAAGGAACCGGACCAGGTCGAGATCCTGTCCGGCGTGTTCGAGGGCAAGACCACCGGCACCCCGATCTGCCTGCTGATCCGCAACACCGACCAGCGCAGCAAGGACTACGGCAATATCGTCGAGACCTTCCGCCCGGGCCATGCCGACTACACCTACTGGCAGAAGTACGGCATCCGCGACCATCGCGGCGGCGGCCGCTCGTCGGCGCGCCTGACCGCGCCGGTGGTGGCGGCCGGCGCGGTGGCCAAGAAGTGGCTGCGCGAGCAGTACGGCACCGAGATCCGGGGCTATATGTCGCAGCTGGGCGAGATCGCGGTGCCGTTCACCGACTGGTCGCATGTGCCGGAGAACCCGTTCTTCGCCGCCAATGCCGACATCATCCCCGAGCTGGAAACCTATATGGACGCGCTGCGCCGCGACGGCGACTCGGTCGGCGCGCGCATCGAGGTGGTGGCCAGCAACGTGCCGGTGGGCCTGGGCGAGCCGCTGTTCGACAAGCTCGATGCCGATATCGCGCACGCGATGATGGGCATCAACGCGGTCAAGGGCGTCGAGATCGGCGCCGGCTTCGACAGCGTCGCCCAGCGCGGCAGCGTCCATGGCGACGAGCTGACCGCCGCGGGCTTCCGCACCAACAACGCCGGCGGCGTGCTGGGCGGCATCTCCACCGGCCAGGACGTGACCGTATCGCTGGCGATCAAGCCGACCTCGTCGATCCGGACCCCGCGCGAATCGATCGACAAGGCCGGCAATGCCGCCACCGTCGAGACCTTCGGCCGCCACGATCCGTGCGTCGGCATCCGCGCCACGCCGATCGCCGAAGCCATGCTGGCGCTGGTGCTGATCGACCACGCACTGCGCCACCGCGCCCAGTGCGGCGACGTCCGCGTCGAAACGCCGCGCATCCCCGCGCAGGCCGGCCAGACCCGCTGACTTGACGCCGCACCGCGCGGGCGGCGCCGGCGCTGGCGGCGGTCCCGACTATGCCCGCTTCGGGCTGTTCTACCTGGGCTATTACGGCTATGTCGGCCTGATCTCGCCCTACGTCAGCCTGTACTTCGCCGACCGCGGTTTCGACCCGGTGCAGATCGGCGTGCTGATGGCCAGCTTCCAGGTCAGCCGCATCGTCGGGCCCTACCTGTGGGGCTGGCTCTCCGACGTCATGCACACGCGCGTGCGCATCCTGCGCGTGAGCGCGTTCACCTCGCTGCTGGCGTTCCTGCTGCTGCCCGGCGTCGGCAGCTACGGCGGCATGATGGCGATGATGCTGACGCTGAGCCTCTTGACCAGCGCGATGTCGCCGCTGGGCGATGCCCTGACCATTTCCACGCTGCGCCGCCACGGCGCCTTCGACCACAGCTACGGCCGCATCCGCATGTTCGGCTCGCTCGGTTTTATCGGCGCGGTACTGGCCGGCGGGGCGCTGTTCGAGGCGGTCGGCATGCGCGCCTTCCCGTGGGTGGCGAGCGCGCTGCTGGCGATCCTGGCCGGGGTGGTGCTGACCATGCGCGACGCCGCCGACGAGGGCCCGCGCACCACGCCGCCGCGCGCCTTGCCGCTGCTGCGCCGCCCGGACGTGGCCTGGTTCCTGGCCTCGGCCTTCCTGATGATGTTCGCGCACGCCGCGCTCTACGTGTTCTATTCGCTGTGGCTGGAGACGCTGGGCTACAGCAAGCTGGCCATCGGCGCGATGTGGACCATCGGCGTGGTCGCCGAGATCGTCTTCTTCTACTACCAGGGCCTGCTGTTCGCGCGTTTTGCGCTGCGCACCATCCTGGCCGGCACTTTCGTGCTGGCGGCGCTGCGCTTCGGCCTGACCGGCTACTTCGCGCAGTGGGTGTGGCTGATGGCGCTGGTGCAGGTGCTGCACGCGGCCACCTTCGCCGCGCACCACAGCGCCAGCCTGAAGCGCCTGCAGGCGTGGTTTGCCGGGCCGCTGCAGGGGCGCGGACAGGCGCTGTACACCGGCATCTCCTACGGTGTCGGCGGCACGCTGGGCGGGCTGGCGATGGGCTGGACCTGGAACGCGCTGGCGCCGGCGCATACCTTCGGGCTCGCCGCCGTCGCCGCGGCGGCGGGCGCCGTCTGCGCCGCGATGAGCTTTCGCGCGGAAGGTCGCCCGGCCGGCGCCAGCGATGCGGCCAGCCGCGGCGATTCGGTCCGCGGCAGGTAGCGCCGGCAACAGGGCTAGAACTTGTGGCGCAGCCCGGTGGTCACGCCAATCCGGTTGCCATGGCCGAAGAACGGCGTGACGAAGTTGGGCCGCGACGCCAGCGTACGCCACGTCCCCGTCAACGACGAGTAATCGGCTTCGATATAGACGTCGGTGCGTTTGCTGAGGTTGTAGTCCAACATCATGGCCGCGGTATAGCGGTTGCCGCCGTCGCCGTTGATCTTCATGCGGTCGTAGGTGCCGGTGAGATAGAACGTCCAGGCATCGTCGAAGGCATGCTTCAGGCCGGCGTAATAGGCGTTGTCGCGATATCCCGCCCGGTCATAGGTGCTGCGCGTGAAGCCGGCGTTGAACAGGGTCTTGCCCCAGCGGTAGGTGCCGCCCGCTGACCACACCTGCTGGTCGCTCACGGGCACGGCGGTGCCGAAGTAGGTGGCAGTGTCGCGCATGATCTGGTAGCCGCCGGCCAGCTTGACGTTGCCGCTGCTGTAGGTGACGCTTGCGCCCGTCGAGGAGGACGCCGGGAAGCTGCCGGCGACTTCGCCGAAGGCATGCTGCGCGGCGACCGTGACCGGCCCGAAGACGCCGGAGTACTTGAGCATGTTGTCCTGCCGCACGCCGCCGGTGTAGTTGCCGCTCTGGAACGCGATCAGCCCCAGGTTGGGCAGCGCCATGGTGTCATAGCTGGCAATGACCTCGTGGATCACGGTGAAGTCGCGGCCCAGCTTGAGGCTGCCGAAATCCCCGCCCAGGCCGACGAAGGCCTTGCGCCCGAACAGCCGTCCGCCCTGCGAGGCCATGCCCGTGTCGGGCAGGAAGCCGTTTTCCAGCACGAAGAAGGCGCGATAGCCGTTGCCGAGGGTTTCGGTGCCTTGCATGCCGAAGCGCGTGCCGGTGAGCACGCCGTCGCCCAGCTGGACCTTGCCGCCGCCGGCGGCGTTCTCGTGGGTGGTGTAGCGGATGGTGGTGTCGACGAGCCCGTACAGCGAGATGCTGCTCTGGGCCAGCGCGGGCGCCGCGAATCCGCTCGCCAGGCAAAGCGGCACGATGATTTTCTTCATGTTGTCTCCGTCATGGATATAGGAATCCCGGGGCGGCGGTCGCCCCGGAAGGTACTGCGCACAGGGTTGCGGGGACGGCCCTGCGTGGCCGTGGTTTGTGTCAGGTGCGGATGTAGCTGGTCTTGCCGGCGGTAAAGAACTCGCGTGCGGCCCATCCTTGTTCATGCGGGCCGTATGACGAGGCCTTGGTGCCGCCGAACGGGACGTGGTAGTCGACGCCGGCGGTGGCCGTATTGACCATCACCATGCCGGCGCGGAGATGGCGCCGGAAGCGGCGTGCCTGCGCCAGCGAGCGTGTGCACACGCCCGCCGACAGGCCGAACGGGGTGTCGTTGGCAAGCTCGAGCGCATGGTCGTTGTCGCGCGCGCGCAGCACGGTCGCGACCGGCCCGAAGATTTCTTCCTGAGCGATCCGCATGCCGCTGTCGCAGTCGAGGAAGAGCGCCGGCGACAAATAGAAGCCGTCGCTGGCGCACTGCAGCCGCTCGCCGCCGCACGCCAGCACGGCGCCTTCCTCGCGGCCAATGGCGATGTAGCGCAGGTTCTTGTCGAGTTGGCTGGCGTCGACGACCGGGCCGATTTCGGTGGCCGGATCCAGCGCATGGCCGACGCGCAGCCGCTGCGTAGCCTCGAGCAGCGCCGCGGCGAAGCGGTCGTGGATGTCGTCGGTCACGATGATTCGCGACGACGCGGTGCAACGCTGGCCAGTGGAGTAGAACGCGCCCTGCACGGCGGCGTCGACCGCCACGGCGAGATCCGCGTCGCCCAGCACCACCAGCGGGTTCTTGCCGCCCATCTCCAGTTGCAGGCGCGTGCCGGTGCCGCCGAGTGTCCGGGCAATGCGCCGTCCCGTGGCTTCCGAGCCGGTAAAGGACACTGCCGCGACACCTTCGGCTGTCGTCAATACCGGGCCGAGTTCCGCGCCGTGGCCGAGGACCATGTTGAAGACGCCGTCCGGCAAGCCGCTGCGCGACAGGATCTCGGCGAGCGCCCAGGCCGAGCCCGGCACCAGTTCGGCCGGCTTGAACACCACGCAATTGCCGAACGCCAGTGCCGGCGCGATCTTCCATGCCGGGATGGCAATGGGGAAGTTCCACGGCGTAATGACGCAGACCACGCCGACCGGTTCGGCGCTGACTTCCACGTCGATGTCCGGCCGCACCGATGCCACCAGCTGTCCGTGCGGCCGCAGGGCTTCCTGCGCGAAGTACTTGAAGATCTGTCCCGCGCGCACGACCTCGCCGATGGACTCGCGCAGCGTCTTGCCTTCCTCGCGCGCCAGCAGGTGTCCCAGCTCTTCCTTGCGCGCCAGGATTTCATGGCCGACGCGATCGAGGATGTCCGCGCGCAGCTGCACCGGGCTTTCGGACCACGCGCCAAAGGCGGCGCGGGCCGCCGCAACGGCCTCTTGCGCCAGCACCGGGCTGGCGAGGGCAGCTTCGCCGACGTGGTCCGACAAATCGGACGGGTTGCGGTTAGGTTCATGCCGGTCGCTGTCGACCCAGCGGCCGTTGATGTAGTTCTGATATCGCATTGGATTTTGGATTTTGGAAAATCCAGTGTATAGTAAGCTCGTGCTTTACCAAACGCAACCGGGTTTCCCACCATGCAACGCATCAACACGCCCACCTACGTCCGACTGCGCGAACAGATCCGCGCCGACATTGCCGCCGGCATCTGGCCGCTTGGCGCGCACATAACGCTGGCGCAGATGGTGGAGCGCTACGAGGTCAGCCTGAACCCCGTGCGCGAGGCGCTGCTGCATTTGCAGGGCGAGGGCATCATCGACATGCAGATGCATCGCGGCGCGGTGATCCCCACCGTCGACGCGGCGTATATCGCCAACATCTACGACATGCGCGGGGCGATCGAGCAGATGCTCGCGGCCAAGGTCGCGGCACTGGCGACGCCGCAGGACATCGAGCGGATCGATGCGGCGCGCCTGCACTACGAGGAAGTCGTCAGCGGCGACGACACTGGCGCCAGCGTGGCGGCGAACCGCGAGTTCCACCGGATCTTCAACCAGGTGGCCGGCAACCAGCCCGCCGTCGACGTGCTCGGTTCGCGCTCCAGCCTGGTCGATGCGCTGCGCCGCTCGCTCGGCTATGGGCCGCAGCGCAAGGAAGCGGTGATTGCGCAGCACCGCAAGCTGGTAGCCGCGGTGCGCAAGGGCGACGGCGCGCTGGCGGCGCGCATCGCGCTGGACCACGCCGAATCGGCGCGCGACGACCTGCTGCGCATGATCGAAACCCCCCACTAAGCCCCCACTAAGCCGCGGCGCCCGCGGGGCGCCGCGAAACCGTTCCAAACCTGAACCAGGAGACAGCCGACATGAAGTTCGGTAAGGGCGCCGTGCGCCTAGCGTTTTCATTCACCGCAGCCTTCGGGCTGATCCACGCGGCTGGCGCTGCCCCCGCGCCGTATCCGTCCCGGCCGATCCAGCTGATCGTCGGCTTTGCCCCCGGCGGCGCGGCCGACACCATGGCGCGTGCGGTGGCCGAGGAAATGTCCAGGACGCTGGGCCAGCCGGTGGTGGTGGACAACCGCAGCGGCGCCTCGGGCAACATCGCCACCCAGGCCGCGCTGGCCGCGCCGCCCGATGGCTATGCGGTGATCTTCGCGGCCATCCACCTCGCCACCAATCCGTCGATGATCGGCGTGCCCTACAACCCGCGCACCGATCTGGCGATGGTGGGCCAGATGACCAGCGTGCCCGTCTTCATGCTGGCGGCAGCGTCGTCGCCGTACCGGTCGGCGGCCGACGTCATCGCGGCGTCGCGCAAGCTGGAGGGCGGGGTCAAGGTCGGCAGCGGCGGCATCGGCACGTCGTCGCACCTGGCGCTCGAGTTGCTCAAGCGCGCCGAGCACATGCCGGCGCTGCATATTCCTTATCGCGGCGGTACGCCCGCATTGCAGGGCCTGATGTCGGGCGAGGTGGACGTGATGTTCGACCTGGGCTCGGGGACACTCAAGTCCTACATCGATTCAGGCAAGGTGCGGCCCCTGGCGGTGATGCAGGCCACCGCGGTAAGCGGCGTCAAGGCACCGCCGGCGCCGGCCGCAGGCTTGCCGAAGGAAACCTATATCCGCAGCTGGCAGGGCCTGGCGGTGAAGGCCGGTACGCCGCCCGCCGTCATCGACAAGCTGCATGCGGCGCTCAACGCGGCCATGCGCCAGCCGGCGGTGCAGGCGCGGGCCCAGGCCATGGGCATGGAGCCCACGGCCAGCGCGACCCCCGCGGATTTCCAGAAGCTCTACCTGGAAGAACTGGCGCGCTGGAGCGGGTTCATCAAGGCAGCGAACATCAAGCCGCAATAACCGCCCGACACGATGAAAATCACGCAGGTCAAAGTTCATCTGATGCAGGCCGGCGCCCCCAGCCACACGGCATGGGGCGGGGCGGGCAAGAGCGCGCTGGCGACGGGGCGCAACTGGCTGTTCGTGGAAATTGCCACCGACGCAGGCCTGGTCGGCACCGGTGAAGGTTCCGGCTGGCCGCGCGTGGTCGCGGCCGGCATACCGGACCTGGCGCCATTGCTGGCAGGCGAAGATCCGTTCCAGACCGAGCGCCTGCACCAGAAGCTGCGCGTGGCGCTGATGGGGCACGGCCACACCGGCGTGGTCGGTGCGGGCGCGCTGGCGGCACTGGACACGGCGCTATGGGACCTCAAGGCACAGGCACTCGGACGCCCGCTGCACGCGCTGCTCGGCGGGGCGCTGCGTGACCGGGTCTCCTATTACGCGCACGTCAAGGATGCCGAGACCGCACGGGCGGCAGTGGCGCGCGGCGTGCGCGCGCTCAAGGTCGGTGGCACGCAGCAGATCGTCGAGCGCGCGTGGGCCGTGCGCGAAGCCATCGGGCCGGAGATCGACCTGATCGTCGATCTGCACGGTCCGGCCTGGCTTACCGGTGCCGATGCCGTGGCAGTCGGGCGGGCGCTGGAAGGCGCGCACCTGCTGTTCCTGGAAGAGCCGGTCGGTCCCGACGATGACCATGGCTGGCGCCGCGTGCGCGACAGTGTCGCGCTGCCGCTTGCCGCCGGCGAACGGCTCGGCACGCTGGCCGAGTTCGACCGGCTGATGGCGAGCGGCCTGGTAGACATTGTCCAGCCCGACACCGGCCGCACTGGCGGGCCGACCCAGCTCAAGAAGATTGCCGCGCTTGCCGAAGCCCGTTCGTTGTTGCTGGCGCCGCATTCCGGCTCGCTCGGCCCGGTGGCCGAATTCGCCGCGGTGCACTGGATCGCCACCTCGCCGGGCGGCCTCATCCTGGAGCGCCTCGAGCCGGACTGGCCGGGCAAGGCGCAGGCCGTCACCCGCACGCTGCAGGCCGACGACGGCCGCATCGTGGTGCCCGACGGCCCCGGTCTCGGCACCAGCCTGGACCATGCCTTCATCGCCGAGCATCCCAGCGAGCGCAATGTCGCCCTGCCGGCCGGCGGCTGGGAGCCCGGCACCGCGCAGGAAACCCCGTATCTGCAGGCGCGGCGCACCCGCGCACGCCTGACGCAATCGTAGCAAGGAGACCCTTCCATGACTCTGTCCGATGCCTCGCGCGACATCCTGTTGCGCGTATCCACCGCCACGCTGACCACCATCCTGTTCAAGCGCGGCTTTCGCAATGTGTTCCTGCAGGGCCTCAAGCCGCTGAATCCGTCGGCGTGCCGCTTCGTCGGGCCGGCGTTCACGCTGCGCTATATCCCGGCGCGCGAAGATCTCGACGCGATCACGGCGTTCGAGGATCCGCGCCATCCGCAGCGCGTGGCCATCGAAGAATGCCCGGCCGGCCATGTGCTGGTGATGGACAGCCGCGGCGACGCCAGCGCCGCGTCATCCGGCAACCTGCTGATCACCCGGCTGTGGCATCGCGGCGGTGCCGGCGTGGTCACCGACGGCGGCTTCCGCGACAGCCCCGAGATCGCGGCAATGAACTTCCCTGCCTGGCACACGCGGCCGTCCGCACCGACCAACCTGATCCGGCACCACGCCGTCGACCTGCAACTGCCGATCGCCTGTGCCGGCGTCAGCATCTATCCCGGCGACATCATGGTGGCCGATGCGGAGGGCATCGTCTGTATTCCCCGCCACCTGGCCGAAGAGGTTGCCCGCGAAGCGGTCCAGCAGACCATGTACGAGGACTGGGTCAACCAGAAGATCCTCGGCGGCGCGGGCCTGCCCGGGCTGTATCCGCTGCTGGACCCGGCCCTGCAGCAGGAATACGCGCAATGGCAGGCGCGGGAGAGCCACCGCTATGCCTGAGCCGCGCCTGCCCATTGTGGTGCTGACCGGCGCCGCGGGACGCCTGGCACAGCACGTGCGGCCGATGCTGGCGGCCGCGTGCCGCGAGGTGCGGCTCTGCGACGTGCGGCCCGTCACGCCACAGGCCGTCAACGAGCGTGCTTTCCAGTGCGCGCTCGACGATGCCGGCGAGCTGTCCGCGCTGCTCGCCGGCGCCGACATGGTGGTCCACTTTGCCGGCTATCCGCGCGAGGCGGCATGGGACGTGATCCTGCCGGCCAACGTCACCAGCGTCGCCAACCTGTGGGAGGCTGCGCGCGCGGCGGGGGTGCAACGCATCATCTACGCCAGCTCCAACCATGCCATGGGCCTCTATCCGCGCGCCACCACGGTCGGCAGCGACGACCTGCCGCGGCCGGATTCGCGCTATGGCGTATCCAAGGTGTTCATGGAAGCGGTGGCGGGGCTGTATGCGCAGAAGTTCGGTTTGAAGGGCTTCGGCATGCGCATCGGACACTGCTCACCCGAGCCGCTCGACGCACGGATGCTGGCGCACTGGATCAGCCCGCGCGACCTGGCGCAGCTGGTGCGCGTCGGCATGGACGCCGACTATGACGAGGCCATTGTCTACGGCGCGTCGGACAACGCCGCGAGCTGGTGGGACAACACGCGGGCCCATGCACTCGGCTACCGGCCACAGGATTCCGCGGACCGCTACCGCGAGGCGCTCAAGCACAAGGTCAGCGATGATCCGCTGGCAGAACATTTCCAGGGCGGCGACTTTGCCGCGGCGGAGTTCAATCGTGATCGTTCCATCTTCGACCTCGACCGTTGAGGTGCTGGCGGGCAGCACTTCTCAAGGTCTGACGTGGCGGCAGTTCCTGGTTGGCAACCGGGTGGGGGAATGTCCGATCTGGGCTGACGGGCGCCTGACGTGGATCGACGTGCGGGCGCCCGCGCTCCACGCGCTCGATCCGGCCTCGGCGACCATGACCACCTGGAGGCTGCCGAAGCCGGTCGGCGCGCACGGTCTATGCGCCGATGGCAGCGTCATCCTCGCGCTGCGCGACGAACTGGCGCTCTTCGACCCGGCGCGCGCGACATTGCGCACGCTGGCGTTGCCTGAGCCGGACCGTCCGCACAACCGGCTCAACGAGGGCCGCGTGTCGCCCTGTGGTGCCTGGTTCGTGTTCGGGTCGATGGACGACTCGGGCGCGGCCGCCCCGACAGGACAGCTCCACGCCTGGCATCCGCGACACGGCTGCCGTGTGCTGCTGGACGGCCTGCACATCGCCAACGGCTTCGCCTGGTCGGTCGACGGGCAGACCTTCCACTTCTCCGACAGCAAGGCCGGGGTGGTGTACCGGGCGCGCTGGCAGCCGCAAAGCGGCACGCTTGCCGAGATCACCCCATGGGTCACCGCCGGCGAGCGCATCGGCCGACCCGACGGCGCCTTCATCGACGCGGACGGCAATTACTGGTCGGCCGGCGTGTCGGCTGGCTGCATCAACGTCTATGCGCCCACCGGCGCGCGCATCCGCACGCTGCCGGTGCCATGCCAGGCGCCCAGCATGGTTTGCCCGGGCCCGCGCGGCTCGGTCTTCGTCACGTCGCTGGTCCGCCCGCAATGGGCGCCCGAGGACATCAGGCCCGAGGATGGCCAGCTGTTCCAGCTGCCGGACGTGCTGGCCGCGGATGCACCGGCCACGGTCCGCCTGCGGCTGACGTAGCGGCGCCCCAACCGTTTCTTCGTGTCGCTATGGGTTGCGATCCGGTACCGCCGTGGCGGCGCCGGAGGACGGCGCGCGGCGGTACTACTACAACCAGAAAGAGGAGCAGCATGAAGATTCGAGACTACGTGAGACTGGCCGGCGCCATGAGCCTGGCATTGACCCTGGCCGCCTGTGGCGGCGATGACCCGGACCCGGCCGGGTCGCCCCCGCCGGCCGGCAGCGCGCAGCCGGCCGAGCCGCCCGCGCTGAATCCCCCGGTCAGCGCCGCGACGCGTGCCATCCTGGATGCCGATCCGGCCAGCTATGCCGCGCTCGCACCGGTCGCCGAGCCTGGCTACACGCTGCTCGGCCGCATCCAGCCGCGCACCACCGCCGAATTGCGCGCACAGGGCCTGACCAGCCACCTGATGATCGGCGGCGAGACCACTGACCGCAATTTCAGCGTGTTCGCGAACTGGCGCGAGTATCTGAATCCGCTCGGCACCACCCGGGTACGCATCCAGTCGGGCTGGAACGACATCGAACAGGCCATCACCACGCCCGCCACCTACAACTTCGCCAAGCTCGACGAGATCATCGACGGCGCCATCGAACAAAAGCACGAACCCATGGTGTTTCTCGGATATGGCAACGTACGCCCTGGCTGTACCGACTGCGGCGGCGCCGGTCTTGGCGGCAGCTTCCCGACCGGAGCGGGCAAGGCGCGCTTTCTGCAGTTCGTCGCCGCCACGGTGACGCGGTACAAGGACAAGGTCACCGACTGGCAGATCTGGAACGAGCCGACCAAGGACCTCGATACCTATAAGACCCTGATCGTGGAGACGGCAAAGCTCATCAAGCAGATCCAGCCCAATGCCAAACTGACGATCGGCTCCTGGTACACAGTGCATTACGCGCTGTCGTGCCTGGAGAGCTGCAATGATTCGGCCGAGGTCCAGGATGCGCGCAACTACATCCTGACGTCGCTCAAGTATTTTTACGACAACAAGGGACCCACGGTGCCGTCGGAGGACGTCTACGTGGCGTTCCATCCGTACACGACGAGCGTCGACTACGACCAGAATCCGTGGGATGCGCGCAGCATGGACAACTTCCTGGCGCTGGTGCGCGGCTATGGCTTCAAGCCCCGCATGGACGAGAACGGTGCGCCGTCGACGCCGTGCATGACCTACGCGATGTGCGACAACGGCACCAAGGCGTGGACCGAGAAGAACCAGGCCAAGTACAACCTGCGCCGCGTCCTCGGCGATCTCGCGCGCGGCATCGAGACCAGCATGTTCACGATCTCGGACCTGCACTACAACGATGCCAAGAACACCAAGGGATTGCTGACTACCGGGGTCTGGGATCCGAACCTGGATACGCCGTTCCTGAACGGCGACCAGCGCATTGGCGGCAAGAAGATCGTCTATGGCGCGTTCCAGAACGTGACCGCGCTGTTCGACAGCCGCATGGAGCCGGTTCCCGCCCACGGCTGCAGCGCGCCCGTGGGTTATACCGCGCATGCCTGGCGGCAGCGCAAGGGTGGCGTGGACGCGACCGTGATCGGGGTCTGGAAAATGACCAGGCTGCCAGTGGCCGACACGGCCGAACCGCGCGCCGTGGTGCAGGTGTCCTGCAACGGCATCGGCTTCAGCGCCATGGCGGCGACCGGCGCCGCGCCGCGCTACGTCGACATGATGGATGGCCGCGTCTATGACATGCCCGCCGGCAGCATCTCCGCCAATGCACCCGGCGCCGTGACGCTGTCGGTGCCGGTGGCAGACTGGCCGGCGCTGGTGGTCGACGCGCGCGTTATCGAAGGCACGTCGCGCTAGCAACTGGTCCGTGCGGCGTCGGGGCAGGTGGCACCCGGCGCCGCGGCGCGCTTCAGTCCAGCGCCGCGCAGACCCGCTCGGCAATCGCCAGCGACGAGGTCAGCCCCGGCGATTCGATGCCGAACAGGTGAACCAGCCCGGGCACGCCATGCACGGCGGGGCCGTCGATGCGGAAGTCCGCCGCGGCTTCGTGCGGGCCGCTGATCTTGGGGCGGATGCCGGCATAGCCGGGCTGCAGCGCGCCGTCGGCCAGCCCCGGCCAGTAGCGGCGCACCTCGTCATAGAAACCATCCGCGTCGGCCGGATCGACGCCGTATTCGATCTCGTCGATCCAGCGCACATTGGGGCCGAAGCGCGCCTGGCCGCCCAGGTCGATGGTCAGGTGCACGCCCAGCCCGGCGGCCTCGGGCACGGGATAGATCAGCCGTGAGAACGGCGCGCGGCCGGCCAGCGTGAAATAGCAGCCCTTGGCGTAGTACTGCGGCGGGATCCGGGCTGCCGGCATGCCGTCGATGCGGCGCGCCAGTTCCGGTGCCGTCAGCCCGGCCGAATTCACCACCGTGCGCGCCAGCAGCGTGGTGGCGCTGCCGTCTTCGGCGCCGATCTCCAGCCGGATGCCGTCCGCCGTGACCGCGCCGCCCAGCACCGGCGACTGCACCGCCAGCATTGCGCCGGCGTTTTCCGCATCGCCCAGCAGCGCCGTCATCAGCCCGTGGCTGTCGACGATGCCGGTCGACGGCGACAGCAGCGCCGCATGGCATTGCAGCTGAGGTTCCAGCGCCTGCGCTTCGGCGCGGCTGATCAGGCGCAGGTCGTCCACGCCATTGGCGGCCGCCCTGGCGCGGATGCCTTCGAGCGTCGCCACCTGGGCCGCGCTGGTGGCGACGATCAGCTTGCCGCAGCGCTGGTGCGCGACGTGGCGGCTGGCGCAGTAGTCGTACAGCATGGCCTTGCCGCGCACGCACAGTTGCGCCTTGAGCGAGCCGGCCGGGTAGTAGATGCCGGCATGGATGACCTCGCTGTTGCGCGCGCTGGTGATGGTGCCGAAGGCATTCTCGGCCTCCAGGATGATCACTTCGCGGCCTTGCAGCGCCAGCGCGCGCGCGACCGCCAGTCCCACCACGCCGGCGCCGATCACGACGCAATCCACTGTTTCCATGGTTGTTCCTTGGTTCCTTGCTTCAGGGGTGTCGATGAATCCGGGTTCAGGCGGGCAGGCCCAGGCGCGCGGCGGCGGCCGCCAGGTGCCGCTGCGCGGCGTCGCGCGCGGCGGTGGCGTCGCCGGCGGCAATCGCCGCGGCCAGGGCGGCATGCTCCTGGTCGGCGGCGCGCGGCGCGCCGGTGGCGCTGCTCAGCCGCGCAGTGTTTTCCCACGCACGCTGGCGCGCGGCCAGCATCTGCTGGCCGACGAAATCCGTCAGGCCGGTAAAGCAGGGGTTGTGCGCGGCTTCGGCAATGGCGTGGTGGAAGGCCATGTCGGCGGCGGCGGCGCTGGCCATGTCGCCGCGGCCGTCGGCCTGCGCCTGCATCGCCGCCAGCGCGGCGTGGATGGCCTCGACGTCGGCGTCGGTGCGCCGCTGCGCCGCCATTTCGGCGCAGGCGGTTTCCACCACCCGGCGCAGCTCGAACAGCTGGGCCAGTGTCGGGCCGCCGTCGGGCGCGCTGGCGACGCGCCAGGCCTGGCCGCCCGGGGTCTCCGACACATAGGCGCCGGAGCCCTTGCGCGTGACCAGCACGCCGTCGGCCTTCAGCTGGGCAATGGCTTCGCGCACGATCGGGCGGCTCACGCCGAAGGCATCGGCCAGCGCGGACTCGGCCGGCAGGCGCGCGCCCGCGCCGTAGCGGCCGGCAAGGATGTCGTCATGCAGGGTCTGCGCGATACGGGAGGCCAGCGAAGCCGGGCGGGGCAGGAGAGTGGTCATGTCGCTCAATATGTCAGGCTGTCTGACAGCTTTTGGCGATTGTGGCCGCAACTTTGCCGCGCGTCAAGCTTGCAGCAGGTAGCCGATGCTACACATGCGGCCTCGGTATCCATTGCCTGGCACTAAATTTCGCGGCGCGGGCGCCGATAGAAGCCCAATACAGGCGGCGGAGTCCGTGCGCCAGTTCCGCCCAGGGCTCGTCGCGCCCCAGCACGCCTGCGCCGGGGCCAACTGCAAACAGCCATGATCCAGCTCACCCCTAACGATCTTCCCGTCGGCCACCCGCTGCCCTGGTCATTGCTCGATGGCGACGGCAACCTGGTGCTCGGCAGCGGCAACATCATTCCCGATGCGCGCGACCTGGCGCTGGTGTTCCGCCACGGCACGGTGTGCCGCGACGATGCCGCCGCCGACGCCGCCGATGACCACCGTCCGGCCACCGGGCCGCTCGGCCTGCAGGTCGGCACGCTGCTGCATATCAAGCGCGACGGCGAGGCCGCGCGCCCGGCCGCCAGCCGCCTGATCGGCTTTATCGAGCAGGGCCTGTTTGTCACCTGGCCGCAACTGGGCGGGCGGGACCTGCCGCTGCAGGCCGGCGATGGCGTGCTGCTGCGCGGCTTCTCGGGCCACGCCATCCACAGCTTTACCTCGACCATTACCGCCGTGTGCCGCAGCCCGTTCCGCTACCTGGTGCTGTCCGCCCCGGTGCAGCAGCACGCGACCCCGGTGCGCAAGGCCGCGCGCGTGCCGACCCGGCTCGCCGCCTACCTGACCGAGCCTGGCGACGACGACGGCATCGACCGCAGTGTGGCGCGCCTGGCGCTGCTGTCCGACCTCAGCACCGGTGGCGCATTGGTGCAGACCACGGCGCCGGCTCCCGCGCCGGGCAGCCGCGTGCGGCTGCGCTTCAACCTGCGTACCGCGTCGCTGGACAGCGAGGTGGTGATCGATGGGTGGGTCCGCGTGGCCTCACCCGGGGCAGCCGGCGACGATGCCGACTTCCCCGCGTTCGGCGTCGCCTTCGATGTCCTGGCCGAGCGCGAACTGACGCTGCTGCAGTGCTACATCTACGAACAGCTGCTTTCCAGCACCCGCATGCCGGTGCAGCCCGCCGCGGTAGCAGCCGTTTAGAGGAAATCCGCTAATGTTTTGATTGTCTCTCCGGAGCGGGCCGTCTTTACTGCTTCCAACATAAAAGACCCACCACCGAGGAGACCAGATGGAGCACGGCGAACACCACGCGTGCGGGCCACGCACGCCCGTAGCACGCGCGCAGCAGTCCCGCAATTTCCTGCGCAGGCTGGCAGGCACCGCCGCGGCGCTGGCCGCCGTGGCGATGCTGGCGCAGCCGGCGCCCGCCGTCGCGGCGGTCACCGCCAATGGCGACTACGCCAAGACGCGCTACCCGATCGTGCTGGTCCACGGGCTGACCGGCGCGGCCAAGATGGCCGGCGTGCTCGACTACTGGTATGGCATCCCCGAAGTGCTGCGGGCGCATGGCGCGCAGGTCTACGTGGCCACGGTGCCGTCGTTCAACAGCGATGCCGAGCGCGCGCTGGCGCTGCAGGCCTATGTGCGCGCGGTCAAGCTGGAAAGCGGCGCCGACAAGGTCAACCTGATCGGCCACAGCCAGGGCGGGCCCACCTCGCGCATGCTGGCGGCGATGTCGCCGCGGGACGTGGCCTCGGTCACCACCATCGGCAGCCCGCACCGCGGCAGCGAAGTGGCCGACACCGTGCTCGACCTGATCAACGGCATCGGCACCATCCCGATCGCCGGCCCGGTGCTGGTCAGCCTGATCCAGGGCGTGTTCGATACGGTCGGCTGGTTCAACGGCATCAGCAACGGGCAGGCGCTGGACCAGGATGCGCTGGCCTCGCTCAAGAGCCTGACCACGCGCGGCGCCGCCGAGCAGAATGCGCGGCTCGACGCCACGCTGGTGCCGGGCACGAAGTCGGCGCTGGGCCCGGACTGCAACAGCGCCGGCGCCGTGTCCGAGCAGCGCCAGGCGCGCGACGCCGCGGGCAACCTCGTCACATATACCCAGGCCGCGTATTCGTGGACCGGGCAGGGCGGCCCGCTGAGCCTGCTGCGCTCCAACCTGCTGGATCCATCCACGGTGACGATGTCGACGTCGGCGGGCCTGATGGCGCTGAAGGGCGCCGGCGCCAATGACGGCCTGGTCTCGGTCTGCAGCAGCAAGTGGGGCCGGGTGCTGGCCACCGGCTATTACTGGAACCATCTCGACGAGGTCAACCAGATGGCTGGCCTGTACCAGGATGCCGACCCGCGCACGGTCATCCTCCAACACGCCAACCGGCTGCGCAATGACCAGCTCTGAGGGCGCGCCGCGGCTCTGGCTGGCCCTGCTGCCGGCCGGCGCCGCGGCGGCAGCGGTGTATTGGCTGACCGCGCCGCCGGCTGCGCCGCCCGTGCCGCAAGGCGCGGCAGCGGTCAGCACCGCGGGTCCGTCCGCGCCATCGGCGGAGCCGCTGCCCACTGGCATGGCCGCATGGCCATCGCTCACTGGCGTCGAGATTCCGGCAGGCCCTGAGGCCGATGCCGCGGGCAACCTGCGCCTGACGCGCGCGCTGCGTACTTATTTCGATTATTTCCTGAGCGCGCGCCACGACGCCGGCGGCGTCGATGCGCTCGAGCCGTGGGTGCACGACGAGATCCGCCGCCACGTGCCGCAGCCCGCGGCCGGGCAGGCGTGGCAGTTGTGGCAGCGCTACCTGGCCTATCTGGCCGAGGTCCAGCCGCAAGCCGCGCGCAAGCCGCTCGCGGATACGGGCGGCACGCTGGATGTGGCGCAGGTGCAGCAGCTGCGCGCGCTGCTGGCGCAGCGCAATGCGGCGCGGCAGCGCTGGTTGCCCGAGGTCGCGCAGGTCTGGTTCGGCGACGAGCAAGCCTATGACGAGGCCATGCTGGCGCGGCTGGAGATCGCGGCGCAGGCCGGTCTGGATGAGGCGCAGCGGCGGCAACGGCTGGCCGAACTCGACGCCACGCTGCCCGAGGCCCTGCGCGCGGCGCGCGCGGCCAGCGCGCGGCCGCAGGCGATCAGCGCCACCATCGCCGACCTGCAGGCGGCCGGCCGCAGCGCCCAGGACATCGGCGCGGCGCTGGCGCAAACATACGGCCCGGACGTGGCGCAGCGTTACGAACGGCAGGCGCAGGCCGAGCAGTCATGGCAGCAGCGCTACGACGACTACGCCGCGCGCCGGGCGCAGATCGAGGCGTTTGCGGGGTTGTCGGAGCAGGACCGTCGGCAGCAGATGGAAGCGCTGCGCAGGCAGGCTTTTGATAATCCGAGCGAGGCGTTGCAGGCGGAGGTGGTGGATAGGGCGATGGCCGCAAGAAAAACGGCACCGTGAAATCGGTGCCGTCATCTCGACAACTGATTGTGTGCTCCCTCTCCCGCAGGCGGGAGAGGGAACAAACCGGCAGTGTCTTACATCCCCACGTAATTCGGCCCGCCACCACCCTCCGGCGTCACCCACACAATATTCTGGGTCGGGTCCTTGATGTCGCAGGTCTTGCAGTGCACGCAGTTCTGCGCGTTGATCTGCAGGCGCTCCTTGCCGGACGTTTCGTCCTGCACGAACTCATACACGCCCGCCGGGCAGTAGCGCGACTCAGGGCCGGCGTACTTGTCCAGGTTGATGTCGACCGGCACGCTCGCGTCCTTGAGCGTCAGGTGCGCCGGCTGGTTCTCTTCATGGTTGGTATTGCTGATGAAGACCGAGCTGAGGCGGTCGAAAGTCAGCTTGCCGTCCGGCTTCGGGTATTCGATCTTCTGGCACTCGGCGGCCGGCTTCAGGTAGACGTGGTCCGGCTTCTCGCGATGCAGGGTCCACGGCGGGTTGCGCACGCCCAGCTTGGGCAGCAGCCATTGCTCGATGCCGGTCATCAGCGTGGCGGTGGTGCGGCCCTTCTTGAACCACTGCTTGAAGTTCTTGGCCTGCAGCAGTTCCTTGTACAGCCAGCTCTGCTCGAACGCGGCCGGGTAGGCGCTCAGCTCGTCGTGCTGGCGGCCGGCCTGCAGCGCATCGTAAGCGGCCTCGGCGGCGAGCATGCCGGTCTTGATCGCGGCGTGGCTGCCCTTGATGCGCGAGGCGTTCAGGTAGCCAGCATCGCAGCCGACCAGCGCGCCGCCCGGGAACACGGTCTTGGGCAGCGACAGCAGGCCGCCGGCGGTGATGGCGCGCGCGCCGTACGACAGGCGCTTGCCGCCTTCGAAGTACTGGCGGATCTCCGGATGGGTCTTGAAGCGCTGGAATTCCTCGAACGGCGACAGCCAAGGGTTGGTGTAGTCGAGGCCGACCACAAAGCCGACCGCGACCTTGTTGTCTTCCATGTGGTACAGGAACGAGCCGCCGTAGGTGGCCGGATCGAGCGGCCAGCCGGCGGTGTGCACCACCAGGCCGGGCTTGTGCCTGGCCGGGTCGATCTCCCACAGTTCCTTCAGGCCGATGCCATAGCTCTGCGGATCCTTGCCGGCATCCAGGCCGAACTTTTCGATCAGCTGCTTGCCCAGGTGGCCGCGCGCGCCTTCGGCGAAGATGGTGTACTTGGCATGCAGCTCCATGCCGAGCTGGAAGTTGTCGGTCGGCTCGCCTTCCTTGTTGATGCCCATGTTGCCGGTGGCCACGCCCTTGACCGAGCCGTCTTCGTTGTACAGCACCTCGGCCGCGGGGAAGCCGGGGAAGATCTCCACGCCCAGCGCCTCGGCCTGCTGGCCCAGCCAGCGCACGAAGTTCGACAGGCTGACGATGTAGTTGCCTTCGTTGTGGAAGCACTCGGGCAGCAGCGCCGGCGGCGTGCCCTTGGAGCCGGTCTCGTTCAGGAACAGGAACTTGTCCTCGGTCACGGCCTGGTTCAGCGGCGCGCCCAGCTCTTTCCAGTTGGGGATCAGTTCGTTGAGCGCGCGCGGGTCCATGATGGCGCCCGACAGGATGTGGGCGCCGGGCTCGGAGCCCTTTTCCAGCACGCACACGTTGACGTCGGCGCCTTTCTCCTGCGCGAGTTGCTTCAGGCGGATGGCCGTGGCCAGGCCGGCGGGGCCGCCGCCGACGATGACCACGTCGTATTCCATGGCTTCGCGCGGGCCGAACTGCTCCAGGAGCTGTTGCTGATCCATTTGTCTCTAACCCTCTGTTTCTTTGCTGCTAGCTGGCAATTGTGGGAAATGCGGTGATCGTTGTGCTGAGAACCCGGCCCGGGCGCGGCGCGGGGGCCGCCGGGGGAGCCGCGCGGGCGCGGCGGTGAAGCGGCGCCGATTCATGGTCGGACGACGCTGGAACGGCATCCGAACACGGCCGGATCGCGCGTTTTCCCTCTTTCCCTTTGCGGGCCAAGTTCTTAGAATCTCCGGCATTGTCCGGGACTCGCCACCCACAGGCAAGGATTTTTTTGGAACGGTCGTTCTTTTTTTTGATATGCTGCCTTCTGCTCCTGATGAGGCCAGAGGGGCTCCCGCACAAGAGGTAATCATGGGTTTGTCGATCAATCTGGAAGGCAAGGTGGCGCTGGTGACCGGCGCCTCGAGCGGGCTGGGCTCGCGTTTCGCCACGGTGCTCGCCGCCGCCGGTGCCAAGGTGGTGCTGGCCTCGCGCCGCACCGAGCGGCTCAAGGAACTGCGCGCCGCGATCGAGGCCGAGGGCGGCAGCGCCCATGTGGTGCGCCTGGACGTGACCGATCCCGACAGCATCCGCGCCGCGGTGGCGCACGCCGAAACCGAAGCCGGCGCCATCGATATCCTGGTCAACAACTCGGGCGTGTCGACCACGCAGAAGCTGACCGACGTGGCCCCGGAAGACTTCGACTTCGTCTTCGACACCAATACCCGCGGCGCCTTTTTTGTCGCGCAGGAAGTCGCCAAGCGCATGATTGCGCGCGCCAAGGGCGCCGAGCGCAACGGCAGTCCGCTGCCGCAGGCGCGCATCGTCAATATCGCGTCGGTGGCGGGGCTGAAGGTGCTGTCGCAGATCGGCGTCTATTGCATGAGCAAGGCGGCGGTGGTGCACATGACCAAGGCCATGGCGCTGGAATGGGCGCGCCATGGCATCAATTCCAACGCCATCTGCCCCGGCTATATCGACACCGATATCAACCACCACCACTGGGATTCCGACGCCGGGCAGAAGCTGATCCAGATGCTGCCGCGCAAGCGCCTGGGCAAGCCGGAAGATCTCGACGGCCTGTTGCTGCTGCTGGCCTCGGACCAGTCGCAGTTTATCAACGGCGCCGTCATCACCGCCGACGACGGCATGGTCTGAGCCCCGTGCGCTGACGCCGGGGGCACACGTCCCCCGCATCCCGCCCACGCGCCAAAAGCGCCGCGGGATACCCGACCGCCAACCCTGGGCTTATCCGGTCCCCTTGGGCGCGCCGTCGTCAGCATGCGTCAAACTTCAGAAATTTCGTGCGTGGCAGGCCAGACTTGGCATAATCCGCCATGTCTGCAGATTAAGTCTTTACATACAAAGCGAGAACGCCGCGGTGGCCGCATGGCCCCAGCGGCCCTGGACCGGAGGCCGGGGAGATGGAGCAACAAAACGAGGCACGGCGCAACGCCGTGCCGCAACACGTCGTCGATTCCGCGGTGATCCCGCAGGCCGCCGACGAAGCGCAGGACGCTGAATTCCGCGTATCGCCCCGCCTCGAGGACTGGATTGGCGTGATCGTGATGGTGCTGCTGGTGGGCATCACCTTCGCCAACGTGGTGGTCCGCTATTTCACCGACGAGTCGTTCGCCTGGACCGAGGAATTCTCGGTGTTCCTGATGATCGTGCTGGCCCTGGTCGCCGGCAGCGCCGCGGTGGCGCGCGACCGCAATATCCGCATCGAATTCTTCTTCGAGCGCGGCAGCGCGGCCCGGCAGCGGCGCCTGGCGATCCTGTCGGCGCTGGCGGTGGCGGTGATGTTCATCGCGCTGGCGGTGCTGGGCGCGCGCATTACGTGGGACGAGTACACCTTCGGCGAAACCTCGCCCGGCATCGGCGTGCCGAGCTGGTGGTACTCGATCTGGCTGCCGGTGCTGTCGGCCGGCATCGCGCTGCGCGCGCTGGCCCTGGTGTTGCGCAACGTGCGCGCGCTCAAGACGCTGCATCAACAGAGCCAGTCGGCGACGGAGCGTACCCAATGACGCTGGTTGCCATCATCCTGTTCGTGGTCTTTATCGGCCTGATGCTGCTGGGGGTGCCGATCGGCGTGTCGCTGGGGCTGGGCGGCCTGGTCGCGATCGGCCTGTCCAATCTCGATACCCAGATGTTCGGCCTGCTGGCGGTGCCGCAGAATTTCTACGCCGGGCTGGCCAAGTACCCGCTGCTGGCGATCCCGATGTTCGTGCTGGTGGGCTCGATCTTCGACCGCTCCGGCGTGGCGCAGCGGCTGGTGACCTTTGCCATCGCCGTGGTCGGGCGCGGCCCGGGGATGCTGCCGCTGGTGGCGATCCTGGTGGCGATGTTCCTCGGCGGCATTTCGGGCTCGGGCCCGGCCAACGCGGCCGCGGTCGGCGGCGTGATGATCGCGGCGATGTCGCGCGCGGGCTATCCCGGCTCGTACAGCGCGGCGGTGGTCGGCGCGGCGGCCGCGACCGACATCCTGATCCCGCCGTCGGTGGCGTTCATCATCTACAGCGTGCTGGTGCCGGGCGCGTCGGTGCCGGCGCTGTTCGCGGCCGGCATGATCCCGGGTGTGCTCGCGGGCATCGCGCTGATCGTGCCGGCGGTGTGGCTGGCGCGCAAGCACAATATGGGCGCCGCCGAAGCCGCGCTGCCGCGTCCGCCGTTCTGGAAAAGCCTGCGCGAGGCCGCTTGGGGCCTGGTGGCGCCGTTCCTGATCCTGGGCGGCATGCGCGCCGGCTGGTTCACGCCGACCGAAGCCGCCGTGGTGGCGGTGGTCTATGGCCTGTTCGTCGGCATGGTGGTGTACCGCAGCATCGGCCTGCGCGACCTGTTCACGATCTTCCAGGAAGCGGCCGAGACCTCGGCGGTGATCCTGCTGGTGGTGGCGCTGGCCGGCATCTTTGCCTATGCGCTGTCGACGCTGGGCGTGATCGACCCGCTGGCGCAGGCGATCGCCACCTCCGGGCTGGGCGAATACGGCGTGCTGGCGCTGATCGTGCTGCTGCTGATGACGGTGGGCATGTTCCTCGACGGCATTTCGATCTTCCTGATCTTCGTGCCGCTGCTGCTGCCGATCGCCAATGCCTTCCAGTGGAACCCGGTGTGGTTCGGCGTGGTGCTGACGCTGAAGGTGGCGCTGGGCCAGTTCACGCCGCCGCTGGCCGTGAACCTGATGGTGTCGTGCCGGATCGCCCGCGTGCGCATGGAAGAAACCGTGCCCTGGGTGATCTGGATGCTGCTGGCGATGTTTATCGCCATGCTGATGGTGCTGGCCTATCCGCCGCTGGCGACGTGGCTGCCGGAGTACCTCGGCTATTGACCGCTGTCGATGCCGTGTTTGCATTCACCTACAAGAACCTGACGCTTTTCCCCTGAGGAGATGAAATGAAACGTCGTGCCCTGATGCTTGCAACGGCCGCAGCCCTGGCCGCTTCCGCCTTCGCCCCCGCCGGTGCGATGGCCCAGACCTACAAGTCCGAGTACAAGATGTCGCTGGTGCTCGGCCCGGCCTTCCCGTGGGGCAAGGGCGGCGAGATCTGGGCCGACCTGGTCAAGCAGCGTACCAACGGCCGCATCAATATCAAGCTGTACCCGGGCACCTCGCTGGTGGCCGGCGACCAGACCCGCGAGTTCTCGGCGATCCGCCAGGGCGTGATCGACATGGCGGTGGGCTCGACCATCAACTGGTCGCCGCAGGTCAAGGAACTGAACCTGTTCTCGCTGCCGTTCCTGATGCCCGACTACAAGGCGCTCGACGCGCTGACGCAGGGCGAGGTCGGCAAGTCGATCTTCGCCACGCTGGAGAAGGCCGGCGTGGTGCCGCTGGCGTGGGGCGAGAACGGCTTCCGCGAGGTGTCGAACTCCAAGCGCGAGATCCGCAAGCCGGAAGACCTCAAGGGCCTGAAGCTGCGCGTGGTGGGCTCGCCGCTGTACATCGAGACCTTCAACGCGCTGGGCGCCAACCCGACCCAGATGAGCTGGGCCGACGCGCAGCCGGCGATGGCCTCGGGCGCGGTCGACGGCCAGGAGAACCCGCAGTCGGTGTTCGCCGCCGCCAAGCTTTACACCGTGGGCCAGAAGTACGTCACCACCTGGGGCTACGTCGCCGACCCGCTGATCTTCGTGGTCAACAAGCAGATCTGGGAAAGCTGGACCCCGGCCGACCGCGAGATCGTCAAGCAGGCCGCCATCGACGCCGGCAAGCAGGAAATCGCGCTGGCCCGCAAGGGCCTGGCCGAGGCCGGCGCGCCCGCGTGGAAGGACATGGAGGCCCACGGCGTCAAGGTCACGCACCTGACCCCGGCCGAGCACGACGCCTTCCGCAAGGCCACCGCCAAGGTCTACGACAAGTGGAAGAAGCAGATCGGCACCGACCTGGTCACCAAGGCCGAAGGCGCGATCGCCAAGCGCTAAGTCATGAAGCAGGCCCGCCAGTGTTGGCGGGCCTGTTGCATTGGAGGCTGAGATGAAACACGTCTATACGGTGGTGATGCCGATCCGCTGGGGCGACATGGACGCGATGGGCCATGTCAACAACACCGTCTATTTCCAGTATCTGGAGCAGGCCCGCATCGAATGGTTCGCGTCGCTGGGGCGCGGCGGCAAGGATGCGAACGGGCAGGGGCCGGTCATCATCAATGCGCATATGACCTTCCTGAAGCAGCTGCGCTATCCGGGCGAGATCGAGTGCCGGGTCTACGCCGGGCAGCTGGGACGGACCAGTTTCGAGACGCGCATGGAAATCCGGCGCACCGATCTGCCCGAGGTGGTATGGGCCGAGGGCGGGGCCAAGGTGGTGTGGTGCGACTATGCGGCGGAGAAATCGGTGCCGGTGCCGGCGGAGATTCGGGAGATCATCGAAGGGTGATGGTTTGCTCCCCTCTCCCGCTTGCGGGAGAGGGGCAGGGGGTGAGGGCAGGGGTGTCAAAGGGTGAGGGTCGTGGGTTAACACCGTTGGCTTCGCTCGATTTGGCTCCTAGTCAAGCCACCCCTCACCCCGGCCCTCTCCCCGTGAGGGGAGAGGGAGAACACCTTGCTAAGGCCAGCTCGGGCCGCTTGGGCGCACCGAAAACCGATCTCCCTGCTATTGGTATTGGTGTTTGTCAGTGGTTCACCAGCCGCTGCACCAGATCCACCGACGTACTCGCCCCATACTTCTTCATCAGCCGCGCCCGATAGATATCGACCGTGCGCGGGCTGATAGCCAGCAGCTTGCCGATCTGCTTGCTGGTCTTGCCTTCCACCAGTTGCGCCGCGATCTCGCGTTCGCGCGCGGTCAGTTCGGCGGTGACCTGCCGTTTCTGCGACAAGTCCTCGAAGGTCCAGATGCCGGCGCCGAGCGGCTGGGCACGGTCCAGCGCGCGGCCGGTGACGTGGCACCAGAACAGTTCTCCGCCGGCGCGCTTCATGATGCGCTCGTCCGAATACATGCCGCGCTTGCCCATGATTGGCGCGATGCGCGCGCCGGTGCGCTCGAATTCGTCGGCGGTGGGGTAGAGCACCTGGAACGACTGGCCCAGCAGGGCCTCGCGCGTGGTGCCGAAGATGCGGCAGACTTCTTCGTTGCAGTCCTCGATCACGCGCTCGCGTGACAGCACCAGGCCCACGGGGGCGAGCTGGAAGGCGGTCTGGTAGTCGATGGCGGGCATCTGCTTATGTATTTTTACGTAATGGCGTAGCCGGCTGTGCTTGCGTATGCTGTCGGTCGGACGCGTGACGGCGACGGCCGACCGCCCGTTGCCGATTGTACCGTTACAATTTCCCTGCGTCGCCCGCCGCACCAACCGCCGGCGGGGAGATCGACAGGGACTACCGAGGAAGGAGCGAAGCATGAACAAGGTCTACGCCAGCGCCGCAGAAGCGCTTGCAGGCGTCGTCCGCGACGGCCAGACGATCGCCGTGGGCGGTTTCGGCCTGTGCGGCATCCCCGAGGCGCTGATCGGCGCGCTGCGCGACAGCGGCGCCAAGCAGCTGACCTGCATCTCCAACAACGCCGGCGTCGACGGCTTCGGCCTGGGCCTGCTGCTGGCCACGCGCCAGATCAAGAAGATGATCTCGTCCTACGTGGGCGAGAACAAGGAGTTCGAGCGACAGTACCTGGCCGGCGAACTGGAACTGGAATTCACCCCGCAGGGCACGCTGGCCGAAAAGCTGCGCGCCGGCGGCTCGGGCATCCCGGCGTTCTTCACCAAGACCGGGGTCGGCACCATCGTCGCCGAAGGCAAGGAAATCCGCGAATTCGACGGCGAAAAGTACGTGATGGAACGTTCGCTGACCGCCGACGTGGCGCTGGTCAAGGCCTGGAAGGCCGACAAGGCCGGCAACCTGGTGTTCCGCCGCACCGCGCGCAACTTCAATCCGATGTGCGCGATGGCGGGCAAGGTCACCGTGGCCGAGGTCGAGCAGATCGTCGAGACCGGCGAGCTCGATCCCGACGAGATCCACCTGGCCGGCATCTTCGTGCAGCGCCTGGTGCTCAACGCCAACCCCGAGAAACGCATCGAGCAGCGCACCGTGCGCGCGGCCAGCTAAGGAGATCCCATCATGGCATGGACACGTGACGAAATGGCCGCGCGCGCCGCGGCCGAGCTGCAGGACGGTTTCTACGTCAACCTGGGCATCGGGCTGCCGACGCTGGTCGCCAACTGGGTGCCGGAAGGTATGGAAGTGTGGCTGCAATCCGAAAACGGCCTGCTCGGCATCGGCCCGTTCCCGACCGAGGAAGAGGTCGACGCCGACATGATCAATGCCGGCAAGCAGACCGTGACCACGCTGCCGGGCTCGTCGATCTTCTCGTCGGCGGACTCGTTCGCGATGATCCGCGGCGGCCACATCAACCTGGCCATCCTGGGCGCGATGCAGGTCAGCGAGAAGGGCGACCTGGCCAACTGGATGATCCCCGGCAAGATGGTCAAGGGCATGGGCGGCGCGATGGACCTCGTCGCCGGCGTCGGCCGCGTGGTGGTGCTGATGGAACACACCGCCAAGAAGAAGGATGGCACCGAGGACATCAAGATCCTGAAGCAGTGCAACCTGCCGCTGACCGGCGTGGGCGTGGTCAACCGCATCATCACCGACCTGGGCGTGATCGACGTGACCGCGGACGGCCTCAAGCTGGTGGAAACCGCGCCGGGCGTCAGCCGCGAGGAAATCCAGGCCAAGACGGGGGCGCCGCTGCTGTAAGCAGGTTTTCGCGCGCGCCGACATCAGCGACCCCCTGCATGCCGTGTGCCTGCAGGGGGTTCTTGTTTTCAGGCGACCTTCAGCGTGAGGTGGCCGATCGGTTCCAGCGCCGGGCTGACCTTGATCTCGATGTCGTATCCAAGCCGGTTCAGGCAGTCCATCAGCTTGCGCTCCGACAGGTTGGCGAAGTCGCCGCGAAGCAGTCCGGAGACCTTCGGTTGCGGGATGCCCATGCGGTGGGCTGCTTCTTCCTGGGTCAGGCCAAGGCTGCGTACGGCGCGCGTGATCTCGATGGCCAGTCCGGACTTGATTTTCAGCTTGTCGGCCTCCGGCACGCCCAGGTCGGCAAACACGTTGCCGGAGCTGGCCTCGACCTCGATGCCATCAATCCTGCGTTTTGCCATGTCGTAACTCCCATGCCAGTGCTTCTGCGACCTTGAGCCTGGCGCGAATGATTTCGATGTCTGCCTTCGGCGTGGCAATGCCGCGTTTGCTCTTCTTCTGGAAGCAGTGAAGGACGAACACCGCTTCAGCGAATTTCACGGTATAGACCGCGCGGTAGGTGCCGGCAGCGTCGTCCTCCAGGATTTCGAGCACCCCGGCGCTGCCAAAACCCTTGAGAATCTTCGCCGCATCGTGTCGATCACCGCGCTGGGCAAAATGCAGCGCATGGCCGAAAAACCTGCGCACGTCGAGCGGAAGCTCCGTCAGGTCCTTTCTGCTTCTTCCGATCCAAAAGAGGGGTCTTTCTTTGGCTGGCATCGGGGCAATATACCTGAACTGGTATAAACCAGTGCCGCCGGAAATGCAAGGTTTGATCTGAGTCAGGCTGAGGGCGAGACCGAGGCCGTGTGGCGGGAAGTCGAGGCGGCGCTGGCGCGCCTCGCGGGGGGCAGGGCATAGCCGGATGCGCCGCGCCGCATCCGGCGGGCGGCACGTCAGGCCGCCGGCTTGTTGTAGCGGCTGAACACCGAGGCCGCGCCGTCGGCCTTGACCAGCAGCACGTCGAAGGGATCCTTGCGCGGTCCCTGTTCCATGCCCGGCGAGCCGACCGGCATGCCCGGAACTGCCAGCCCAACCGCCTTGGGTTTGTTGGCCAGCAGCTTGCGGATATCGGCGGCGGGCACGTGACCCTCGATCGCGTAACCGGCGATATGCCCGGTATGGCAGGAGCCGAAGCGCTCGGGCATGCCGAAGCGCTTGCGGTATTCGCCGGTATCCTCGACGTCATGCACCGTCACGGTAAAGCCGTTGGCGCGCAGGTGCTTGACCCATTCCTCGCAGCAACCGCACAGCGGACTCTTGTAGACGTCGATGGCGAGCGGCTTCGCCTGCGCGAAGGCATCGGCCGCGGGGCCGAGCACACCGACGGCGAGCGTGCCGAGCGCCAGCGCGCCCAGGGTGCCGAGAAAACGTCGTCGTTGCATCAATGCTCCTTGCTCGTTACTGCGCGACCCAGCCGCCATCCATGTTCCAGATCGCGCCGCGCACCTGGCGGGCGGCTTCGGAGGACAGGAACACCGCCAGCGCGCCCAGCTCGTCGGGCGTGACGAACTGGCCCGAGGGCTGCTTCTCCAGCACCAGCTCGCGCTTGGCCTGCTCGACCGGGATGCCTTCCTTCTGCGCACGTGCTTCCACCTGCTTCTGCACCAGCGGCGTCAGCACCCAGCCCGGGCAGATCGCGTTGGCGGTCACACCGGTCTGCGCGGTTTCCAGCGCGGTCACCTTGGTAAAACCGACGATGCCATGCTTGGCCGCCACATAGGCGGATTTCTGCGCCGATGCCACCAGCCCGTGGGTGGAGGCGACGTTGATGATGCGGCCCCAGTTCTTCTGCTTCATGCCGGGCAGCGCCAGGCGCGTGGTGTGGAAGGCCGAGGTCAGGTTGATGGCGATGATCGCGTCCCAGCGCTCGGGCGGGAAATCCTCGATGGTGGCGACGTGCTGGATGCCGGCGTTGTTGACCAGGATGTCGGCGCCGCCGAAATCGGACTGGGCGTAGCGCATCATGTCCTCGATCTCGGCCGCCTTGCTCATGTCGGCGCCGTGGTAGCCGACGCGGATGCCCTGGCCCGCCTGCGCGATCTCGTTCTTTGCGGCGTCCGCGTCACCAAAGCCATTGACGATGATGTTGGCGCCCTGCGCCGCCAGCGCCTTTGCGATGCCGAGCCCGATGCCGCTGGTCGAGCCAGTTACCAGTGCGGTCTTGCCGTTGAGCATGTAAGCCTCCGTCGAGAGAAAGGGGATGCCACGGCAGGCCAGCCGCCGGATGGGCGGCGCGCGCCGTGGCGGTGCGCGGCCGCGCGCGGGGCGCGGACACTGTGCTGTGGCATTGTACCCGCTGCGGCGTACAATCCAGCTTTGCTCAACTTCCGGCGGCGGCGTCTCCTGGCGCTGTGCAGTCCGGTTTGCCAGGGAGTCCAGATGTCTGCCAGTCCGCGTCTCGGTTTCGTCCAGTGCATCAGTCCGGCGGGCCTGCACCGCATGGCCTACCACGAGTGGGGCGACCCCGCCAATCCGCGCGTGCTGGTGTGCGCGCATGGCCTGACGCGCACCGGGCGCGACTTCGACGCCGTCGCCCGCGCGCTGTGCGGCGAATATCGCGTGGTCTGTCCCGATGTGGTGGGACGCGGCCGCTCAGAATGGCTGTCCAACCCGGACGGCTATGTCGTGCCGCAGTACGTGTCCGACATGGTCACGCTGATTGCGCGGCTCAATGTCGAGAAAGTGGACTGGTTCGGCACCTCGATGGGCGGCCTGATCGGCATGGGCCTGGCCGGGCTGCCGAAGTCGCCGGTGCGCAAGCTGCTGCTCAATGACGTCGGCCCGAAGATCGCGCTGTCGGCGGTGGAGCGCATTGGCGCCTACCTGGGCCTGCCGGTACGCTTCAAGACCTTCGAGGAAGGGCTGGCCTACCTGCAGACCATCAGCGCTTCGTTCGGGCGCCACACGCCAGAACAGTGGCGAGAACTCAACGCCGCCATCATCAAGCCGGTGCAGGGTGCCGATGGCCTGGAATGGGGCTTGCATTACGATCCGCAGCTCGCGGTGCCGTTCCGCAAGTCGACGCCCGAAGCGGTGGCGGCGGGCGAGGCCGCCTTATGGCGTGGCTTCGAGGCCATCGAAGCCCCGGTGCTGGTGGTGCGCGGCGCGCAGTCCGACCTGCTGCTGCGCGAGACCGTGGCCGAGATGGTGGCGCGCGGCAAGCATGTGAGCTCGGTCGAAGTCCCTGAAGTGGGGCACGCGCCGACCTTTGTCGATCCGGCGCAGATCGCGATCGCGCGGCAGTTCTTTGTCGGGTGAATCTGCGCGTCGCTCGCGGCGGACCTGTTTTTTATCGATCAACGCATTGTCATGAGTAACCTTGAACTGAAGCGCGCCCACGTGGGCAAGCGCCTGTCCGAATACGCGGTCTACAACGGTGTGGTGTATCTCGCCGGCCAGGTGCCCGAAGTCGATCCCAAGGCCGATATCCGCGGCCAGACGCGCGAGGTGCTGGGCCATATCGACCGCCTGCTGGCCGAGGCCGGCAGCGACAAGACCCGCATCCTGTCGTGCCAGATCTTCCTGACCGACATCGACCTGATCGGCGCGATGAACGAGGTCTGGGATGCCTGGGTGCCGCAAGGCAACACGCCGCCGCGCGCCACCGTCGAAGCCCGCCTGGCCAATCCCGATTACCTGATCGAAGTGGTGGTGACCGCTGCGCTCAACTGATGCAGGCGCTGTGACATGGTGACGTCGACCGACCTGGCCGGCCGGGTCGCGGGCATTCCGGATACCGAGCTGGTCGAGCGCGCACTGGCGTACGTGCGCGAGCACGGTGCCGGCGTGGCGCTGCCCACCGGCGAGACCGTGCAGTCGCACGCGGAGGGGATGCTGCGCATCCTCGACGGCTTGCGCGTGGACGATTGCGCGCGCGCGGCCGCGTGCCTGTTCGGGCTGGCGGCATTCGTGCCCGACACCGAAGCCGAGATCGAGCCGCGTTTCGGCGAGGAAGTGGCGCGGCTGGTCAATGGCGTGCGGCAGCTGCTGCGCATCGGCGCCATCGCCGGCAATCGCCCTGAAGCGGAGTCGGCCGCGCCGTCGAAGAACGAAGCCCAGGCGCGCCACGAGCAGGTCGAGGCGCTGCGCAAGATGCTGCTGGCGTTTGCGCAGGACATCCGCGTGGTGCTGGTGCGGCTGGCCTCGCGGCTGCAGACGCTGCGCTGGCTGGCCGAGACCAAGCAGGCCCCGCTGCCCGGCGTGGCGCGCGAAACGCTCGACATCTACGCGCCGCTGGCCAACCGCCTCGGCATCTGGCAGATGAAGTGGGAGCTTGAGGACCTGGCCTTCCGCTTCGAGCAGCCCGATACCTACAAGCGCATCGCCCGCCTGCTGGATGAAAAGCGCATCGAGCGCGAAGGCTATATCGCCGGCGCGATCGCGCGGCTGCAGTCCGAGCTGGCCACCGCCGGCATCCGCGCCGAGGTGAGCGGGCGCCCCAAGCATATCTACAGCATCTGGAAGAAGATGCGCGGCAAGGAACTGGATTTTGCCGACCTGTACGATGTGCGCGCGTTCCGCGTGATCGTCGACGATATCAAGGACTGCTATACGGTGCTGGGCATCGTCCACCATATCTGGCAGCCGATCCCGCGCGAGTTCGACGACTACATCTCGCGGCCCAAGGCCAACGGCTACAAGTCGCTGCACACGGTGGTGATCGGCGACGACGGCCGCGCCTTCGAGGTGCAGATCCGCACGCACGAGATGCACCACTTCGCCGAATACGGCGTGGCTGCGCACTGGCGCTACAAGGAGGCGGGCAGCCGCGGCTATGCCGGTCAGTTCTCCGCCAGCGAGCGCTACGACGAGAAGATCGCCTGGCTGCGCCAGCTGCTGGCGTGGAAGGACGATGCCGACCACAGCGTCGCGCACGACGAATCGTGGGAGCAGATCAAGCACGCCGCGATCGACGACCACATCTACGTGTTGACGCCGCAGGCGCGCGTGGTGGCGCTGCCGCAGGGCGCGACCGCGGTGGACTTCGCCTATTACCTGCACAGCGACCTTGGCCACCGCTGCCGCGGCGCGCGCGTGGACGGCACCATGGTGCCGCTGAACACGCCGCTCAAGAACGGCCAGACCGTCGAGATCATCGCGGTCAAGCAGGGCGGGCCGTCGCGCGACTGGCTCAATGCCGACCTGGGCTACCTGGCCAGCAGCCGCGCCCGTGCCAAGGTGCGCGCGTGGTTCAACGCGATGGACTCGCAGGAGACCATCGCGCAGGGCCGCGCGCTGATCGACAAGACCCTGCAGCGCGAAGGCAAGACCGCGGTCAAGCTAGAAGACCTGGCGACGCGGCTGGGCTTCAAGGCGCCCGACGACCTCTTCGCCGCGGTGGCCAAGGACGAGTTCAGCCTGCGCCATGTGGAGCACGCGCTGCGCCATCCGGAAGGCGAGGCGCAGGCGCCGCTGAGCGAGGAAGACGCCGTCACCAAGAAGAGCCGCGCCACCAGCGTGGCGCGCGGCGCCAAGAGCGGCGTGCTGGTGGTGGGCGTGGATTCGCTGATGACGCAGATGTCGCGCTGCTGCAAGCCGGCGCCGCCGGACGAGATCGTCGGCTTTGTCACGCGCGGACGCGGCGTGTCGATCCATCGCCGCAACTGCCACACCTTCCAGCAGTTGTCGGCGCGCGCGCCGGAGCGCGTGATCCAGACCGAATGGGGCAAGAAGAGCCACGCCGCGGTCTACCCGGTCGACATCCACGTCGAGGCGATCGACCGGCAGGGCTTGCTGCGAGATATCTCCGAAGTGCTGTCGCGTGAAAAGATCAACGTCACCGGGGTCAAGACACTGTCCAGCAAGGGCGTGGCGCGCATGCAGTTCACCGCCGAGGTGTCCGAAGCCACGCAGCTGCAGCGCGCGCTGCTGCTGATCGAGGAAGTCCAGGGGGTGTTGCAGGCGAAAAGAAAGTGATGCTATACTTGCGGCTTCGCTAGGCTCGTAGCTCAGCTGGTTAGAGCACCACCTTGACATGGTGGGGGTCGTTGGTTCGAGTCCAATCGAGCCTACCAACGAATTGCAGTAAGCAGTAACAGCAGTGCGGCAAGTCCGATTCAACCCCATACGGAACGGAAGGGCATCATGGTTATGACACCGCGAACTACTACCGCTGGCAAGCGACAGTAGTCGAGGTGCGCCTTCGACCCGGTTGGATCGGGTTTGACAAAGAGAAACGCGGCCTTGGCCGCGTTTTTTTTCGTCCGTCGCTTGCCAGCGCCCTGATAAGCTGCCGCCTTCCCGTGCAGCAGGGCGGGGCAGCCAAGAACCAATCGTCGGCGCGCAGGCATGCGGGCCGGCGCCACAAGATGCAGTTTGATCCGCCCGGGCAAGGCGCAAGGCGCCGCCGGCGGAACCTGGAGAGTCGAAATGATCGCAATCACGCTGCCGGACGGGTCCCGCCGCGAGTTTCCCGGCCCGGTGACGGTTGCCGAAGTGGCGCAGAGCATCGGCGCCGGCCTGGCCAAGGCCGCGCTGGCCGGCAAGGTGGACGGGCAACTGGTCGACACCAGCTACCGGATCGAGCGCGATGCGGAACTGGCCATCGTCACGGACAAGGATGCCGACGGCGTCGACGTGATCCGCCACTCCACCGCGCACTTGCTGGCCTACGCCGTCAAGGAACTGTATCCGGACGCGCAGGTGACGATCGGGCCGGTGATCGAGAACGGCTTCTACTACGACTTCGCCTACAAGCGTCCCTTCACGCCGGAAGACCTCGCCGCCATCGAGAAGAAGATGACGGAGCTGGCGCGCAAGGACGAAAAGGTCACGCGCGAAGTGTGGAACCGCGACGAAGCAGTGGCGCTGTTCGAGTCGATGGGCGAGAAGTACAAGGCCGAGATCATCGGCTCGATCCCGGCCGACCAGGAAATCGGCCTGTACCGCGAGGGCAATTTCGTCGACCTGTGCCGCGGGCCGCACGTGCCGTCGACGGGCAAGCTCAAGGTCTTCAAGCTGATGAAGGTGGCCGGCGCCTACTGGCGCGGCGACGCCAACAACGAGATGCTCCAGCGCATCTATGGCACGGCGTGGGCGAAGAAGGAAGACCAGGAAGCCTACCTGCACATGCTGGAAGAGGCCGAGAAGCGCGACCACCGCAAGCTGGGCAAGACGCTCGACCTGTTCCACCTGCAGGAAGAGGCGCCCGGCATGGTGTTCTGGCATCCGAAGGGCTGGCAGGTGTGGCAGGCGGTCGAGCAGTACATGCGCGGGCGCCTGACGGATGCCGGTTACGACGAGGTGCGCACGCCGCAGGTGATGGACCGTTCGCTGTGGGAGAAGTCAGGCCACTGGCAGAACTACAAGGAGAACATGTTCGTCACGGAGTCGGAGAAGCGCGACTACGCGATCAAGCCGATGAACTGCCCGGGCCACGTGCAGATCTTCAACCACGGCCTGCGCTCGTACCGCGACCTGCCGCTGCGCCTGGCCGAGTTCGGCGCCTGCCATCGCAACGAGCCCTCGGGCGCGCTGCACGGGCTGATGCGCGTGCGCGGCTTTGTGCAGGACGATGCGCATATCTTCTGCACGGAAGAGCAGATCGTTGCCGAGGCCAAGGCCTTCAACGAGCTGGCGTTCTCGGTCTATGACGACTTCGGCTTCAAGGACGTGAAGGTCAAGCTGTCGCTGCGCCCGGACCAGCGCGCCGGCTCGGACGAGATCTGGGACCACGCCGAGGAAGGCCTGCGCCTGGCGCTGCGCGCGTGCGGCGTGGAGTGGGAAGAGCTGCCGGGCGAGGGCGCGTTCTATGGCCCGAAGGTGGAATACCACATCAAGGACGCGATCGGCCGTTCGTGGCAGTGCGGCACGCTGCAGCTGGATCTGGTGCTGCCGGAGCGCCTGGGTGCCGAATACGTCTCCGAAGACAACTCGCGCAAGCGCCCGGTGATGCTCCATCGCGCCATCCTGGGCTCGTTCGAGCGCTTCCTGGGGATCCTGCTGGAAAACCACGCCGGCGCGCTGCCGGCCTGGCTGGCCCCGGAGCAGGTGGTGGTGATGAATATTGCGGATTCGCAGGCAGAGTACGCCGAAAGCGTCGTGCAATTGCTGCAAAAACAAGGGTTTAGGGCTAAGGCCGATTTGCGTAACGAGAAAATTACGTATAAAATCCGCGAGCATTCGCTTCAAAAGGTCCCCTACCTGCTGGTCGTGGGCGACAAGGAGCGGGATGCCAATCAAGTGGCCGTGCGTGCCCGTGGCAACGTGGATCTGGGTGTGATGCCCGTCTCCGCGTTTGTTGAGCGTCTGCAACACGACGTCGCCAGCAAAGCCTGAGGGTGGTGAGCACGGCTTGTTTTTTTGTCTTCTTGAGGTAACGCAACATCGCTACGGACAAAGGTCATCGCATCAACCGGGAAATCAGCGCACCTGAACTGCGCCTGGTAGGGGTTGATAACGAGCAGCTCGGCATCGTCAAGTTCATGGACGCTCTGCGGCTGGCTGAGGACAAGGACTTGGACCTGGTGGAGATCGCCCCCAACGCGACTCCGCCCGTCGCCCGGATCATGGATTACGGGAAGTTCAAGTACGAGGAAGCCAAGCGCGCCCACGAGGCCAAGCTGAAGCAGAAGATCATCCAGGTCAAGGAAGTCAAGTTCCGGCCGGGTACGGATGATGGCGACTACAACGTCAAGCTGCGCAACCTGAAGCGCTTCCTGGAAGATGGCGACAAGACCAAGATCACGCTGCGGTTCCGTGGTCGCGAGATGGCCCACCAGGAAATCGGCGCGCGCATGCTCGAACGCCTGAAGGCGGACCTGGAAGAGATCGGCCAGGTCGAGCAGATGCCGAAGATGGAAGGGCGCCAGATGGTGATGGTGCTCGCCCCCAAGAAGAAGAAGTAATTCCTGCGCGGTGCGGCGGCCGGGATGCCAGTCATCCCGGCGCTGTGTCGTGCGGAAGTCGCGCGGGGTCCGCCAGGACCATCGCGCAACAACAAGTGGATGCGGGTCTTGCAAGCGTCGGCGTCAGCCGTCCACCTGCATGCATGTCATATGAGCTGGAGTTTTTCATGCCGAAGATGAAGACGAAGAAAAGCGCTTCCAAGCGCTTTACTGCCCGTCCGAACGGTTCGTTCAAGCGCGGCCAGGCCTTCAAGCGTCACATCCTGACCAAGAAGACCACCAAGAACAAGCGTCAACTGCGCGGTACTCAGGACGTCCATGAGACGAACCTGAAGTCGGTGCGCGCGATGATGCCTTACGCATAACCCCTGACGACAACGAAAGGAGAATTACATGCCTCGAGTAAAGCGTGGGGTCACTGCACGGGCCCGTCACAAGAAGGTTATCGACGCTGCCAAGGGTTACCGCGGCCGTCGCAATAATGTCTATCGCATCGCCAAGCAGGCGGTCATGCGTGCTGGCCAGTACGCGTACCGCGATCGCCGCAACAAGAAGCGCGTGTTCCGCGCGCTGTGGATTGCGCGTATCAATGCCGCGACGCGTGAGCATGGTATGACCTACAGCGTGTTCATGAACGGTCTGAAGAAGGCCTCGATTGAACTGGACCGCAAGGTGCTGTCGGACATGGCTATTCACGACAAGCCTGCCTTTGCCGCCATCGTCAACCAGGTGAAAGCCACCGTTGCCTGATGCCGGCTCCGGTAGCGCGCAAGCGCTGCCGGGCAAGCACCGACCGCAAGGTCGACCGCTGACCGCAAGGTCTGCTGAAACGGGGCTCCTCACCGAGCCCCGTTTTTATTTGCGGTTCCGCATGCCGTCTTGCATTGCTTGACGAGACCGCATGCGGAAACGCATACCGCACGAAGTGCCAACCCACGTCGGGCCGGCCTTGTCGCATGACAGGGTTGCGCCGACGCCAGAACACTCCACGACCGCCGCCATGTCTCAGGATCTGGACCAAATCGTCGCCGACGCCCAGGCCGCTTTCGCCGCCGCCAATGACAACGCCACGCTGGAAAACGAGAAGGCCCGCTTCCTCGGCAAGACCGGCGCGCTGACCGAACTGCTCAAGGGCCTCGGCAAGCTCGACCCGGAGACGCGCAAGAGCGAGGGCGCGCGCATCAACCAGGTCAAGCAGCAGGTCGAGGCCGCGCTGCAGGCGCGACGCCAGGCGCTGGCCGACGCGCTGATGAACGCGCGCCTGGCCGCCGAGGCCATCGACGTCACGCTGCCGGGCCGCGCGGTGTCCCGCGGCAGCCTGCATCCGGTGATGCGCACCTGGGAGCGCGTCGAGCAGATCTTCGGCTCGATCGGCTTCGACGTGGCCGACGGCCCCGAGATCGAAACCGACTGGATGAACTTCACCGCGCTGAACAACCCGGACAACCATCCGGCGCGTTCGATGCAGGACACCTTCTACGTCGATGGCCGCGACAGCGACGACAAGCTGTTGCTGCTGCGCACGCATACCAGCCCGATGCAGGTGCGCTACGCGAAGATGCACGTGGAGAAGTACGCCGGCAAGGCGATGCCGCCGATCAAGGTGATCTGCCCGGGCCGTACCTATCGCGTCGACAGCGACGCCACGCATTCGCCGATGTTCAACCAGGTCGAAGGCCTGTGGATCGGCGAGGACGTCAGCTTCGCCGACCTGAAGGGTGTGTACACCGATTTCCTGCGCAAGTTCTTCGAGCGTGACGACATCCAGGTGCGCTTCCGTCCTTCGTACTTCCCGTTCACCGAGCCGTCGGCGGAAATCGACATGGCCTTCGGCAATGGAAAATGGCTGGAAATCTCCGGTTCGGGGCAGGTGCATCCCAACGTGCTGCGCAACATGGGCCTCGATCCCGAGCGCTATATCGGTTTCGCGTTCGGCTCCGGCCTCGAGCGCCTGACCATGCTGCGCTATGGCATCAACGACCTGCGCCTGTTCTTCGAGGGCGATGTGCGCTTCCTGCGCCAGTTCGCCTGACACGCCGCTGTTTCCTGGCCGCGGTCAAACTCGTCACCGACTACACAGAATACTTACCGGATCAGAAGCGCCATGCAATTCTCGGAATCCTGGCTTCGCACCTTCGCCAACCCTGAAAAGATTTCCACCGACGCGCTGTCGCACAGCCTGACCATGGCCGGGCTCGAAGTGGAAGAGGTGGGCCCGGTCGCGCCGCCGTTCGACAAGGTGGTGGTCGCGCACGTGCTGTCGACCGAGCGCCATCCCAACGCCGATCGCCTCAACGTGTGCCAGGTCGATGCCGGCACCGGCGAGACCCTGCAGATCGTCTGCGGCGCGCCCAACGTCAAGCCCGGCATCAAGGTGCCGTGCGCACTGGTCGGCGCGGTGCTGCCGCCGGCAGAGGACGGCGGCAAGCCGTTCGAGATCAAGGTCGGCAAGCTGCGCGGTGTCGACAGCTTCGGCATGCTGTGCTCGGCGCGCGAACTGAAGCTGTCCGAGGACCACGGCGGCCTGATGGTGCTGCCGGAAGATGCGCCGGTCGGCCAGAACATCCGCCAGTACCTGGACCTCGACGACCAGGTCTTCGTCATCAAGCTGACCCCCAACAAGGCCGACTGCCTGTCGATCCATGGCGTCGCGCGCGAAGTGTCGGCGCTGACCGGGGCCGCGCTGAACCTGCCCGACATGACACCGGTGCCGGTGACGATCCAGGACAAGCTGCCGGTCAAGGTGTCGGCGCCCGACCTGTGCGGCCGCTTCTCCGGCCGTATCATCCGCGGCGTCAACGCACGCGCCGCCACGCCGCTGTGGATGGTGCAGCGGCTGGAGCGTTCGGGCCAGCGCAGCGTGTCGGCGCTGGTCGATATTTCCAACTACGTGATGCTGGAGCTGGGCCGTCCGTCGCACGTGTTCGACCTGCACAAGATCCACGGCGGGCTGGACGTGCGCTGGGGCCGCAAGGGCGAGCAGCTCAAGCTGCTGAACGGCAACACCGTCGAGGTCGACGAGCAGGTCGGCGTGATCGCCGATGACAAGGAGATCGAGAGCCTGGCCGGCATCATGGGCGGCGACAGCACCGCGGTGACGCTGGACACCACCGACATCTATCTGGAAGCCGCATTCTGGTGGCCGGCCGCGATCCAGGGCCGCAGCCGCCGCTACAACTTCTCGACCGATGCCGGACACCGTTTCGAGCGCGGCGTGGATTACGCCACCACGGTCGAGCATATCGAGCGCATCACCGCGCTGATCCTCGAGATCTGCGGCGGCCAGGCCGGCCCGGTGGACGACCACGTGGTCAGCCTGCCGGTGCGCAAGCCGGTCAGCCTGCGCGTGGCGCGCGCCGAGCGCGTGCTCGGCATCGAGCTGTCGCCGGCGGCCATCGCCGATGTGTTCCAGCGCCTGCAGTTGCCGTTCACGCGCGCGCAGGGCGCCGAGGGCGAAGTGTTCGAGGTCACGCCGCCGAGCTACCGTTTCGATATCGAAATCGAGGAAGACCTGATCGAGGAAGTCGCGCGCATCTACGGTTTCGAGCGCATTCCGGCGCGCCCGCCGGTTGCCGAAAGCGAAATGCGCCCGACCAACGAAGCCAGCCGCTCCACCCACGTGGTGCGCCATGCCGTGGCCGCACGCGACTACCAGGAAGTGATCAACTTCGCCTTCGTCGAAGAGAAGTGGGAGCGCGACTTCGCCGCCAACGACAAGCCGATCCGACTGCTGAATCCGATCGCCAGCCAGCTCGCGGTGATGCGCTCGACGCTGATCGGCGGGCTGGTCGACAAGGTGCGCTACAACCTGAACCGCAAGGCCGCGCGCGTGCGCCTGTTCGAGGTCGGCCGCGTGTTCCATCGCGACGCCGAGGTCAAGGACGGCGGCCTGACCGTGGCCGGGTATGAGCAGCCGATGATGGCCGCCGGCATCGCCTACGGCCCGGCGTTCGAAGAGCAGTGGGGCATCGCCACGCGCAACGTCGACTTCTTCGACATCAAGGGCGATGTCGAGGCGCTGTTCCATCCGCGCGTGCCGCGCTTCGAGCCGGTCTCGCACCCGGCGCTGCACCCGGGCCGCGCCGCGCGCGTGCTGCTCGACGGCAAGCCGGTCGGCGTGGTCGGCGAACTGCATCCGCGCTGGCTGCAGGAATACGAGCTGGCGCATGCGCCGGTGCTGTTCGAACTGCAGCTCGACGCGCTGCGCGGCACCGGGCTGCCGGCGTACACCGAGATCTCGAAATTCCCCGCCGCCGTGCGTGACCTGGCCATGGTCGTGAAGCAGTCGGTGCGCGTGCAGGACCTGCTTGACACCATGCGCGCGGCGCTGGAAAAACAGGGTTATGGCCGCTTCTGCCAGGGCCTGGTGCTGTTCGACGAGTTCCGTCCCAAGGGCGCTTCCACGGCCATCGGCGCGGACGAGAAAAGCCTTGCGTTCCGGGTGACCTTGCAAGATACTGGGTCGACCCTCCAGGACGAAACCGTCGACAGCGCGGTGCGCTGCATGGTCGACGCGCTGGCCGAAGCCTTCCAGGCGCGGCTGCGCGGCTGAACCGTCGCCATGACCGGCGGAGCACGATAAAAAGGGCGCCCGGGCTCGCCCCGGGCGGATCGCCAGACAGACACTCGAGCGATCGACATGAATGATCGAGACGCGAATTCCATGACCGCTGCAGCACTGGGTGAGATGAGCGACCGGCAGGCATCCTCCCTTGACGATGCCATGCCGGACGCCCGCGCGACCGAAGTTCCCACGCTGACCAAGGCCGAGCTGGCCGAGATGCTGTTCGACCAGGTCGGCCTGAACAAGCGGGAATCGAAGGACATGGTCGAGGCCTTCTTCGATGTCATCCGCGAAGCGCTGGAGCAGGGCGACAGCGTCAAGCTTTCCGGCTTCGGCAACTTCCAGTTGCGCGACAAGCCGCAGCGGCCCGGCCGCAACCCCAAGACCGGCGAAGTCATCCCGATCACCGCGCGCCGCGTGGTGACGTTCCACGCCAGCCAGAAGCTCAAGGGCCTGGTCGAAGAACGCGCCGGCATCGCCGGCTGACCCGTCACCCGAACGGCGGATTGCTTCCCGAGGCCGGCATCGGTATTCTTCTGGGCGCGCGCGTGACGCGCGCCAACCTCCTGGCCGGCATGGCCTGACGCTCGTCTACACACTGCATGTCGGACAAACCCAGCGACCGCATCGCGTTGCCGCCGATCCCGGCCAAGCGCTACTTCACCATCGGTGAGGTGAGCGAGCTGTGCGCCGTCAAGCCGCACGTGCTGCGCTACTGGGAGCAGGAGTTCACGCAGCTCAAGCCGGTCAAGCGCCGCGGCAACCGCCGCTACTACCAGCACCACGAAGTCCTGCTGATCCGCCGCATCCGCGAGCTGCTCTACGAGCAGGGCTTCACCATCAACGGCGCGCGCAACCGCCTCGACGAAGGCCGTCATCACAGCGCGGCCACGGCAACGCAGGAATCGATGGAAGCCGGCGCGGAAAAAGCGCCGGCACTGTCGGTCGACATCGCCGGCTTGCGCAATGAGTTAGTCGAGGTGCAGCACCTGCTGGCGCAGCTACGCGAGATTGCCAGGCACGGATAATTTCCACGTCAGGAGCTAGTCATACGAGAAATGCTTCTGTTATAATCTTTTGCTTCGGGGCGTAGCGCAGCCTGGTAGCGTACCTGCATGGGGTGCAGGTGGTCGGAGGTTCAAATCCTCTCGCCCCGACCAGACAAAACCCGCTTGGTAAAAGGCCAAGCGGGTTTTTTTATTGGCCGCGCCGGGTACGCCGTTATCTGCATTTTTGGATGACATCCAATATTCAGGCTGCGGGAAGGTGCAAACGCACCGTCGAAGCTGTCGCCTTTCGCAAGCAGCGGCCGTTGATCATGCTGCCATACTGTACGTATATACAGCATGCCCGCGAGGTGATTCAGCATCGAATCACGAGGGAAATTTGGATCGAAGTCGAAGCGGTTTTATTCGCCTATCGGAAAGATTCACTTCCGCCGGTCCAACCCTTGAGCTTACCTTGCCAGTTGACGCGACAAGCTTGGCTCATGCGGCAGAAGCATTTTCTGGAGGGAGGCGATGCGGATAACAATGGTCTTGATCACTGGGGCAGCCATCGCCTGTTCCACGCCGAGCCATGCGCAAACTCAAGCGCTCGGTGGCAAGCCGGCTACGGCTGCAACGCGGGCGGCCAA
Organism: Cupriavidus sp. MP-37; assembly: GCF_020618415.1. Taxonomy (NCBI): domain Bacteria; kingdom Pseudomonadati; phylum Pseudomonadota; class Betaproteobacteria; order Burkholderiales; family Burkholderiaceae; genus Cupriavidus; species Cupriavidus sp. MP-37. The sequence goes on along the minus strand of NZ_CP085344.1, from coordinate 2,549,779 downwards.
TGCCGCGGTCCTGAAGGAATTGCCGTTCAATGACCGGTCCGATTTCGAGGACGCACAGCGCGGGCTGATCGCCAAGCCGGACACGCTGACCATCCGCAACGCAAAAGGCGACGTGGTGTGGGATCTCGAGCAGTACAAGCAGTACATCGCCATCGACAAGCCAGCCCCCGATACCGTCAATCCGAGCCTGTGGCGCAATGCCCAGTTGACCATGCAGAATGGTCTGTTCAAGGTCGCGGATCGCATCTACCAGGTGCGGGGCTTCGATTTGTCCAACGTTACCTTCGTCCAGGGGGATACGGGCTGGATCGTGCTGGACCCGCTGATCTCGGCAGAAACGGCCAGGGCAGCGTATGACTTCGTGAGCAAGAATCTCGGGCAACGCCCTGTCGTTGCCGTGATCTACAGCCATTCGCACATCGATCACTACGGCGGCGTTCGGGGAATCGTGAACGAGGCCGATGTGAGGTCCGGCAAGGTGAAGATCCTGGCACCCCAAGGCTTTACCGAACATGCTGTCAGCGAGAACGTCATTGCCGGCAACGCGATGGGCCGACGCGCGGTGTACATGTACGGTGCACTGCTGCCTCGCAACGACCGCGGTGGTGTGAATGGCGGCCTGGGGCAGACCGTGTCGACTGGCACCGCCGGGCTGATCGTGCCGTCCGACATCATCAGCAAGACGGGCACCGAAGTCACCGTGGACGGCGTGAAGATGGTATTCCAGATGACGCCTGGCACCGAGGCGCCCGCGGAAATGAATACCTTCTTCCCGCAGTTCCGGGGCATGTGGATGGCCGAGAACACGACCAACACGATGCACAACATCCTGACCCTGCGCGGGGCGCAGGTGCGCGATGCGCTCAAGTGGTCGAGCTACCTGAACGAGACCATTGACCTCTACGGCAAGGACGTCGACTTCAAGTTCCAGGCTCACCACTGGCCCATGTGGGGCAATGCCAAGATCATCGACTACTGGAAGAAGCAGAGAGACCTGTACAAATACACGCACGATCAGTCGGTCAACCTGATGAACAAAGGCTACACCGGCGAAGAGATCTCCGAGCTCATCAAGCTGCCGCCAGAACTCGACAAGTTCTGGCCGAACCGCGGCTATTACGGCACGCTGCGCCATAACTCGCGAGCCGTGTACCAGCGATATATGGGCTGGTATGACGGCAATCCGTCAGACCTCAACAACTTGCCGCCCGAGATGGCGGCAAAGAAATACATCGAGTACATGGGCGGCGAGGCGGCCGTGCTGCGTCGGGCGAAAGCCGACTTCGACAAGGGCGATTACCGCTGGACCGCGGAGGCGCTCAAACACGTGGTGTACGCCAACCCCAACAGCAAGGCCGGCAAGGACCTGCTGGCCGATTCGCTGGAGCAGCTCGGCTACCAGGCGGAAAGTGGCCCATGGCGCTCGGTGTACCTGATGGGTGCCTATGAGTTGCGCAATGGTGTGCCCAAGGCTGGGGGCACCGATGTGGCCAGCCCGGACACTATCAAGGCGATGCCGCCAGAGATGCTGTTCGACTACCTGGCGGTGCGACTGAACGGTCCGAAGGCAGCCGGCAAGAAGATCGCACTCAATCTGGATTTCACGGACCTGAAGAAGCAGTATGGCCTGGCGGTGGAGAATGCGGTCCTGAACTATGGCAAGCCGCTGCCTCAGGCAGATGCCACGATTACGCTTTCCAAGGCAACGCTCGATTCGATCCAGCTCAAGGAAACGACCATCGAGAATGCCATCGCCAAGGGCGACATGAAAGTGGAAGGGCGACGTGAGGCGCTTGGAGAATTCCTGGGTCTGCTCGATTCGTTCCCGTTCTGGTTCAACATCGTGACGCCATGACATTCGCCCGCCCCTTGATGAAGGCCGTGCTGGCGGCCGCCTGCCTCGCACTGCCGTTGCACGCAACGGCATGCGGCTCCGACTTCGTACTCGGCGATGAGGTCGGGGCGGCGCACCCTGCATCCATCGGCGTGGCCTTTGCCATTTTCGATGCACGGAACGCGGGCATGCTGGCGCCGGCTTCGCAGGTCTCGGACGCCAATGCACGGCTCAGCGCTGACGAAGCCGCTCACTTGCTGGAGCAGCGGCTGGCGGTCGTCAGGGCCAGGCTGCCCGCGGTGTCGCTGCTGCTGGTCGAATCGCGGCTATGGACGCGCTATGCGCCGGGCGGCAGAGGCAACGCTAATGAGCATGCCGATCATGATGCCGGACCGGTCGACGGCGATGTCGTGGTCGTGACCGGAGAAGAGGTATTGCGCGGCCTGCTCGAAGGGCGCATAGCCTGGCAGCAGGCCGTCGACGGCGGCTTGGTGGCATTGTCTGGGGAGCCCGAGAAACAAGCGCGGGTCGCGAAACTGCTCGCGGGCCGTTTTGCCAAATCCGGCGGCGCTGCCTTGGCTGTTTTTCGATCCAGCCCGTTGCACCTATAGTGATGACACAGCGGACTTCATCGCCACGGAGGCTGTCATGACCGACAAGGGCAACGGGATCGCCGGCACCACATGCATCGCATTGGCAGTCGCCGGCCTGGCACTGACCGCATCGCTGGTGCTGGCTTATTACGCGACGCGCTCACGCGTGGAGGGGATGCGCGTCAGCGGTGGCTGACGCGCTGTTGTCAGGTCAGCCCTGGATATCGCGGGGATCGTTGCCGAAGCTGTTGCGCATCCGGATGCGGCCGTCGCGGCCGTGGACGAGCAGTTCTGCATGGAGTTGCCGGGCTTTCTCGGTGCCCGCGGCGATTGCGTCTTCTTGGGTTGCGTAGAGTTGGCGCCCGCCCGCGCCGTCTTCGGATTCAATGGCCCAGCCGTTGTCGAGCGGTACGACGTGGATGTTCTTGGCCGCCATGGCGCACCTCCTTGATGGAAGATGCCCTAGTCTCCACGCTGCTTTCTGCGGCCGGTATCGGTGACCGTCTGACAGTGCCGGTGTCTTTTGCGGCGCAGCTTGCTTCTTGCGGCATTGACGATGTGACGCCGCGGACCGCCAACAGAAAAGGCGCCGGGATACCGGGGTGCTCGGGGCATGGTAGCCGCGCCGATGCAAGTAGACTGCGCTGGCTGTACTCACCAGCCCGCCCGCACCCCGCCGCGGCGGGCTTTTTTTATGTGGCGCAGCCAGTGCTAGCTCAAAGCAGGGCGAAGCGCGCCTGCGCGGGGCCGACCAGCGCCGGGCGGCTTACCGGATAGCGGTGGCGCATGCCCTGCGCCTCGAATGACAGGAAGTCCGGCGTCCAGCGCAGCGACTGCAGCTGGCGCGGCTCGATACCGTCGACCAGGATGGCGCCGGCGTTCACGCACACGCTGCCGCAGCGCAGGCGGAGGGATTCGGTGTCGTCGCCGAAGTAGTGGGCTTCAAGGAGGATGGAGTCGGACTGGTACAAGGGCATGGCAGTGTCCTGATACTGTATGGATGTACAGTATAGCGGCGGCATGCGGTTCGGTCATCCTCCCGATTCTCAATTTCGCCCATGGGCGCGCCGGTACCTGATTGCTGCCTGGTATAACCTGAAACCGATGACAGCGCCCATGACGCTGCCTTGCCGGGACCGCCGGATCGCTACAGGAGATGCCATGGCTGAAAGCGGAAGCAAAGCCTGCTGGTTCGCCCTGGGCGTGCTGCTTGGCACGGTGGCCGGCGGCGCGTTGGCGTGCTCGGCACGCGCGACCGCAGGCCAGCGCGAACTGCGCCAGCCCGATGCGCCGCTGCTGCCTGCCGATGTCACGTCGGATCAGGTGCTCACTGATGCCGCCACCGACGTGGTGGAGTACCGCGGCTTCGTCATCCACGTGTTCTGCCATGCGCTGGGCATGGGGCGCTTCAAGGCGCTGTGCGATATCTGGGAGTCGGGCGCCGTGGTGCTCGAGGGCGGGGCGCCGCCGACCGCGCACCCTACGCCGGACGAGGCGCGGGCCGCGGCGATTGCCTGGGCGCAGCAATGGGTGCAGCGCAATGGTTGAAAGGCCTCGCATTGCTGTCCAAGCCGCGGAATCTGCGGTAAATCGACCCGCTGGCCGGCGACAGGCCTGATAATCGCGCCTGCGTACGCGCGGTCCGCTTCAGTGGCGGGCCGGCGCTCGTGCCAGCGGCGTCTGGCACAAACCTCCAGGAGAATTCATGTTTGTTTGTGGGAACCAGGCTTGCGGCGCGCGCTGGGAGCAGGATGAGGTGCAGATCCGCGATGAAGGGCAGGGACTGGTATTCCGCTGCCCGCAGTGTGGAGCCCGCAACCATGTCGAGGCGCGCACTGCGGCGGATGGCAGCACGACGTATCGCCAGGTGCCGGCCAAGGTGGCGGTGAAGGTGGCGGCGAAGGTGGCGGCGAAGGTGGCGGCAAAGGCGGTAGAGAAGGCAGCGGCGAAGCGGCCAGCCAGGTCGCCGGCGAAGGCACCGGTCCGGGGCCGCGCGAGGCACGGCTCCAAGCCGGCACCGCGGTAACCACCCCCCGAGGCAGTCCAAGTTACCCCACCTGTGTGGGGTCAAATTCACATCGTTGGCGGCTTAAGCTAGTTTAGGCAGGACCGTTAAACACAACATGGACTTTGCCGACCTTCCCAACGACCCCGCTTCCAATGCCGAACGCATGGGCTGGGCCAACGCTTCGCCCGAAGTTATCGCGAAGGTGTTGAACTCGGCGCTGGCGGCGCAGGACCTGTCCGGGTTTGCCGCGCTGCTGTCGGACATTGCGCGCGACCGCGGCCTGAAGGGCGAGCGCGCGGCGCACCAGTCGATCTACGACATGCCGTACGCCAGCCTGCTGCCGCGGCAGAAGCACCTGCTGTCCGATGCCTTCGAGCTGCTGATCCTGCTCGGCCTCGAGCTGCGTCCGCGCAGCGCCGACGCCGACGCGGACATCGGTGGCGACACTGGCGCCGACACCGACGAGTAAGCCGCCACGCATCCGGCGCGGCTAGCTTCGCTCCAGCATGCCGATCTCGCGTACCGCGACCGACAGCATCGACAGTCCCGCGGCACCCGAGGCGCGCTGGTCCGCCAGCATGCGCGTGAAGCGTTCGAGCGCGCCGTGGCGGCTGGCGCGCCAGGCGTCGATCATCGCTTCCGGCGAGGCTTGGCCGCTGGCCTGCGACAGCACGCTGACCGTCAGCGCGCGCTTGAGCCGCCCCAGGTCTTCCAGCGTGGTAGTGCGTGCCAGCAGGTCCCAATGGGTGTCCGATGGCAGCGCCAGTGCGCGTTCGCGCAGCCAGCTGAAGCTCAGGTGGCTGTCCAGCGCGAAGTACACCCCCGCCACCAGGTCGAGGCTGCGCTCGCACGCCGCGGCCACTTCGGCGATGTCGAGCGCGGCGGCGGAAATCTCGCTGCCGGCCACGCGCGCGGCCAGCGTCTCGCCCACTCCCGCTTCGATCAACGCACGCGTGTGCTCGGCCAATGCCGCGGCATCCGCTTGCGGCAATAGTTGCGGCAAGCGGGGCGCCAGCCACTGTGCCGCCTGCGCGAAGCGCGCCAGCTCTTCGGTGGCGCTGCTGCCGCTGCGCAGATAGCGGATGAACCACAGGCAGGCGCGCTCCAGCAGCAGTGCCACCGAGCCGAACATCCGGGCCTGCTCGGCGTCGGCGACGCGATTGTCGAGCGCGTCGATTTCCTGCCACAGCGGCGTCAGCCCGAACACGTCGCGGGCGATCAGGCAGGCGCGCACGATATCGGCGGGTCGTGCGTCGGTTTCTTCCATGATCCGGTGCACGAAGGTGGCGCCAATGCGGTTGACCAGCATATTGGTCAGGTGCGTCGACAGGATTTCGCGCCGCAGCGGATGGCGCTGCATGGCCTCGCCGTAGCGCTGGCGCAGCGGCACCGGGAAGTAATCCGCAAGCAGACCGGAGACCAGCGCGTCCTCCGGCACGTCGGAGCCCAGCAGTTCGTCGTACAGCCACATCTTGCTGTAGGCCAGCAGCACCGCGCGCTCGGGCGAGGTCAGGCCTTCGCCGGCCAGCTTGCGTTCGGCAATGTCCTCGTCCGACGGCAGGAATTCCAGTGCGCGGTTCAGCCGTCCGGCGCGTTCCAGCCAGCGCACCAGGCGCGCCTCGCCGTCGAGCAGCGCGCCGCTGCTGCGGCCGGCCACCGACAGCGCCTGGGTCTGGTAGTAGTTGTCCTGCAGCACCAGCAGGCCGACTTCGTCGGTCATCTCGGCCAGCAGCTTGTTGCGCTGCTTCTCGGTCATCTCGCCGTCGGCGACCACCAGTCCCAGCAGGATCTTGATGTTGACTTCGTGGTCGGAGCAGTCGACGCCGGCCGAGTTGTCGATCGCATCGGTATTGATGCGGCCGCCCTTGCGCGCAAACTCGATGCGGCCCAGCTGGGTGAAGCCGAGGTTGCCGCCTTCGCCGACCACCTTGCAGCGCAGCTCGTTGCCATTGACGCGCACCGCGTCGTTGGTGCGGTCCCCGGCCTGCAGGTGGGTTTCCTGGCTGGACTTGACGTAGGTGCCGATGCCGCCGTTGTAGAGCAGGTCCACCGGCGCCATCAGGATGGCGTGGATCAATTCGGCCGGCGCGAGCGCGCTCGCGGTGATGCCGAGCACCTTCTGCACCTGCGGCGACAGCGGGATGGTCTTGGCCGTGCGGGGAAAAACGCCGCCGCCGCTGGAAATCAGCGTGGCATCGTAGTCGGCCCAGCTCGAGCGTGGCAGCCCGAACAGCCGCGCACGTTCCTGCAGGCTGCGTGCCGGGTCCGGATCGGGATCGAGGAAGATGTGGCGGTGGTCGAACGCGGCCACCAGCCGGATATGCGGCGACAGCAGCATGCCGTTGCCGAACACGTCGCCCGACATGTCGCCGATGCCGGCCACGGTGAAGTCGGTGGCCTGGATGTCGATGCCCATCTCGCGGAAATGCCGCTTGACCGATTCCCACGCGCCGCGCGCGGTGATGCCCATCTTCTTGTGGTCATAGCCGACCGAGCCGCCGGACGCAAAGGCATCGCCCAGCCAGAACCCGTACTCGGCCGAGATCGCATTGGCGAAGTCCGAGAACGTGGCGGTGCCCTTGTCGGCGGCCACCACCAGGTAGGGATCGTTGTCGTCGTGGCGCACCACCTGGGGCGGCGGCACCAGTTCGCCGGCGACGAGGTTGTCGGTCAGGTCCAGCAGTCCGCGCAGGAAGGTCTGGTAGCAGGCAATGCCTTCGCGCAGCAAGGCGTCGCGGTCGCCCGGCGGCGGCGGGCGCTTGACCACGAAGCCGCCCTTGGAGCCGACCGGCACGATCACCGTGTTCTTGACCATCTGCGCCTTCATCAGGCCCAGCACTTCGGTGCGGAAGTCCTCGCGCCGGTCTGACCAGCGCAGCCCGCCACGCGCCACGCGCCCGCCGCGCAGGTGCACCCCTTCCACGCGCGGCGCGTAGACCCAGATCTCGAACATCGGGCGCGGCTCCGGCAGCCCGGGCACCAGCGCGGGATTGAACTTGAAAGACAGGTACGGGCGCGGCTGGCCGTCCTCGTCGCGGTGGAAGTAATTGGTGCGCACGGTGGCGTTGATCACGCCAAGGAAGAGCCGCAGGATGCGGTCTTCGTCGAGGTTGGGAACCTTGTCCAGCGCCGTGCCGATGTCGGCCAGCAGCTTGTCGCAGCGCGCCTGGCGCGCAGTGTCGGCGGCCACCTGGCTGAAGGTGTCGAAGCGCGCCACGAACAGCGCCACCAGCATGGCCGCGATGCCGGCGTTGCCGGTCAGCGCGCGTTCGATATAGGCGTCGCTGAAGGTCGATCCCACTTGCCGCAGGTAGCGGGCGTAGGCGCGCAGGATGGTCACGTCGCGCGCGGCCAGTTCGGCGCGCAGCACCAGCCGGTTGAGGTCGTCGTTCTCGATCTCGCCGTGCCAGGCGCGCGCGAAAGCATCCTCGAACAGTGCCTTGACGCGCGCGATGTCGAACTCGGCCGCACCGCCGCCATCGGCGATTTCGAGGCCGAAGTCGTGCACCCATACCGGTGCGCCGCTGTCGGGCTCGATCAGGTAGGGACGCTCTTCATCGACGCGCACGCCGAGGTGCTCCAGCATCGGCAGGCTCAGCGACAGCGCGATCGGTTCGCCGGCGCGGTACACCTTGAAGCGGAACGCGCCGGGCGCGGCTTCGATCGGCCGGTACAGGTTCATCGCCATGCCGTTGCCGCGCAGCGCGTGCTCCATCAGCTCGATATCGCGCACCGCGGTGCGCGCCGGATAGTCTTCGCGGTAGCCGGCCGGGAACGAGCTGCCATAGCGCTGCAGCAGCCGGTTGCCTTGCTCTTCGCCGTGGCTTTCGTGCAGCGCTTCGGCGAGGTCGTCCTGCCAGCGGCGGCTGGCATGCACGATGCGCGCTTCCAGTTCCTGCGTGTCGACCTTCGGCATGGTGCCGGGCTCGCCGCGCACGATCAGCTGGATGCGCGCCAGCGGCGACTCCGACAGCAGCGGCGTGAATTCGCAGCTGGTGCCGTGGAAGGCCGCGGTCAGCAGCTTCTGGATCTTCTGGCGCAGGTCGGTGTTGTACTTGTCGCGCGGCACGAACACCAGGCACGAGACAAAGCGGTCGAAGCGGTCGCGCCGCACGAACAGCCGCGTGCGCTGGTGTTCCTGCAGCCGCAGGATGCCGGTGGTGATGTCGAACAGCTCATCCTCGGTCGCCTGGAACAGTTCGTCGCGCGGATACTGCTCGAGGATGGTCACCAGCGACTTGTACAGATGGCCCTTGGCCAGGAACCCGGCACGCGCCAGGATGTTGGCGCACTTGCGCCGCACCAGCGGGATATCGGCGATCGGCGCCATGTAGGCAGTCGAGGTGTAGAGGCCGACGAAGCGCCGTTCGCCGAACAGCTGTCCGTTTTCATCGAGCAGCTTGACCCCGACGTAGTCGAGATAGCCGGGCCGGTGCACGGTCGCGCGCGAATTGGCCTTGGTCAGGAAGATCGGCGAGCTGCCTTCGATGATCGCGGTGGCGGCCGCGGGCAGCGGGGTCAGGTCTTCGGCGTCGGGCTCGCGCAGGCTTTCGCGCAGGATGCCGGCGCCGGAGCCGGCCACGCCGCGCAGGAAGTAGCGGCCGTCGCGCGCCACCAGCTGGTAGTCGCGCTGTCCCAGGAAGGAGAAATGGTCGTCCATCATCCATTCCAGGAAGGCACGTGCCTCGACGCTTTCCGGTGAGGCCGCGTCCGGCGCCTGCGCCATGGCGCCGATGGTGGCGCGCGTGATGTCGCACATCTGCGGCCAGTCTTCCACCGCGGCGCGCACATCGACCAGCACCTGCGTGATGCCGTTGCGCAAGGCGTCGAGGCGCGACGCTTCACCGGTGCGGTCGATCTCGAAATGGATAAAGGACTCCAGGCGCGAGCCGTCGCCGGCCTCGCCGGCGCCGGCGGGGGCGATCCGCTCGATGCCGGTGCCGCCGCGCCAGACCCGGAATACCGGATGGATGGCCGAATGCAGCGCCAGCCCCTGGCGATTGATCTCCATGGTCACGGAATCGACCAGGAACGGCATGTCGTCGTTGACGATCTCCACCACGGTATGGTCGGAGTGCCAGCCGTGCTCTTCCAGGTTGGGGTTGTAGACGCGGATGCGGGCGCTGCCGGGGGTGAACTTCTGTGCCGTCTGCCAGTGTGCCATCACGGCACCGTACAGGTCGGCCACTTCGCGCCGCAGCAGGTCTTCGGCGTCGGCCTGGTCGTAGTAGTGCAGCAGGAAGGGCTCGACCACGCCGAACATCGCCGCCGGCAGCCGCCCGCGTGCGAAGGTGGCCAGTTGGTCCAGCAGGTGCGCGACCTTGTCTTCGTTCTCCTGCGGCATGTTCCCCTCCTCGCGGTGTCGACGGGCGCCGCGGCATGTGCCGGGGCATGCTCATACTTTAGGAAAAATCCGAGTCCCCGGCGCAACAAAGTGGCGGGTACTGGCGACGGCGAGGGAAGGGATGCCCGGTCCGGGCGGCTATGCGCGGGACCGGGGCGGGGCAGCGCTCAGAAGCGCGAGGCGAGGCTGGGGCAGGAGGCAGGGCGATGGGCGACCGGCGGCAGACCCGGGCAGGGCAGTGGCTCGGTGTGCCGTTCCTGCCGGGAGGTCTCGGAGACGGCCCGGATCTGGCGCGAGGTGTGGCCTTCCAGCGTGGCTTTCATCCGGTCCAGCAGGCTGCACAGCGCCGCGCGTTCCTGCGAGTTGAAGGCCGCCACCGACACGCTGTGCAGCGCGCTCAGCGCCTGCGCGGTACGTTGCACCCGAACCGTAGCGCCTTCCGCGAGGCGCGGGGGCAGCGTCCCGGTGTACTCGATCCAGCCGTCGCGGCGCAGCTCATCGAGCATGGCCTCGGATTGCGCGGCGTCGATCGGCATCGGACCGGGCAGCGAGATGCCGCGCTTGAAGGCACCCTGGCGGATGGCCCGCAGCAGCAGCCACTGCGGGTAGTTGAGGCCTGAGGCTCGCAAGGTCTGGTCCAGCGCGCCTTGCCAGGCGGTGACTGCGTCAATCAGGGCAAGGACAACCGGCTCGTTGGGTTCGAGGGGTCTTGTCTGCATGAATGGCGTCTCCTGTTGTGGTTTGCCGCCACCGCAATGCACAGGCACCCGCAGGGGTGCAAGGGGCCGGAGCATGGCCGGCCCGGGCGGCACGGCCGCCGCAGCCTCTGGGGCGGGCTGGGTCGACCGAACGGCGAGACTAACAGAAACTTTTGCCAATTTTGTGACAACCGAGGGAATGTCCTGAGGCGCGGCGCGGGCCGGGTGGCGCGGACTGCGCCTGCGGCCGCCCCGGCCGGTTATGAAAAAAGCGACTGGCATCAATGACTTTAAACCATCGCTGGAATAACCGCGGCTGGCTACACTGCCTGCCGGAGACCCCGCAGACAGGCCGCCAGGCCAATACGGGGCGAACGGCGCAGGCACGGGCCGGCCGTCAGACCGGAGATCAAGATGGACAAGGAACGCATTCGCCTGGCCAAGCTGCATGACAAGGTAGTCTCGGCCGACGAAGCCGCCGCGCTGATCCGCGACGGCATGACGGTTGGCATGAGCGGTTTCACCCGCGCTGGCGACTGCAAGGAAGTGCCGTTCGCGCTGGCGCGGCGGGCGGCCACCGAACCGCTGCGCATCACGCTGATGACCGGGGCCTCGCTCGGCAACGACATCGACCGGGTGCTGGCCGAGGCCGACGTGATCGCGCGCCGCCTGCCGTTCCAGTCCGATGCCACGCTGCGCCGCAAGATCAATGCGGGCGAAGTGATGTTCATCGACCAGCATCTGTCCGAAACCGTCGAGCAACTGCGCTCCGGCCAGATCGCGCCGGTGGACGTCGCGGTGGTCGAAGCGGTGGCGATCACCGAGCAGGGCGGCATCATCCCCAGCACCTCGGTGGGCAACTCGGCCAGTTTCGCCATGCTGGCGCGCCAGGTGATCGTCGAGATCAACCTGAACATGCCGCTGGAGCTGGAAGGGCTGCACGACATCTATTTGCCGGTGCAGCGCCCGTACCGCCAGCCGATCCCGCTGATCGCGCCCGCGCAGCGCATCGGCCTGCCGTACATCCCGATCGATCCCGAGAAGATCGCGGCCATTGTCTTCACCGCCAAGGACGACAGCCCGTCCAACGCGCTGCCGCCGGATGCCGATACCAGCCAGATCGCCGGCCATCTCAACGAATTCCTGCTGCGCGAAGTCCGCGCCGGGCGGCTGTCGCCGTCGCTGCAGCCGCTGCAGGCCGGCATCGGCACCATTGCCAACGCGGTGCTGCACGGCATGGTCGAGTCGCCGTTCCGCGACCTGCAGATGTACTCCGAAGTGCTGCAGGACAGCACCATCGAGCTGCTGGATGCGGGGCGCCTTGCCTTTGCCTCGGCTTCGTCGGTGACGCTGACGCGTGAGGTGTACCGGCGCTTCCTGTCGAACCTGGAGCGCTACCGTTCGCGCCTGCTGCTGCGGCCGCAGGAAATCAGCAACCATCCGGAGATCCTGCGCCGGCTGGGGCTGATCACCATCAACACGGCGCTCGAGTGCGACATCTACGGCAACGTCAACTCGACCCATGTCGGCGGCACGCACATGATGAACGGCATCGGCGGCTCGGGTGACTTTGCCCGCAATGCGCACCTGTCGGTGTTCGTGACCAAGTCGGTGGCCAAGGGCGGCGATATCTCCAGCATCGTGCCGATGGTGGCGCACGTCGACCATACCGAGCACGACGTCGACATCATCGTCACCGAGCACGGCCTGGCCGACCTGCGCGGGCTGGCGCCGCGCGAACGCGCACGCACCGTCATTGCCAACTGCGCCGACCCGCAATACCGCGACCTGCTCGGCGATTATTTCCGCCGCGCCTGCGCGCACGGCGGCCAGACCCCTCACCTGGTGGAAGAGGCGCTGTCCTGGCATGCCGCCTTCCGCGACCGCGGCACCATGCAGCCGGCGCGGCCGGCTCCGGCGCTGGCCGCCTGAGGCCAGGCGAGCGCGCAAACAAAACAGCCCGCGCAGGCGGGCTGTCTGGATGGAGGCTGGCGAAGGAGGGCCGGCGTTACTGCGCCTTGGTGCCCTGGCTGGCGGGCGCCTTGGCGCCGTCGGTGTAGGGATCGGCCTTACCTGCCTTGGCGCCGTCGGTGTACGGATCGAACTTGCCGGACTTGGCGCCATCGGTGTTCGGATCGAACTTCTTGCCGGAGCTGGTCAGTTCCGACTTGGTCGACTGCCTGGCGCCGTCGGTGTACGGGTCGAACTTGCCGGACTTGGCTGCGCCCTGGTTGGGGCCGGCTTTCTTGGTGTGGCTGCCGCTGTAGAGATCGCCGCCGTCGGTGTAGTTCTTCTGCGCATACGCCTGGGTCGCGCCGAGCGCGGCCAGTGCTGCAACGATCAGGGTCGGAACGGACTTCTTCAGCATCTTGTTATCCTCGCGAATGACGGTCGCGCAGCGCCTGCGCGAAACCGGGTTTGGGGCCGGACGTGGGCCGGTCGATTGCCGGCGCGGGTTGCGGAGCACCCGGTAAATGTACCGAGTCGGCGCGTGTCCGCAAAGTGAAAGTTTCTTCTACACGTATTGAACGTTACCGGCGCAGCAGGGATGCTGTGCGGGATCAAGCGGCGCTGGAATCGGAAGAATCTGAGTGGCGCGCCGGGCATTTGCAGCGCCGCCCATAAAAAAAACCGGCTGCCATGTGAACTGCACCCCAAAAGTTGGACACCAACTTTTGGGGTGTTTTCATGTATAGGTACACCGAGCAGTTCAGACTGTCGGTCATCAAGGAATATCTGCGCGGGCAGGTAGGAGCTGGTGCGCTTGCCAAGCGCCATGGAATAGACGACGGGACGGTGCGACGCTGGGTGGCAGCCTATCGGCTGCACGGTGAAGCCAGCCTGAGGCGCAGGTACAAGACCTACAGCGCCGAGTTCAAGCTCTCGGTGCTTGAGCGGATGCGCCGCCAAGGCTTGTCGCATCGGGAAGTGGCGGCACTGTACGACATTCGCAATATCGGCGCCATTGGTGTGTGGGAACGCCAGTATGATGCTGGGGGTTTAGAAGCTCTGACGCCTCGGCCTAAGGGGCGGCGGCCCAGCAAGATGCCACAACGGACTCCCAAGACAAAGCCATCGCGGTCTTCAGACGACCGTACGCGCACACGCGAGGAACTCCTTGAAGAGTTGAACTACCTGCGCATGGAGAACGCGTACCTAAAAAAGCTCGAAGCCTTGGTTCAAGCGAGCAAGACATCTGCGCAACCCAAAAGGCGCAAATAGTGCTTGAGCTGAGGCAGCAGTACCCATTGTCCGGTTTGCTGAGGGTGGCGGGGCTGGCGCGCAGCACCTTCTACTACCAGCAGGCAGTGCTCCAGGCGCAGGACAAGTATGCGGAGCTGAAAACGCGCATTCGCGAACTCTTCGCCCGACACATGGGTCGTTATGGCTACCGCCGCATCACAGCGGCGATCCGGCAAACCGGTACGGTCGTCAACCACAAGACGGTTCAGCGGCTCATGCACGAGATGGGATTGAAGTCGTTGGTCCGGCCGAAGAAATACCGATCCTACAAGGGCATGGTGGGTCGTGTCGCGCCCAACGTTCTGCAACGGCGATTCCACGCCAAACGCGCGAATCGGAAGTGGGTAACCGACGTGACCGAGTTCAACGTGGCCGGCGAGAAGCTCTACCTTTCCCCGGTGCTGGACCTGTACAACGGCGAGATCATCGCCTACGAGACTGCCCGCAGGCCCGCCTTTGAGATGGTGAGGAATATGCTGAAGAAGGCGTTCCGCCGCCTCGGCCCGAAGGATCGACCCGTACTGCATTCCGATCAGGGCTGGCAGTATCAGATGCCGGCCTATCAGCGAATGCTCAAAAAGCGCAGCGTCCGTCCCAGCATGTCGCGCAAGGGCAATTGTCTGGACAACGCCGCCATGGAAAGCTTCTTCGGCACCCTGAAGTCCGAATTCTTCTACCTGAACAAATTCGCCAGCGTCGAGAAACTACAGCAAGGCCTGGCCCAATACATTCACTACTACAATCACGACCGCATCAAACTCAAACTAAAAGGGCTGAGTCCCGTGAAGTACAGGACTCAGCCCTCTCAAGCCTAGCCAATCACTGTCCAACTTTTTGGGGTCAGTTCACATGGCAGCCGGTTTCCTGATCCGGTGGCGGTCCGTGCCGCCAGGCCGGCTTATTCCAGCGTGATGTTCTGGTCGCGCGCGATCTTCTTGCGCAGGTCCAGCTCGCGCTTGATCTGCGCAGCGTATTGCTGCGGCGTGTTGCCGTCGGTGTAGGCCCCGCTGTCGGCCAGGCGGCGCTTGACGTTGGGGTCCTGCAGCGCCTTGACCGCGGCGTCGTGCACGCGCGTGATGATCGCCGCCGGCGTGCCGGCCGGCGCCACCAGGCCGTACCAGGCCATGTTGTTCATGTCCTTCATGCCGGCTTCGGCGAAGGTCGGCACGTCGGGCAGGCCCTCGACGCGCTTGGGCGCCGCCACCGCCAGCGCGCGCAGCTTGCCGGCCTGGATATGCGGCATCGACGACGGCAGGTTGTCGAACTGGGCGTTGACCTGGCCGGCCAGGGTGTCGTTCAGCGCCGGGCCCGATCCGCGGTAAGGGATGTGGACCATGTCGGTCTGGGTGATGTCCTTGAACAGCTCCCCGTCCAGATGCGAGATGCTGCCCTTGCCGGCCGAGGCGTAGCTGTACTTGCCCGGGTTGGCCTTCAGCATCGCCACGAATTCCTTCAGGGTCTTGGCCGGGACCTTCGGATTCACCGTGAGCACGTTGGGCACGTTGACCAGGTTGGTGATCGGCGCGAAGTCCTTGAGCGGATCGTACGGATTCTTGGGGTTGGTGGCCGGGTTGGTGGCCATGGTGCTGACCGTGGCGATGCCCAGCGTGTAGCCGTCCGGCGCGGACTTGGCCAGCGCGTCGGCACCGATGGCGCCGCCGCCGCCGCCGCGGTTTTCCACCACCACCGGCTGGCCCAGTTCACGGCCCAGGCCGTCGGACACCGCGCGCGCGACGATATCGGTAGTGCCGCCGGCCGCGAACGGCACGATCAGGCGGATCGGCTTGGCAGGGTAGGACTGGGCGTGCGCCAGGCCGGCGTGGGCCAGGCCGAGGGCCGCGATGCAGGCGGCTGCGCCGGCGTTAAGGACTGCTTTCAAGGAGGGCCTCCATTCTTCTTTCACTGATTCCAGCCAGGCTGCAGGCGTGTCCGCGGATCGCTGCGGATCCGGCGCCCGCGCTGTCAGGCTTTCCCGGGCTGGCATGTCCGGGCCGTGCCGGGATGCGGTACGGCCGGCGCCCTGCGATAGTTCCGCGATACGGAACTATGTTCCACAATGGGCGCGGGAGCGATTCAACCGGGAAACCGTGTGCAGGGGAATTGGTGACAACCCGCGTATCAAGAATCCGGCCGTGCTGCCGATCGCGCGCGGAAGGGATTGGGCGGCAGAAAAGCAAAAAGCCGGAAGCAAGGCTTCCGGCTTTTCTGAATTCGCTGGTGGGGCGTGAGTGACTCGAACACTCGACCTACGGATTAAGAGTCCGCTGCTCTACCAACTGAGCTAACGCCCCAACGAAGAAAAAGATTGTAGCAAGGTATCGGATGCGGCGCAATAGCCTTCGCGGCATTTTTTATGGGGCCTGGCCGCTACAATGCCAGGCCGCAGCCATGCGCGCGTCCGCGCCCGGCATCGGCATCCACCTGTTTGCCAGACCCATGCACGCCAGAGTCCTACGCTATCTCGACGAGGTTGTCCGCCGCGGTTCGATCCGCAAGGCGGCCGAGTACCTGCACGTGGCGCCGACCGCGGTCAATCGGCAGATCCTGGACCTCGAGGCGGAACTGGGCGCGCCGCTGTTCGAGCGCATCAACAAGCGCCTGCGACTGACGCCGTTGGGCGAGATGGTGCTGGCCCACGTCCGCCAGACCCTGCGCGAGCACGACGCGCTGCGCGAGCGTATCGAGGACTTCAAGGGCGCGCGCCGCGGCGAGGTCACGGTGGCGGTGACGGCGGGCCTGGCGGGCTCGCTGATGCCGTCGCTGGTGCATGACTTCCGCCAGCGCTATCCGGGCATCGTGGTGCGCGTCAATGACCTGCCGGTGGCAGACATCGTCGCGGCGGTGGAGCAGGGCGATGCCGATCTCGGGCTGGGCTATGACCTGCCGGAACTGCCGGCGTTGCGCGCGCTGGCCAGCAGCGACTGGCAGATCGGCGCGGTGGTGCCGCCGGACCACGCGCTGGCGGCGCAGCCGTCGGTGCTGCTGAGCGAGTGCGTCGGTTATCCGCTGATCCTGCCGGCGCCGTCGCTGTCGATCCGCGGCATCCTCGATGCGGCGTTTGCGCGCAATGCGATCGAAGTCTCGCCGGTGGCGGAGTCGACCTCGACTGCGCTGATCCGGCAACTGGTGTTGATGGGGACAGGCATTGCGCTGCTGAATCCGCTCGACGTGATGGAGGAGCGCGCGCGCCAGGCGCTGGTGTACGTGCCCTTGCGCGACCGCCACCTGCAGGGCCAGACGCTGACGCTGGTGGCGCGCGCCGGCGGCCGGCTCAGCGCCGCGGCCGGACTGATGGCGGAGCGCATCGGCGACGCGCTGGCGATGCTGTTCGCGCAGGCGCGCTGAGCCGGCTCGGCAGATGTCCACTTTTTGTGGACAGGCTGCACGGAATTCTGCGCTTGGGGCGTGGCACTGTGGCGCCGTAGACTGGCGGCGATCGTATCCGACCGACATCCCATCCGCTTCAAAGAAGGAATTCCGCCATGACCCTGATTGCCCTCAATGCCGATGTCCTGGTAACCATGGACGCCCAGCGTCGCGAGATCCGCGACGGTGCCCTGGTCGCCGAAGGCCCCGCGGTGCAATGGGTCGGCCCCACCTCTGAGCTGCCGCCGCAATACCGGCGCAGGGTCGACGACGGCAGCGCGCAGGTGCTCGACATGCGCGGCCGCGTGGTCACGCCCGGGCTGGTCAACACGCACCACCACATGTACCAGAGCCTGACGCGCGCGGTGCCGGCGGCGCAGGATGCCGAGCTGTTCTCGTGGCTGACCAACCTGTACATGCTGTGGTCGCACCTGACGCCGGAAATGATCGCGGTGTCGACCAAGACCGCGATGGCCGAGCTGATGCTGTCGGGCTGCACCACCACCAGCGACCACCTCTACCTGTTTCCCAACGGTTCGCGCCTGGATGATTCGATTGCCGCGGCGCAGGAGATGGGCATGCGCTTCCATGCCGCGCGCGGCTCGATGAGCGTGGGCCGCAGCAAGGGCGGCCTGCCGCCGGACGTGGTGGTCGAAGACGAAGCGGCGATCCTGCGCGACAGCCAGCGCCTGGTGGAGCAGTACCACGACAGCGCGCGCCACGCGATGCTGCGCGTGGTGCTGGCGCCGTGCTCGCCGTTCTCGGTGTCGCGCGACCTGATGCGCGAATCGGCGGTGATGGCACGGCACTACGGCGTGTCGCTGCATACGCACCTGGCCGAGAACGACAACGACATTGCCTATTCGCGCGAAAAGTTCGGCCTGACGCCGGCGCAGTATGCCGAGGACCTGGGCTGGGTCGGCCACGATGTCTGGCACGCGCACTGCGTCAAGCTGGATGACGATGGCATCGCGCTGTTCGCCCGGACCGGCACGGGGGTGGCGCACTGCCCGTGCTCGAACATGCGGCTGGCATCGGGCATTGCGCCGGTGCGCGCCATGCGCGATGCGGGGGTGCCGGTGGGGCTGGGCGTCGACGGCAGCGCGTCGAACGACGGCGCGCATATGCTGGGCGAGGCGCGCCAGGCGATGCTGCTGCAGCGGGTCGGCTATGGCCCGGCAGCGATGAGCGCGCGCGAGGCGCTGGAAATCGCCACGCTGGGCGGCGCGCGGGTGCTCAACCGCGACGATATCGGGGCGCTGGCGCCGGGCATGTCGGCGGACTTCGTCGCCTTCGACCTGTCGTCGGTCGGCTTTGCCGGCGCCGGCCATGACCCGGTGGCGGCATTGGTGTTCTGCACGCCGGCCAATGTCGCGGCCAGCGTGATCAACGGCAGGGAAGTGGTGCGCGACGGCGAACTGCTCACGGCCGACCTGCCCGGCGTGCTGCTGCGCCATCGCGCGCTGGCGCGCACGCTGTTCGAGCGGGCCAGCGTGGGCGCGTGACGAAGCGCCGCTGCGGCAGGGGCGATGGCCTGTGCCGCAGCGCAAGCGTGCGGTCTGAGCCGTGTAAAGCGGGACGTGCAAAGCAAAAGGCCGGAAGCATCGCTGCTTCCGGCCTTTTTGTATTCGCTGGTGGGGCGTGAGTGACTCGAACACTCGACCTACGGATTAAGAGTCCGCTGCTCTACCAACTGAGCTAACGCCCCAACGAAGAACGAGATTTTAGCATGATTTCCGCGGCTGTCAATTGCCTGACGCAATTGCCATGGCAAGCTGCGCGCACGTGCCCCGCGTGCGAAGGGTGTGGCCGACGGAACCGAACGGCGCTCGCGGTGGTCTTCCGAATGAACCCTGTCGCATAGGGTTCTACCCATACGATTTTGCCGGAGCCATGTTAGGATGTTTCTCCACTTGCATATGGAGGGCTGCACCGATGGATATCAAATTCCAAGAGCAAGAGCGCTACGACATCAATAACGAAGGCTTGTTGTTCCAGGCACTTGTCAATGGCGAGAAGGTGACTTGCGTGGTGACACGCGAAGCACTGTGGGAAGGTTTCAGCGCCGACCAGGTGCTGTCACTCGAAGAAGCATTCCGCGCCGGCCGCGAAACCATCGAACGCGCCGCCGTGGTGCTGATCGAGCAGGGCGCGCCGCAGCCTATCGTCGTCAAGCGCGCCCACGTGGCGCCAATCTGATGCGGATGGATGCCCCGGCACGCCCCAGGCAAGCCGCGGGCGCCCATCTGTCATCAGGTACCAGAGCATAGGCCGTCCGGCCTTGCTTGCCAGCCGGCGCCGCCGGCGCAGGCAGTTCCCAGTTTCCCCTGTTTTTGTCTTGCAGCCGTGATCGTTGCGAAGCGCGCCGGTGCAGGCGCTTCGTTCACGGCTGCGCGGACGCGGCCGGCGCGGCAGCGCCGCCCGGCCGCGACGCGCATTCCTCGAAGATCCGCACGGTGCAGCGGGCGCAGACTTCCGGCGACAGCTGTCCGATGATGGTGTGCAGCGCCTGCCGCTTGGTCGGAAAGACGTGGTCGGCGCCGAGCTTGTCGGTAAAGCCGGTCTGCGCCCAGGTCTGCAGCACCTGCGTGCGCGGCCGGTGGAAGTACAGGTCGCCGCCGAGCGCGCGCCGCTCGCTCAGCTCGTATTCCCACATTTCCGCGCCGGCGAGGTCGATGAAGTTCATGCTCTTGGTCATCGCCAGCAGGTGGGTCTGGCCGGCATTGACAGTGCGCAGCCAGTGCAGGCGGTCCGTTACGTATTGCACCGCGCCGAAGTAGATCGCACCCTCCATGCGCAGCAGCTTGAGCTGCGGGCATTCCGGCTGCGGGCGGCGCAGCTCGTCCAGCGGCGTGAAGCGGCGGCCGGGGTCGTCGGCATCCGGCACCAGGCTGCGCACGGCGGGCCGCGAGGTGCGGTACAGGTAGGCCACCAGCGACAGCACGGTGCCGAGCAGCACCGCCATTTCCAGCCGGATCACCAGCGTGGCGGCAAAGGTGCCGATGGCGATGGCGAACTCGGTGCGGCTGAGCGTGTAGATGCGGCGCAGCCGCGCGAGGTCGAGCAGGCCCCACGCCACCAGCAGCAGCATTGCCGCGATCGCCGCCATCGGGATCTGGGCCAGCAGCGGGGCGCTGACCGCGACCAGCGCCACCAGCCACAGCGCCGAGAACACGCTCGCCAGCGGCGTGCGCGCGCCGGCCTCGAAGTTCGGCACCGAGCGGTTGAGCGAGCCGCAGGAGATATAGCCGGAGAAAAAGCCGCCCGCGATATTCGACAGGCCCTGGCCGATGAACTCGCGGTTGGCATCGATATGCTGGCCGGAGCGCAGCGCCACCGCCTTGGCGATCGAGATCGACTGGCCCAGCGCGACGATGGTCAGCGCGGCGGCGATGCCGAGCAGGTCGGGCAGCTTGCGCCAGTCCATGTCCGGCACCTGGAAGTGCGGCAGTGCCGAAGGAATCGGTCCGACCACGTTGACGCGGTGGCCGCCAGACTGGTTCAGCAGCAGCGCCACGCCGTAGCCGGCCAGCAGGCCCAGCAGCATGAACGGCAGCCGCCGCCACAGCCGCTTGCACAGCAGCGTCACCGCCAGCGTGACCGCGCCCACCATGGCCGCGTCCCAGTTGATGGTGCCGGCATGCTCGAGCAGGTGGCGCAGCACGCCGAAGGCGCTGGTGCCGGTCGGCACCGCCAGCCCGAACAGGTCCTTGAGCGCGTACAGGCCGATCAGCGTCGCCGCGCCGCAGGTAAAGCCGAGCAGCACCGACGGCGAAATAAAGTTGGCGAGCGAACCCAGCCGCAGCGTGCCCACCGCCAGCTGCATCACGCCCACCACGATGGTGACCGCCAGCGCCAGCCCGATATAGGCAGGGCTGCCCGCGAATGCGAGCGGACTCAGCATCGCGAACAGCGCCAGCGAGTTGGCGTTGGTCGGCCCCGACATGACGTGCCAGCTCGAGCCGAACAGCGCCGCCACGATGCACGGCACCACCGCGCTGTAGATGCCATATTGCGGCGGCAGGCCGGCGAGCGTGGCGAACGCCACGCCCTGCGGCAACACCAGCACCGCCCCGAGCAGCCCCGCCACCAGGTCGGCGCGCAGCGTGGTTGGGTCGACGCGCTGGCTCCATGGGAACAGGCGCGAGAGCAGGGATCCGGTGGTAGGCGCGGGCATCGGCAAGGAACGGGGGGCTAGCCCGCTGCGCCGCCGCGACCGGATGGTGGCAAGGCGGCGGAGGCGGGCGGTGCGGGTGGGGCAGCGGCAGGAACAGGGGCAGGCTGGGGGCCGAGGCTGGCCAGCATGGCGTCAAGCGCGCGATAGACCTCGGCCAGCCGCTCGGTACCCAGCTGCTGTTCGAGTTGCTGGTAGCGCGCCTCGATCAGCGGTTCCATCCCGGCGATGACGTCGTGCGCGGTGGCCGTCAGGTTGACCAGCTGGCGGCGCTGGTCGGTGGCGGAGCGGGTGCGCTCCACCAGCCCGGCGTCGGCCATGCCCGCCAGCATGCGGGTCAGGCTGGGGCTGAGGATCAGGCAGGCGTCGGCAAGCTGGTTGGGCTCCATCGGCCCGCGCTCGTTGAGCGTGCGCAGCACGCGCCATTGCTGCTCGGTCACGCCGAACTGCCGCAGGATCGGCCGGAAGCCGGCCAGCAACGCTTCGCGCGCTTGCAGCAGCAGGTGAGGGAGATTGCGATGGCGAAACATGGCCTGGCAGGGAGGGCTCATGCCCGCAGTGTAGCGGGCAGGTTTGCATGCGGCGAGCGGGGCTTGCCCGGGCTTGCCTGAACCGACGGCACGCGCCAGCGTGGCTGCCGGGCGCGCCCGCCGCGCGGTGTCAGCCGCAGTGCAGCGTCGCGACCACCGGTGTGTGATCGGACGGCTGCTCCCATGTGCGCGGCACCCGGTCGATCACGCAGGCGGAACACTGCTCGGTCAGCGCCGGCGACAGCAGGATATGGTCGATGCGCAGCCCGGCATTGCGCCGGAACGCCAGCATGCGGTAGTCCCACCACGAGAACGACTTCTCCGGCTGCTCGAACTTGCGGAAGGCATCGGCCAGGCCCAGTTCGAGCAGCGCGGCAAAAGCGGCGCGCTCCGGCGGCGAGACCAGGTTCTGGCCTTCCCACTTGGCCGGATCGTGCACGTCGCGGTCTTCCGGCGCGATATTGAAGTCGCCCAGCAGCGCCAGCCGCGGGTGCCGGGCCATTTCCTCGCGCAGCCACGCGGTCATCGCTTCCAGCCATTGCAGCTTGTAGGCGAACTTCTCCGAATCGGGCGCCTGCCCGTTGGGAAAGTAGGCGCAGACCAGGCGCAGGTCGCCATAGGTCGCGGCAATCACGCGCTGCTGCGCGTCCTCGAAACCGGGGATGTTGCGCACCACGTCGACGGGGCCGGGCATGCTCGCGTCGCGCGCCAGGATGGCGACGCCGTTGTACGTCTTCTGGCCGGTGTAGATGCTGTGGAAACCGGCGTTCTCCAGTTCGGCCAGCGGGTACTTGTCGTCGGGCAGCTTCAGTTCCTGCAGGCACAGCGCGTCGATCGGCGCGCCGGCCTGGTCCTGCTCGGCCAGCCACTGCAGCACCTGCGGCAGCCGCACCTTCAGCGAATTGACGTTCCAGCTGGCGATGCGCAGCGGGCCCTGGCCCGGCAGTCCGAGCGCGCTCATGCCGCCATCCCGCCGTGGCGCAGCAGCGCGTCGATCTGCGGCGCGCGGCCGCGGAACGCCACGAACGAGTCCATCGCCGGGCGGCTGCCGCCCACCGACAGGATCTCGCGCTGGTAGCGCGCGCCGGTTTCGCTGTCGAGCACGGTGCCCGACAGCTGCGCGGCCTCTTCGAACGCCGCGTAGACGTCGGCCGACAGCACTTCGGCCCACTTGTAGCTGTAATAGCCCGCGGCATAGCCGCCGGCGAAGATATGGCTGAAGGTGTTCGGCCAGCGCGACAGCGGATGCTGCGGCACCACGTGCACGCGGTCGTTGATCTGGCGCGACAGCTCCAGCACCGAGGTGGCGCCGGCCGGGTCGAAATCGGTATGCAGGTGCATGTCGAACGACGAGAACACGATCTGGCGCAGCGTCATCATGCCGTTCTGGAAGTTCTTGGCCGCCAGCATGCGGTCGAACAGCGCGCGCGGCAGCGGCTCGCCGGTGTCGACGTGCTGGGTCATGCCGGTCAGTACTTCGTATTCCCAGCAGAAGTTCTCCATGAACTGCGACGGCAGTTCCACCGCATCCCACTCCACGCCATTGATGCCCGACACGCCCAGCTCGCCGACCTGGGTCAGCATGTGGTGCAGGCCGTGGCCGAACTCGTGGAACAGCGTGATGACCTCGTCGTGCGTGAACAGCGCCGGCTTGCCGCCCACCGGCGCCGAGAAATTGCAGGTCAGGTAGGCCACCGGGGTCTGCACGCCGCCGTGCTCGAGCACCTTGCGCCCGCGGGCGTCGTCCATCCATGCGCCGCCGCGCTTGCCTTCGCGCGCGTACAGGTCGATGTAGAACTGGGCCAGCAGCGTGCCGTCGGCGGTGCTGACGCGGAAGAAGCGCGCGTCCGGGTGCCAGGTCTGCGCCGCCTCCGGCTCGATGCGCACCGAGAACAGCTTCTGCACCACGCCGAACAGGCCTTCCAGCACCTTGGCTTCCGGGAAATACTGCTTGACCTCGTGCTCGGAGAACGCATAGCGCTGCTGGCGCAGCTTCTCCGAGGCATAGGCGACGTCCCACGGCGCGAGTTCAGGCAGCCCCAGCTCGGCCGCGGCGAAGGCCTTCAGCTCGGCCCAGTCCTGCTCGGCGTAGGGGCGCGCCTTGACCGCGAGTTCGTCGAGGAACTTCAGCACTTCGGCCGGCGACTCGGCCATCTTCGGCACCAGCGAGACTTCGCCATAGCACTGGTAGCCCAGCATCTGCGCTTCTTCGCGGCGCAGCGCCAGCTGCTCGCGCATATTGGCGGTGTTGTCCCAGTCGGCCTGGCCCTGGCCATGCTGCGGCCCGAGCTCGGACGCGCGCGTGACGTTGGCCTCGTACAGGGTCTGGCGCAGTGCGCGGTCGTCCGCGTACTGCAGCACGGGGAAGTAAGAGGGGAAGTGCAGCGTGAATTTCCAGCCGGCCTTGCCGTCCTTTTCCGCGGCGTGGCGCGCGGCTTCGCGGGCATCGTCGGGCAGGCCGGACAGGCGGGCCTCGTCTTCGATGATCAGCGCGTACGCGTTGGTGGCGTCGAGCACGTGGTCGGAGAAGGCCTTCGACAGCTGGGCCTGCTGCTCCTGGATCTCGGCGAAGCGGGGCTTCTTGTCCTCGGGCAGTTCGGCGCCGCCCAGGCGGAAGCCGCGCAGCTCGTTCTCGATCAGCTGGTGGCGCGCCGCGCTCATGCCGGCGAACTCGGGGCTGGCCGCCAGCGCCTTGTATTTCTCATACAGCGCCAGGCTCTGGCCGAGCGACGACCAGAATTCGGTCATGCGCGGCAGGTTGTCGGCATGCGCCTGGCGCAGCTCGGGCGTATCGGCGACGGCGCTGAGGTGGCTGACCACGCCCCAGGCGCGGCCCAGCGGCTCGGTGGCGGCTTCCAGCGCCTGCACGGCGTTGGCCCAGTCGGCGGGCGTGGCGGGATCTTCGGCGCGGGCGACGGCCTGTTGCGCGCGCTCCAGCAGCACGTCGAGCGCGGGGCTGATGTGCTCGGGCCGGATCTCGGCAAAGCGGGGCAGGTCGGTAAAGTCCAGCAGCGGATTGGTAGCGTTGGCGGCGTGGTCCATGGCGTGTTCTCGGTTGGCTGCTCGGTGGGCTGGTCTTGGTCAGGCAATATTCGCGCAGATGGGGCCGGGGCGGCGGATTTTCCAGTGCCCCGGGTGGCGCATCGTGCGCCGGCAGCAAAGCGTGCGCTTAGCCCGCGGCGCGCTCGGCCGCTTCCAGCGTATTGATCAGCAGCATGGTGATGGTCATCGGACCCACGCCGCCGGGCACCGGCGTGATGTAGCCGGCGACTTCACGCACGCCGGCGAAGTCGACATCGCCGCACAGCTTGCCGTGGTCGTCACGGTTCATGCCGACATCGATCACCACCGCGCCGGGCTTGACCATGTCGGCCGTGATCAGGTTGCGCTTGCCGACCGCGGCCACCACCACGTCGGCGTCGCGGGTGTGGGCGCCGATATCGCGGGTCTTGCTGTTGCAGATGGTGACGGTGGCGCCGGCCTGCAGCAGCAGCATCGCCATCGGCTTGCCGACGATGTTGGAGGCGCCCACCACCACGGCGCGCGCGCCGCGCAGCGGGTACTGGATCGATTCCAGCATCTTCATGCAGCCATAGGGCGTGCACGGGCGGAACAGCGGGGCGCCGGTCATCAGCGCGCCGGCGTTGGCCACGTGGAAGCCGTCGACGTCCTTTTCCGGCGCGATCGCTTCGAGCACCTTGTGGCTGTCGATGTGTTTGGGCAGCGGCAGCTGCACCAGGATGCCGTGGATGCGGGGATCGCGGTTGAGCGCATCGATGCGGGCCAGCAGGTCGGCCTCGGACAGGTCGGCCGGATAGCGGTCCAGCGACGAATGGAAGCCGTTGTCCTCGCAGGCCTTGACCTTGTTGCGCACGTAGACCTGGCTGGCCGGGTCTTCGCCCACCAGGACCACGGCCAGGCCGGGCTGGTGGCCGCGCTCGGTCAGGCGGGCGGCGCGCTGGGCGGCTTCGGAGCGGATTTGCTTGGCAAGGGCGTTGCCGTCGATCAGTTGGGCAGGCATGGAGGCAGGGCGGGTGATGGCGAGAAGATGGCGAGAAGGTGGCGGCGCCGGACCGCGCTCGCGCGCGGCAGGGCCAAAGGCGGAATTATAAGGGTTGCGCGAGGCCTGCCGCACGGAGCTTGACCACCGGCAGCCATCGCGCCGCCCGGGCGCTGGTAGCATCGGCCGCATGCCTACCGCGCTCGCCTCGACCCTGTCCGATCCGCTGCTGGTGCTGCTGTCCGTGTGCGGACTGCTGTGGGCGCTGACGCGCCGGCCCTGGCGGCTGCTGCGCCGCGATGCGCTGCAGAATGCCTGGCTGGGCGCGATGCTGCTGGTGGCGCTGCTGTGGACGGTGCGCGCGACGCTGGCCGGCGGCATGGTGATCCAGCTGCTCGGCGCCACGCTGATGGTGACGCTGTTCGGGCTGCCGCTGGCGCTGCTGTCGCTGTTTGCCGCGGACGTGGTCTCGCTGCTGGGGCTCGAGTACCTGGCCGGGCACGGCTGGGGCCAGTTCGACTGGAGCGCGCTTTGGGTGCGCTATGTGTGGCTGGCGCTGCTGCCGGCGCTGCTCGCGGCGGGCCTGCAGGCGGCGATGCGGCGCCTGCTGCCGCGCCACCCTTTCGTCTTCATCCTAGGGCACGGATATTTCACCGCAGGCCTGGCCGCGCTGGGCGCCGGGGCGGCGCAGGCGGGCTGGCGCTACCTGGCCATGCCGGGACAGCCGCTGAGCCTGGCCGACGCCCTGCTCGGGGCCGTGATCCTGGCCTTCGGCGAGGCTTTCCTCACCGGCATGCTGGTCGCTGTGTTTGTGGTCTATCGGCCACAATGGGTGGTGACCTTCCGCGACGAGGAGTACCTCGGACGCTGAGCGGTGGGCGGCAGGAGTGGTGGAAGGGCGCAGCAGGGCACAGCGGGGCGCGGGTGCGGCCCCGGGCCGCACCACGCAAGCAGGCGGACGCCGCCGCTCAGCTGTTGCGCGACAGCGCCAGGCGCAGCAGGTCGGCGACGGTGTTGACGTTGAGCTTTTCCATGATGTTGGCGCGGTGCGCCTCCACGGTCTTGATGGAAATGCCCAGGTCGTCGGCAATCTGCTTGTTCAGGCGGCCGGCCACGATGCGCTCCAGCACCTGCTGCTCGCGCGTGGTCAGCTTGCCCAGCAGGTCCTTGGCGGCGCGCTGCTCGCGCGCGGTGGAGTGGTCGGTGCGGGCCTTCTGCAGCATGCGCTCGACCAGTGCGCGCAATTCGGACTCGTCGAAGGGCTTCTCGATAAAGTCGATCGCGCCGCGCTTCATCGTCGACACCGCCATCGGCACGTCGCCGTGGCCGGTGATGAACACGATCGGAATGTCGATCTGCTCGGCCAGCATGCGCTCCTGCAGCTCCGGCCCGCTCATGCCGGGCATGCGCACGTCCAGGATCAGGCAGGACACCTGGCTGGCGTCGTAGGCGGCGAGGAACTGCTCGGCGCTGGTGAAGCTGCGCACCTGATAGCCATTGCCCTCCAGCAGCCAGGTCAGCGAGTCGCGCATGGCTTCATCGTCGTCGACGATGAATACGGTCTCGCCGCGGTGGGGCGTGGGGTTTGGCGTTGCGGTCATGTAGTCTCCTCGGGACAACAATTCATTGCTGCGAAGTGTAACCGGCAGCGGCCCTCTGTGGCGAGACAGGCCCCCCACCTCGGAGGGGAAGCGGCGCCGCCGGCGCCAGGCATCCGATGATGCGCAAGGGTGCGCGTGGCCCGCGCGCGCGGGCTCTGGTTATTCGGCCAGGGTTTCGGCCGGCGCCGCCTGCAGCGGCAGCATGATCTTGAATGTACAACCGATGCCGTCGACATTGTTCTCGACCCACAGCCGGCCCTGGTGCGACTCGATGATCGAGCGGCAGATGTTCAGTCCCATGCCCATGCCGTCGGACTTGGTGCTGAAGAAGGGCTCGAACAGCCGCTCCTTGGTGGCCTCGTCGACGCCCGGGCCTTGGTCGATCACGTCGATATGGACGTTGTCGCCGATCTCGCCGGACTCGACCCGCGCGTGCAGCCGCACCACGCCGCCGGCGCGCAGCGCCGGCAGCCCGGCCATGGCCTCGACCGCGTTCTTGAGCAGGTTCACCAGCACCTGCTCGATCAGCACCGGATCGACATAGACCGTCAGCGGCGGCGCCGGCAGGCGGGTCAGGATGGTGACGCGGCGGCGCGTGGCCTCGAGGTCGGCCAGGCCCACCGCATCGGCGACGATGTCGTGCAGCGCCGCCTCGCGCCGCTGCGGCTGGCTGCGCTTCACGAAGCCGCGGATGCGGCTGATGATGGTGCCGGCCCGCACCGCCTGCGCCGAGGTCTTCTCCAGCACCGGGATCAGGTCCTCGGGCGTGCTGCGTCCCGAATGCAGCCGCGCCACGGCACCCATGCAGTAGTTGTTGATCGCGGCCAGCGGCTGGTTCAGCTCGTGCGCCAGCGACGACGCCATCTCGCCCATGGTGGTCAGGCGGCTGGTGAACTGCAGGCGCTCTTCATGCTGGCGCGCCATTTCCTCGGCGGCCTTGCGCACGGTGATGTCGGTGGCGATCTGCATCTGCGCCAGGTGGCCGTCGACCCACTGGATATAGCGGCGGCGCACTTCGAACCATTTCTGCATGTCGGGCACGAACACCTCGCGCGCATCCGACGCATACGGCATCAGTTCCGATGCCGGCAGGCCGGCATAGGCATCGACATAGTCGGTGTTGTCGCTCGAGACCTGGTCCTTGTCGAGCTCGTCGCCAGCCAGCTTGACGTGTCCCTCGGCCTCCCAGCCGAACAGCTGGCGGTAGTAGCGGTTGGCGAACAGCAGCTCGGCCTTGTCGGTGGCCAGCACCGAGACCGCGGCGTCCAGGCTTTCCAGCACGGTGGTGAAGCGGTCGTGCGCGGCGGCGAGTTCCTCGCGTGCGCGCTTGGGCTCGGTGATATCGGTCATCGAGCTCATCCAGCCGGTATGGCGGCCGCGGCTGTCGACCAGCGGCGACACGTACATGCGGGCGTAGAAGCTGCTGCCGTCGCGGCGCATCACGCGCATCTCGTAGCCGCCCGCGGGCGACTTGCCCTGCAGCGTCAGGTCGATCTGCTTCTGCATCTCCTGCTGGTCGTTGGGCGGCCAGTAGGGGAACGGCGGCAGGCGTCCGACCAGGTCGTTCTCCTGCCAGCCGGTCATGCGGCAGAAGGCCGGGTTGACGTAGGTGATGCGGCCGTTCAGGTCGAGCGCGCGCAGGCCGATCAGCATCGAGTTTTCCATCGCGCGCCGGAACGAGGTCTCGGCCAGCAGCGCGCGCTGCGCCTCGGAGCGGCGGCTGGTGTGCCGCCACATGCTCCACAGGCTCCACAGCAGGAAGCAGGACAGCCCCACCACCAGCCACAGCAGCATGTTGTTGGGCAGGTTCGACGCCGGCGGATAGGCGTCGGCGCGCAGCGACAGCGAATGGCCCGGCGGGTCGAGCAGCACCTCGTACGACAGCGCGTTGCCGGGCACCGGCCGCAGCGAAGTGCTGGCGCGGGTCTGGTTGTTCTTGTCGATCAGCGAGAAGCGGTAGCGCTCGGTCAGCTCGGGCGGCAGCAGGTGCGTCAGTATGCCGTTGATCGAGTAGAGCGCGCCGAGCGTGCCGAGGAACTCGTTGTCGCGCACGATCGGCACTTCCATCAGCATGAAGCTGTCGCCGCGCTCGTTGACCAGCGGGCGCGAGTAGACCACGCGCTGGGTCTCGCGCGCGGCGTCGAAGGTGTCGAGCACCTCGGGTTCGAGCGGCTGGTCCTGGTTCTCGCGCAGGCGGCTGGCGAACTCGGAGGTCGACGGCAGCGACCAGCGCCCCCGCTTGGTGGCGTCGAGCCAGTTGATGAAGACGATCTCGGGGTTCTCGCGCAGGATTTCCTGCGCCGCGGTGCGGTACGCGCCTTGCTCCAGCTGCGCGGCGGCGATGTCGCGCGCGAGCGAGGCCAGCTGGTCCTGGTTGCTCAGCAGCGACAGGCGCACGCGCTGCTGCGCCCAGGCCGCGTCGCGGTACAGCGCGTCGCGCTGCTGCTGGCGTTCGGTCTCGTGCAGCGACCACAGGATCACGCCCATCGCCACGGTGAAGAGCACAATGGCAACCAGCGGGATGAACATGAACCAGCTGGTGGCGACCAGGTTGCGCCAGCGCAGCCACCACAGGCCGCGCGGCGGCGCTACCGGGACGCCGTCGTCCGGCCCCAGCGCCTCGATCGGCCCCAGGCCCGCCGCGGGAGAAGGCGCATGGGGGACATGGGCGGACTCGCCGCCCGCGGCCTTGGCTGTACCCGACGCATCGGAGGGAAGCATGGCGGCACGCAGGCTGCGGAAAAGACGGTCGAGGCGGTTGGAAAACGGCATGGGAGGGATTGACGGCTGACCGACCAGTGTACCGAGATTATTGCAGTGCGTCGCTTGGGGAAAGCGCCAATGAAATCCCGGCGCCGCGTGCCGGCGCTGGCAGCACGAAGGCATGGGGCATGCGGGTCCGGCTGTGCTTCTTGGTGCGTTGCCGCATAATTCCACATTATAAAAAACGATATCGCAATTTGAAAATTTCGCTTGTGCTCGACATTGGGCTTCCATAGAATCGGACCGACCCAAGAATGCGGGCGGTAGCCATGCGCCTGCCGCGCGGAGAAACCGGAACAGGTTTCCCGGCGGCGGCCCGATGCAAGGCGGCAGTGGCGCCGATCCTCCGCAAGTCGGTGCGAGTCATACGTTGAGTCGTGTCCGGCGCTGCCAGCGCGGACGCGGAAGCCAAGAATTCACCCAGGAGACAGTCATGTCCGCCGTACCAGAGCAGATCCTCGGCGCCTCGAGCGCCAACGACGCCGATCCCCAGGAAACCCATGAATGGCTCGACGCCCTGCAAGGCGTGCTGGCCGCGGAAGGCCCGGCGCGTGCCGCCTTCCTGATCGACAAGCAGATCGAATACGCCCGCGTCAACGGCGTGACCCAGCCGTTCCACGCCGAGACGCAGTACATCAACACCATCCCGGTCGAGCAGCAGGCCCGCATCCCCGGCGACCAGGACATCGAGCACCGGATCCGCTCGTACACCCGCTGGAACGCCATGGCGATGGTGCTGCGCGCCAACAAGCACACCAATGTCGGTGGCCATATCTCCTCGTTTGCCTCGGCGGCGACGCTGTACGACGTCGGCTACAACCACTTCTGGCGCGCCCCGTCGGAACAGAGCGGCGGCGACCTGGTCTTCGTGCAGGGCCACTCGGCACCGGGCGTGTATTCGCGCGCCTTCCTGCTCGGCCGCCTGACCCCCGACCAGCTCGACAACTTCCGCCAGGAAGTCGACGGCAAGGGCATCTCGTCGTACCCGCACCCGTGGCTGATGCCGGACTTCTGGCAGTTCCCGACGGTGTCGATGGGCCTGGGCCCGATCATGGCCATCTACCAGGCCCGCTTCATGAAGTACCTGGACAGCCGCGGCCTGGCCAAGGCCGGCGACCGCAAGGTCTGGGCTTTCCTGGGCGACGGCGAGACCGACGAACCGGAATCGCTGGGCGCGATCGGCATGGCCGGCCGCGAGAAGCTCGACAACCTCGTGTTCGTCATCAACTGCAACCTGCAGCGCCTGGACGGCCCGGTGCGCGGCAACGGCAAGATCATCCAGGAACTGGAGTCCGAGTTCCGCGGCGCCGGCTGGAACGTGATCAAGGTGGTGTGGGGCAGCAAGTGGGATGCGCTGCTGGCGCGCGACACCAAGGGCCTGCTGATGAAGCGCATGATGGAATGCGTGGACGGCGAGTACCAGACCATGAAGGCCAAGGACGGCGCCTACGTGCGCGAGCACTTCTTCAACACGCCCGAGCTGAAGGCGATGGTTGCCGACTGGTCCGACGAGGACATCTGGCGCCTGAACCGCGGCGGCCACGACCCGCACAAGATCTACGCCGCCTACAAGGCCGCCAGCGAGCACAAGGGCCAGCCCACGCTGATCCTGGCCAAGACCATCAAGGGCTATGGCATGGGCGACGCCGGCCAGGCCATGAACGTCGCGCACCAGCAGAAGAAGATGCCGGTCGATGCGATCCGCAAGTTCCGCGACCAGTTCAACCTCCCGGTCGCCGACGACAAGCTGGAAGAAGTGCCGTACATCACCTTCGAGGAAGGCTCGAAGGAACTGGAATACATGCGCCAGGCGCGCATGAACCTGGGCGGCTACCTGCCGGCGCGCCGCCAGAAGGCCGAAGCGCTGCAGGTGCCCGAGCTGAAGGCGTTCGAAGCGCTGCTCAAGGCCACCGGCGAAGGCCGCGAAGTGTCCACCACCATGGCCTTCGTGCGGATCCTGAACACGCTGCTGAAGGACAAGCAGATCGGCAAGCACGTGGTGCCCATCGTCCCGGACGAGTCGCGCACCTTCGGCATGGAAGGCCTGTTCCGCCAGGTCGGCATCTGGAACCAGGAAGGCCAGAAGTACGTGCCGGAAGACCATGACCAGCTGATGTTCTACAAGGAATCGCAGACTGGCCAGGTGCTGCAGGAAGGCATCAACGAAGCCGGCGCCATGTGCGACTGGATCGCCGCCGCGACGTCGTACTCGACCCACGGCGTGCAGATGATCCCGTTCTACATCTACTACTCGATGTTCGGCATCCAGCGTATCGGCGACCTGTGCTGGGCCGCCGCCGACATGCGCTCGCGCGGCTTCCTGCTGGGCGGCACCGCCGGCCGCACCACGCTGAACGGCGAAGGCCTGCAGCATGAAGACGGCCATTCGCATGTGTTCCACGCTGTCATCCCCAACTGCATCTCGTACGACCCGACCTTCCAGTACGAACTGGCGGTGATCATGCAGGACGGCCTGCGCCGCATGTACGCCGAGCAGGAAGACGTCTACTACTACCTGACGGTGATGAACGAAAACTACGAGCATCCGGAAATGCCGGCTGGCGTAGAGCAGGACATCGTCAAGGGCATGTACCAGTTCCGCAAGGGCGTCGAGAACAGCAACGCGCCGCGCGTGCAGCTGCTGGGCTCGGGCACGATCTTCCGCGAGGTGATCGCCGCCGCCGAGCTGCTGAAGAAGGACTGGGGCGTCGAGTCCGACCTGTGGGGCTGCCCGAGCTTCACCGAACTGGCGCGCGACGGCCAGGCCGCCGAGCGCTTCAACCTGCTGCACCCGGCCGAGACCCAGCGCGAAGCCTTTGTCACGCAGAAGCTGAAGTCTGCCCGCGGCCCGGTGATCGCCTCGACCGACTACGTGCGCGCCTTCGCCGAGCAGATCCGTCCGTTCGTGCCGCGCCGCTACGTGGTGCTGGGCACCGACGGCTTCGGCCGCTCGGATACGCGCGAGAAGCTGCGCCACTTCTTCGAAGTGGACCGCTACTGGGTCACGCTGGCCGCGCTCAAGGCGCTGGCCGACGAGGGCGCGATCGGCCGCGACAAGGTTGCCGAGGCCATCAAGAAGTACAACCTCGACCCGAACAAGCCCAACCCGATGTCGGTCTGATCCGGCAGCCTGCACCCACCCCCGCAGTACGGCAGCGCCGTGCCGCGGGCGCCCCGGGCACAGTCCCGATGGCGCCTTGCGGCACGGCGGCGTGACAGAAGCGGGCGGCGAAGGTAATCTCGCCGCTTGCGGACGTCGCGCGTGCCGGCCTGCCCAGGAGACACTGAATGAGTCAAGCGATTGAAATCAAGGTGCCGGATATCGGCGACTATGACGCCGTTCCCGTCATTGAAGTGCATGTGAAACCCGGCGACAGCATCGACGCGGAAGACGCGCTGGTGACGCTGGAGTCGGACAAGGCCACCATGGACGTGCCCTCGCCGCAGGCCGGCGTGGTCAAGGACGTCAAGATCAAGGTGGGCGACAACGTGGCCGAAGGCTCGGTGCTGGTGATGCTGGAGCCGGCCGGCCAGGCCGCTGCCGCGCCCGCACCCGCGCCCGCACCGGCTGCTGCTCCCGCTCCCGCGCCGGCCCCTGCGGCAGCGGCGCCGGCCCCCGCGCCCGCGCCGGCTCCCGCCGCGGCGCCGGCCGGCGGTGGCGGCACCATCGAAGTCAAGGTGCCGGATATCGGCGACTACGACGCCGTGCCCGTGATCGAAGTCCACGTCAAGCCGGGCGACACCATCAGCGCCGAAGACGCGGTGGTGACGCTGGAATCGGACAAGGCCACCATGGACGTGCCCTCGCCGCAGGGCGGCGTGGTCAAGGAAGTCAAGGTCAAGGTCGGCGACAACGTGTCCGAGGGCACGCTGCTGCTGATCCTCGAAGGCGCTGCCGCCGCACCGGCCGCTGCCGCAGCGGCGCCGGCACCGGCTGCCAGCGCGCCCGCTCCGGCTCCGGCTCCGGCGGCCGCACCCGTGCCGGCCGCTGCGCCGGCTGCCGCCGCCGCCGCGCCGGCCGTCGCTGGTGCCACCGGCAAGGCCGCCCATGCCAGCCCCTCGGTGCGCAAGTTCGCGCGCGAGCTGGGCGTCGATGTCTCGCGCGTGCCGGGCACCGGTCCCAAGGGCCGCATCACCCAGGAAGACGTGCAGAACTACGTCAAGGGCGTGATGACCGGCCAGGCTGCCGCGCCGGCCCAGGCTGCCGCGGCCGGCGCCGGCGGTGGCGAGCTGGGCCTGCTGCCGTGGCCGAAGGTCGATTTCACCCGCTTCGGCGAGGTCGAAAGCAAGGCCCTGTCGCGCATCAAGAAGATCTCGGGTGCCAACCTGCACCGCAACTGGGTCATGATCCCGCACGTCACCAACCATGACGAAGCGGACATCACCGAGCTCGAGGCCTTCCGCGTGCAGCTGAACAAGGAAAACGAGAAGGCCGGCATCAAGGTGACCATGCTGGCGTTCATGATCAAGGCCACGGTCGCGGCGCTGAAGAAGTTCCCCAACTTCAATGCCTCGCTCGACGGTGACAACCTGGTGCTGAAGAAATACTTCAACATCGGCTTCGCCGCCGACACCCCGAACGGCCTGGTCGTGCCGGTGATCAAGGACGCCGACAAGAAGGGCGTGCTCGAGATCAGCCAGGAAATGAGCGAGCTGGCCAAGCTGGCGCGCGACGGCAAGCTCAAGCCCGACCAGATGCAGGGCGGCTGCTTCTCGATCTCGTCGCTGGGCGGCATCGGCGGCACGTACTTCACGCCGATCATCAACGCGCCCGAAGTGGCCATCATGGGCGTATGCAAGTCGTACATGAAGCCGGTGTGGGACGGCAAGCAGTTCGCGCCGCGCCTGACGCTGCCGCTGTCGCTGTCGTGGGACCACCGCGTCATCGACGGTGCCGAGGCCGCGCGCTTCAACACGTACTTCGCGCAACTGCTGGCGGACTTCCGCCGCATCCTGCTCTAAGCGGGGTGGCGCCGCGCGGGCGGGGCGAAGGCCCGGCCCGCGCGGCGCGCCACGCGCAACCGGGAGCAAGCCATGACTACCTGTGTTGTCGTCAGGAAGGGCGCCGAGGTGGCGATCGCGGCCGACGCGCTCGTGACCTTCGGCGATACGCGCCTGTCGCGCGCGTACGAGCGCAACCAGAAGGTGTTTCCGGTGGGCGACGGCTTTATCGCGCTGGCCGGGACCACGGCGCACTTCCCGGTCATGCGCACGCTGCTGGCGGGGCTGGGCGACGAATGCCGGCTGGGCTCGCGCGACGACGTGTTCCGAACCTTCCTGAAGGTGCATGAGAAGCTGAAGTCGGACTACTTCGTCAATACCAAGGAAGACGATGACGATCCGTACGAGTCGTCGCAGATCGTATGCCTGCTCGCCAATCCGGCGGGCATCTTCGGCGTCTACTCGTACCGCGAGGTGTTTTCGTTCGACCGCTTCTGGGGCATCGGCTCGGGCCGCAACTATGCGCTGGGCGCGATGCACGCGGTCTATGACCGGCCCGACCTCGGCGCGGGCGAGATCGCGCGCATCGGCGTCGATGCCGGCGTGGAGTTCGACAAGAGTTCGTCCGGACCGATCGAGGTGCATACCGTGCGGCTGCACGAGCAGGATGCCCCTGCGGCCCCGGACCAGGACGATGGCGCGGACGATGGCGCGGGCGGCAATCCGGCGAGCGGCAACGCAGCAACCAACAACGACGGCGCGCCCTGAAGCCGAGAGGCGGGCGCGCATAGAGGAGCAAATATGAGTGTGATCGAAGTCAAGGTGCCGGATATCGGCGATTTCGACGCGGTGGAAGTGATCGAGGTGCTGGTCAAGGCCGGCGACACGGTCGAGGTGGAACAGTCCCTGATCGTGCTGGAATCCGACAAGGCCAGCATGGATGTGCCGTCGTCGGCCGCCGGCAAGGTGGTCGAGGTCAAGGTCAAGGTCGGCGACAAGGTGGGCCAGGGCGCCGTGATCTGCACCATCGAGGCGCAGGCTGGCGCCGCCGCCGCGCCTGCCCCCGCACCGGCCCCGGCGCCCGCGCAGGCCGCTGCGCCGGCCCCGGCTGCGGCGCCGGCTCCCGCCGCCGCCAGCCATGCGGGCGGCGCCGATATCCAGTGCGAGATGCTGGTGCTGGGCGCCGGTCCCGGCGGCTACTCGGCCGCCTTCCGCGCCGCCGACCTGGGCATGAATACCGTGCTGGTGGAGCGTTACGGCACCCTCGGCGGGGTCTGCCTGAACGTCGGCTGCATCCCGTCCAAGGCGCTGCTGCACAACGCCGCGGTGATCGACGAAGCCAAGGCGCTGGCGGCCCACGGCATCCTGTTCGGCGAAGCCAAGATCGACCTGGACGGCCTGCGCCACTACAAGAACCAGGTGGTTGGCAAGCTGACCGGCGGCCTGGCCGGCATGGCCAAGGCGCGCAAGGTGCAGGTAGTGCGCGGCGTCGGCAATTTCCTCGACCCGCATCACCTGGAAGTGGAACTGACCGAAGGCGAAGGCAAGCAGACCACCGGCAAGAAGACCGTGATCCGCTTCGAGAAAGCCATCATCGCCGCCGGCAGCCAGGCGGTGAAGCTGCCCTTCATTCCGGAAGACCCGCGCATTGTCGACTCGACCGGCGCGCTCGAGCTGCCGGAAGTGCCCAACAAGATGCTGGTGATCGGTGGCGGCATCATCGGCCTGGAAATGGCGACGGTGTACAGCACGCTGGGCGCCGACATCGATATCGTCGAAATGCTGCCGGGGCTGATGAACGGCGCCGACCGCGACCTGGTCAAGGTCTGGGAAAAGAAGAACAAGGACCGCTTCGGCAAGGTGATGCTGAACACCAAGACGGTCGCGGTGGAAGCCAAGCCGGACGGCATCTACGTCAGGTTCGAGGGCGAGCAGGCGCCGGCCGAGGCGCAGCGCTATGACCTGGTGCTGGTGTCGGTGGGCCGCTCGCCCAACGGCAAGCGCATCAGCGCCGAGAAGGCCGGCGTTGCCGTGAGCGAGCGCGGCTTTATCGACGTCGACAAGCAGATGCGCACCAACGTGCCGCACATCTACGCGATCGGCGATATCGTCGGCCAGCCGATGCTGGCGCACAAGGCCGTGCACGAAGCCCACGTCGCCGCCGAGGCCGCGCATGGCGAGAAGGCCTTCTTCGACGCCAAGCAGATTCCGTCGGTGGCCTTTACCGATCCGGAAGTGGCCTGGGCCGGCCTGACCGAGGACGAGTGCAAGGCGCAGGGCATCAAGTACAGCAAGGGCGTGTTCCCGTGGGCGGCTTCGGGCCGCGCCATCGCCAACGGTCGCGACGAGGGCTTCACCAAGCTGATCTTCGACGAGGAAACGCATCGCGTGATCGGCGGCGGCATCGTTGGCACGCATGCCGGCGACCTGATCAGCGAAGTGTGCCTGGCGATCGAGATGGGCGCCGACGCGGTCGATATCGGCAAGACCATCCATCCGCACCCGACGCTGGGCGAGTCGATCGGCATGGCGGCCGAGATCTACGAAGGCACGTGTACCGACGTGCCGCCGCCGCGCAAGCGTTGAGGCGCTGCCCGCTGTCATGACAACGCCCGCCTTGATGGCGGGCTTTGTTTTTGGCTGGTTTCGCAATTAACCGCCATGACTCATCTGCGTCGATGTCCGGCTGCTTGCAGTGGAAAATTGGCAGGGGAAGGCGGGCCGGTGCAGCGTCCAAAAAAAACCCGACCGGTAGAGGTCGGGTTTAACGATACCTTTGGACAAGGAGACCGCGGTACCGAGGAGACATCGGCAGACAAGGCAGCGCCGGGCCGGTCGGTCGGTCATGGCACTCCCTTCATCGTTGGCAAAACCCACTGCAACGCATGGCGATGGGCTTTGCCAACGGACCGGCCGTAGCCGGTCCGTTTTCAATGCTGGCTGTCAGGGTATCAGGCAGCAGCGGCCTTCTTCGCCGTGGCCGTGCGGGCGGTGGCGCTGGCTTGCTGGGCAGCCTTGGTGGCAGCCGAAGCAGCGGCCTGGAAGTTGGTTTCAGCGATTTCGACCGCTTGCTTGGTCGCCTTCTGCACCGACTCGTAGGCGTTGTTGGCGGCGGAGATCGCCGACTTCACGATGGCCACGGTCGATTCCGAACCGGCCGGGGCGTTCTTGGCGAAGTTTTCGACCAGGGCCTGGACGTTCTTCGAGCCTTCGGCCAGCTGGGCCTCGGCGACCTTGGCGAATTCGCTCTGGGTTTCCGAAGCGATCTCGTACAGGTGACGGGTGTAAGCCAGGGTCTTTTCGGCGACCGGTTGCACGGCTGCGGCCTGGATGGCCAGCAGTTCCTGTGCATCCTTGGCCGACAGCGCCTTCTTGGCGTTGTCGACGTTTTCAGCGAAGGTGGTCTTGACGACCTGCAGGTTCAGTTCGACGAGCTTTTCGACGCCTTCAAACGCCTTGGTGGTCAGGCCGAACAGCGTTTCGAGGTTAGCCTTTTGTGCTGCTGCGACTTGTTCCGGGGTGAGGATCATTGCTGGTCTCCAGTGGTGAACTTCAAGGTCAAGCAAGTTAAGCCGCCTAGATGTCAGGACCGTGACGGTGTTTTGCCCGCTTCGGCCAGCCCAGGCGCGTGGGTGAGGGTCAGGGCGCCAATTCGTTTGTGCGCCGCAACAAGCCGTATTGTAGGGGCGACCAAATCAATGTCAAGGAGATTTTTGTGCGTCGCACAAAATCCGGATTGTTGGAACTGCGGAAAGTGGCTCCATAGGCATTCCCAGGCTCGCCGGCAATGGCGGGGCAGGGGTGCTACCATGCCAGGCTGCCCGCGCCGGCACGGCCGGCCGAGGCCGGAACCCGACACGATGTGAACAGAATCGCCCAGGCCTTTTTCCATGCTCGCTTTCTACGCCGACCACTTCGTGCTGCCGCTGCCGCCCGGACATCGCTTCCCGATGCGCAAGTACAGCATGTTGCGCGACGCGGTGTCGGCACAGGTGCCGGGGCTGCGCCTGGCTGAGGCGCCGCGCGCCGGCGACGATGCGCTATTGCTGGCGCACACGGCGGAATACGTCGAGGCGGCCTCCGCCGGTACGCTCGACGCGGCGCGCCAGCGCGAGATCGGCTTTCCGTGGTCAGAGGCGATGGTGGAGCGCTCGCGCCGTTCCGCGGGCGCCACCATCGAGGCCTGCCGCAACGCGCTGCGCGAAGGCATTGCCGTGAACCTGGCGGGCGGCACGCACCACGCGTATGCGGACAAGGGCGGCGGCTTCTGCGTCTTCAACGATGCCGCGATCGCCGCGCGGGTGCTGCAGCGCGACGGTGCGGTGCGCCGGGTGGCGGTGATCGACCTCGACGTGCATCAGGGCAACGGCACCGCCTCGATCCTGCACGGCGATCCGTCGGTATTCACGCTGTCGCTGCACGGCGAGAAGAATTACCCCTTCCGCAAGGAAGCGAGCGACCTCGACGTCGGCCTGCCGGATGGCTGCGACGACGAGGCCTACGCGCAGGCGCTGCAGGCCGCGCTGGACACGCTGTTCCGCCGCTTCGAGCCGGACCTGCTGATTTACCTCGCGGGCGCGGACCCGCACGAGGGCGACCGGCTCGGGCGGTTGAAACTGACCATGGCCGGCCTGGCACAGCGCGACCGTTTGGTGTTCGACGCGGCGCAGGCACGCCGGCTGCCGGTGGCGGTGACCATGGCCGGCGGC
This sequence comes from Cupriavidus sp. MP-37, assembly GCF_020618415.1. Classification (NCBI taxonomy): domain Bacteria; kingdom Pseudomonadati; phylum Pseudomonadota; class Betaproteobacteria; order Burkholderiales; family Burkholderiaceae; genus Cupriavidus; species Cupriavidus sp. MP-37. The sequence goes on along the minus strand of NZ_CP085344.1, from coordinate 2,509,975 downwards.
TACGGCAACCAGATCGAGGACACCGTTGCCGTCCATGCGCAGACGGTGCGGCTCGCCGCGCAATATCACGCCCGCTACGCGCAGCTTGCCGCGCGGCTTGCATCATGAGCGAGGTGATCGAGTCAGGCCGCAGCGGCGCGGCCAGCCCGCGCGCCGCGCTGTGGTTGGCGTCGATGCCGTGGCTGTTCGTGCTGATCTGGAGCACCGGCTTTATCGTCGCCAAATACGGCATGCCGTATGCGGAGCCGATGACCTTCCTGTTCCTGCGCTTTGCCGGCGTGCTGGTGCTGATGGTGCCGTTCGTGCTGCTGGCGCGCGTGCCGTTGCCGCGCGTGACGGGCACGACCGCCACCGACTGGCGCGCGGTCGGGCATATTGCCGTGGCCGGGCTGCTGCTGCAGGCCGGTTATCTCGGCGGCGTCTGGGCGGCGATCAAGCTCGGCATGCCGGCAGGCGTATCGGCGCTGATCGTCGGCATGCAGCCGATCCTGACCGCGCTGATCGCCACCCGCATGGGCGAGCGCATCGGCGCGCGCCAGTGGCTGGGCCTGCTGCTTGGCATCGCCGGCGTGGCGCTGGTGGTGGCGAACAAGCTGGGCACCAGCGGGCTGACGCCGGCCAGCCTGGCCCTGGCCGGCGGCGCGTTGTTCAGCATCACGGTGGGCACGGTCTACCAGCGGCATTTCTGCCCGGTGTTCGACCTGCGCATGGGATCGGTGATCCAGTTCGCCGCGGCGGCGCTCGCCTGCGTGCCGTTCATGTTCCTGTTCGAGACGCGGGAGGTGCAGTGGACTGCCGCGATGCTCGGCGCGCTGGCGTGGTCGGTGGTGGCGTTGTCGATCGGCGCGATCTCGCTGCTGTTCCTGCTGATCCGGCAGGGCGCGGCTACCAAGGTGTCGAGCCTGATGTACCTGACCCCGCCCACTACCGCGGTGATGGCCTGGCTGCTGTTCGGCGAGCGCTTCCCACCGCTGGCGGCCGCCGGCATGGTGCTGGCCGCGCTCGGTGTTGCGCTTGTCATCCGCCGCTAGGCGCCGTGCGTTCGTATCGCGTCGGCCGCTGGTTCAGAATATTCGTATTTCGTACTGTCTCGCGTCCTGTCTCGCGCCCTGTCTTCTTCTCGCCCCATGAAACCCCAAGCCGAATCGCGCAGTGCCTATCCGTATTTCCAACCGATCACTACGCGTTGGATGGACAACGATGTCTATGGCCACGTTAACAACGTTGTCTACTACAGTTATTTTGACACCGTGGTGAATACCTACCTGATCCGGCAGGGCGTGCTCGATGTCACGTCGGGCGACACCATCGGGCTGGTGATCGAGACCCAGTGCAACTACTTCTCGTCGCTCAGCTTTCCCGAGACCGTGGTAGCGGGTTTACGCGTAGCCAGGCTGGGCACGTCGAGCGTGCGCTATGAGGTCGGCCTGTTCAGCGGCGACAACGAGGTCGCTGCCGCGCAAGGGCATTTCATCCACGTCTATGTCGATCGCGCGACACGCCGGCCGGTACCGTTGCCGGGCGCGTTGCGCGAAGCGCTGCTGTCGTTGGCGGCGGCGGGCGCGGTGACAGGTGCGATGACGGGCGCACCGGAATAGGACGGGGCAACAGGAGATGAACAAGATGTCCCACGAGAAGCAACTCGGCTCGCAGGAGGCCGTGGACTGCGTGGATCGCGCGATCCTGACGCGGCGATCGGTGCGGGCCTTTCTCGATACGCCCGTGCCGCGCAGCACCGTCGAAGAGATCCTGGCGGTGGCCAGCCGGGCGCCGTCCGGCACCAATACGCAGCCGTGGCGCGTCTACGTGCTGTCGGGCGAAGCCAAGGCGAAGCTGTGCGCCGACGTGCTGGCCGCCTATGAAGATCCCGAGCGCGACAGCAAGTACCGGGAAGAGTATCCGTACTATCCGCGCGAATGGGCCGACCCCTATCTGTCGCGGCGCCGCAAGGTGGGCTGGGACCTGTACGGGCTGCTCGAGATCAGCCGCGAGGACAAGGCGCGCATGCATGAGCAGCACGCGCGCAACTTCCGTTTCTTCGATGCGCCGGTGGGCATCATCTTCACCATCGACCGCATCATGGAGCAGGGCAGCTGGCTCGACTACGGCATGTTCCTGCAGAGCATCATGGTCGCCGCCCGGGCACGCGGGCTCGATACCTGCCCGCAGGCGGCGTTCGCGCAGTTCCACAAGATCATCGCCAGCCACCTGCGGCTGCCACCGGAAGAAATGGTGGTGTGCGGCATGTCGCTGGGTTTCGCCGATCCGGAGGCCATCGCAAACCGCCTCACCACGGAACGGGAGCCGGTCAGCGGGTTTGCGCGTTTTCTCTCATAGTGAAATTTGTTTCAACATGTAACGATGGAGGCCGATAACTGGCAACGGCTGTGCGTATTGGCTTCGTCGCTGCGAAGGGGTAGCAAGGGTGAACCGGACTGCGCTTGGGTCAAGCCTGCCGGTGTTCGATCACAGACGTGATGCATCACGAACTTTTTTCGTAATGTGGAAATGTATGTGAATCGAACTTTAAGGAGCGTCTGTAAGTCTTTAATCTTGCTAACAATTTCTTTCTTTCCTACACTAGCGCCATTCCTATGCGCTGAACGAATCATGTTCCGGTCTGATTCCATTTTCTCCAGATTCTTCGGCTCCACACCCTTGTCCGCCGTCGCCGCCGCGGTACTGGTGTCGGTGTCGATGGTCGCGGTGCCCGTGGCCGAAGCGGCCACCAAGGCCGCATCCACGCAAAAAACAACCAAAAAGCAGGCCCAATCCGCTAAAGCCGAGAAAAAGACTGCGGCCAGGCCAGTTGCCAAAAGTTCGCGCAACGCCAAGGTTGCCAAGAGCGAAGCACGATCGGCGCGCAAGGTGGTGGTGCTGAAGAAGGGCAAGCGCCACGTCGTGGTGGCGCAGCGCGCGGCCCCTGTGCGGGCGGCGTTTACGCCGTCCAAGCCCTCGCTGGGCGAGGCCATGGGCCTGCGCGACACCGACGATGCCCTGGCCTTGCGCTCCAGCGTGGCCCTGGTGATGGACCAGAACTCCAACGAGGTACTGTTCCAGAAGAATGCCAGCGCCGTGCTGCCGATTGCTTCGATCACCAAGCTGATGACCGCGCTGGTGGTGATGGACTCGCGCCTGCCGATGGATGAGGTGCTGACCATCACCGAGGAAGACCGCGATACCGAGAAGCACAGCAGCTCGCGCCTGCGCTTCGGCACGCAGCTGACGCGCCAGGAACTGCTGCTGCTGGCCTTGATGTCGTCCGAGAACCGCGCCGCTTCGGCGCTGGGCCGGCACTATCCGGGCGGCCTGCCGGCCTTTGTCCAGGCCATGAACCGCAAGGCGCGCGAGCTTGGCATGAATGACAGCCATTTCGTCGATTCCAGCGGCCTGTCGAGCAGTAACGTGTCGAGCGCGACCGACCTGGTGCGCATGGTCAATGCCGCGTACCGCAACCCGATCATCCGCGAGTACTCGACCCAGACCGAGCATGAAGTCAACGTGCTGGGCCGCACCCAGCATTACGTCAGCACCAACCGCCTGGTGCGCGGCGGCAACTGGGAGATCGGCCTGCAGAAGACCGGCTTTATCTCCGAGGCCGGCCAGTGCCTGGTGATGCAGGCCCGTGTGCACGGCCGCAACGTGGTGATGGTGTTCCTGGATTCGGCCGGCAAGCTGTCGCGCTTTGCCGATGCCAACCGGGTCAAGGACTGGCTCGAGCATTCGCCGTCGTCGCCGCAGCGCGGCTTCCCGTCCTCGCCGAACCTGACGCAGGGTCCGGGCAGCGCCCATGCGGTGCTGGCCTCGCAGCAATCGCGCGGCATCTGAGTCCTGCACGTCCGACCGGAAAAAAACGCGCCGCATTGCGGCGCGTTTTGCTTTGATCGCGGCAGCCGTCAGAGCAGCTTGCCGGGGTTCATGATGCCGGCGGGGTCGAACACCGCCTTGATCTCGCGCATCAGGCGCAATTCCAGCGGATCCTTCACCGCCAGGAAGGCATGGCGCTTGAGCTGGCCGATGCCATGCTCGGCGCTGATGCTGCCGCCGTAACGCATCACCTCGTCCAGCACCGCATCGGTCACGGCTTCGCCGTGCGTGGCGGCCCAGTCCTTGGGGGCGCCGGCCGGGCGCGACAGGTTGTAGTGCAGGTTGCCGTCGCCGAAGTGCCCGAACACAAAGGGCCGGATCGCGCCATCGAGCGCACGCAGCCGGGCTTGCATCGACGCCATGAAGGCCGGGATCTGCTCGATCGGCAGCGACACGTCGTGCTTGAGGTGCGGGCCATCGGCGCGCTGCGCTTCGGAGATCTCCTCGCGCAGCTTCCACAGCGCCTGCAGTTGCGCCAGCGAAGCCGAGACCGCGGCATCGAGGCACAGCTCACGTTCCAGTGCCTCGCCGATGACGCGTTCCAGCAGCGCGTTCAGCGCCGCCTCATCGGTGGTGTCGGCCAGCTCCACCAGCACATAGGCCGGGTAGCGCTGCGCGAACGGTTCCTGCACGCCTTCCGCGTGCGTCAGCACCAGGTCCAGGCAATCGCCGGTAAAGAACTCGAAGGCCTGCAGGCGTGCGCCGCATTGCTCGAACAGCAACTCATAGAGCGCCAGCGACTGCGCGGGCGAGGCCACCGCCGCCAGCACCACGCTGCGCGTATCGGTGCGCGGGAACAGGCGCAGCGCCGCCGCTGTGATCACGCCGAGCGTGCCTTCGGAGCCGATCAGCAGCTGCTTCAGGTCGTAGCCGGTATTGTCCTTGCGCAGCGTGCGCAGCCCGTGGAAGACCTCGCCGTTCGGCAGCACGGCCTCGACCCCCAGCACCAGCTCGCGCGTCATGCCATAGCGCACCACGTTGACGCCGCCGGCATTGGTGGCCAGGTTGCCGCCGATCTGGCACGAATCCTCGGCGGCCAGCGACAGCGGCAGCAAGCGGTTGGCGTCCTGCGCGGCGCGGCGCAGGTTGCCCAGGATGCAGCCGGCCTCGGCCACCATGGTGTTGGCGATGGTGTCGAGCGAGCGCACCGCGTTCATGCGGTCCAGGCTCAGCACCACGTTCTGCGCGCGCGCATCGGGCGTGGCGCCGCCGCACAGGCCGGTATTGCCGCCGCGCGGCACCACCGGCACCGCAGCCTGCTGGCACAGCGCCAGCGCGCGCGACACCTCGTCGACGCTACGGGGCCGCAGCACCGCCTGTGCCTGGCCGCGGTAAATGCCGCGCCAGTCGGACAGCCACGGCGCGATATCGTCGGGATGGGTCAGCGCGGTGTCGGGGCCGAGCGCTTCGGTGAGCCGCTGGGCAAAGGATCCGTTTTGCATGATGGTGGTGTGGTCTCAGGAAAGGGATGCGGGCGTGGCAGCGCGCGCCGCCGTGGTTGTGCCGGCGCGCGCGCGCAGCGTCAGCCCGAGGCGGCGCGCGGCGTTCTGCAGGTGCGCCACCGCGGCCGCACGCGCCGCGCCGGCATCGCCGCGGCGGATCGCCGCGACGATGGCCTCGTGTTCGGCCTGCACGGTCTCGGCCAGCCCTGGCTGGCGCAGCGTATTGGCACGCGCGGTGGCGACGGCCTGGTGCAGCTGCAGGTTCAGGTACTGCAGCAGCTGGCGGTAGTACGGGTTGTGCGTGGCGGCGGCGATGCCGATATGGAAAGCTGCGTCGAGGTCGGCGGCCGGCTGCGGATCGTAGAGCCGCGCCTGCAGGCGCTGCAGCAGCGCCGTCAGCGCGGCCACGTCGTCATCGGTGCGGCGCACCGCGGCCAGTTCCGCGGCGGCGCCTTCCAGGTCGATGCGCAGGTCGTACAGGTCGGCCAGCTCGCCGGCGCCGAGTTCGGGCTCGCGCGGCAGCTGGAAGCCGGCTGCGCCGGTGCGCGAGCGCACCGTGCAGCCGACCCCCTGGCGCGATTCGACAAAGCCCTGCGAGCGCAGGTGCTCGGTGACTTCGCGGATCACGGCGGCGCTGACGCCGTATTGCTCGGCCAGCTGCCGGCCGGTCGGCAGGCGGCTGCCGACGGGGTAGGTGCCGCTTTCGATCTCGGCGCGCAGCTGGCGCGTGACCTGTTCGGTAAGGGTGACGGTGCGGGTTCGCATGGCCGTCGATTATAAGGTTTGCTGGTTATCTGAAAACAACGGGTAAACCCTGACATCAAGATGCCATTCCCCCGAAGGCAAAACGCGCGGACTGCCTTGCCGGCAGCCCGCGCGTTGGCGGCAAATGGCGCGGTGGGCCTCAGGCGGCGGCTTCGGTCACATAGCCCATGCCGCGCGAGATCTGCAGGGCGGTGTCCTTCAGGTTCTGCAGCCAGCTGTCCTGGAGCCGGTCCGCCGGTGCCGACAACGACAGGCCCGCCACCAGCCGGCGTGAGTCGTCATAGATGCCGGCGGCGATGCAGCGCACCCCGAGCTCCAGCTCTTCGTTGTCGCGGGCGTAGCCGTTGGTGCGGACCCAGTTGAGTTCACGCTCCAGCTTGGCCAGGTCGGTGATCGAGGTGCGGGTGTGGCCGGCCAGCCCGGTGCGGGTGGCGTAGTTGCGCACGCGCGCCGACTCGTCGGCCGCCAGGAACAGCTTGCCCACCGAGGTCAGGTGCAGCGGGGCGCGGCCGCCGATGGCGCGCACCACCTGCATGCCCGAGCGCTCGCTGTACGCGCGCTCGATATAGACGATCTCGTCGCCCTGGCGCACCGACAGGTTGACGGTCTGGCCGGTGACGCGGTGCAGCGCGCGCATCGGCGCCAGCGCCGCGTCGCGCACCGACAGGCGCGCCTTGACCAGGTTGCCCAGCTCCAGCAGCCGCATGCCGAGCCGGTAGCTGCCCGGATCGGAGCGGTCGACAAAGCGGCAGGCGACCATATCGTTGAGGATGCGGTGCGCGGTGGAAGGATGCAGGCCGGTGGCCAGCGACAGCTCTTTCAGGCTGACCGGGTCGGCATGCTGGGCGAGGGCGTCGAGCAGGGTCATCATGCGCTCGATGACCTGGATGGACGTCTTGCCGGGTGACTTGTCTGCGTCGGACATGGTTGGGAAAAGTAGAAATGTTGCCTTGCGGCATTTTTAAGCGTCTGCCTGATTCTATCTCGCATCGTGAAAATTTCAATAGGTGAAATGACATTACGGTAAGAAACCGCCCGTGATGTCGCACCCCGAGTGCCGTGCATGGCACCGCATTCATGGCCCCGATGAACGCTTTGTGCGCCACCCGCGGCGCCAAGCGCGCATAATTGCGGGGTTTCAGGGTCTGGGAGAAGTCAACAATGCGAGTCGGTCTGTTCCACACCTGCCTGGTGGACCTGATGCGCCCGGAGATCGGTTTTTCGGTGCTCAAGCTTCTGGAAGCCGCCGGCTACGAGGTCATGGTGCCCGAGGCGCAGACCTGCTGCGGCCAGCCGGCCTACAACTCGGGGGAGCGCGCCGTGTCGCGCGACCTGGCCGAGAAATTCCTGCGCGAGTTCGAGATGTTCGACTACATCGTGGTGCCGTCGGGCAGTTGCGGCGGCATGATCCGGCACCACTACGCCGACCTGCTGCGCGACGATCCGGAGCTGAACGGCCGCTACGAGCGCCTGCGCGAACGCGTGTTCGAGCTGACCGATTTCCTCGCCAACGTGGCCCGGGTCGAGACCCTGCCGTCAACGTTCTCGGGGCAGATCACCTACCACGATTCCTGTTCCGGCCTGCGCGAACTCGGGGTCAAGCAGCAGCCGCGCGCCTTGCTGTCGCGCCTGCCCGGCGTGGAGCTGACCGAGATGAAGGACTGCGAGGCCTGCTGCGGTTTCGGCGGCACCTTCTCGGTCAAGTACGGCAATATCTCCACCGCCATCGTCGACGAGAAATGCGCCAACATCCAGGCCACCGGCGCCGAGGCCGTGGTGCTGGGCGACCTGGGCTGCATCCTCAATATCGAAGGCCGCCTGCGCCGCACCGGCGACAGTCGCACCCGCGTGCTGCATATCGCGCAGGTGCTGGCAGGCGACGCCTGACCGCGCCGCCACTCTCAGGAATTCGCCACGATGCAAGTCCACAGCATGGAATTCAAGGCGCGCGCCGGGCAGAAGCTGGCCGACCAGCGCCTGCAGCAGAACCTGAAAAAGCTTTCGACCAAGTTTGTCACGGCGCGCGCCGACGCGATCCGCGATATCGATTTCGACGCCACCCGCGAAGCCCTGAAGGAGCGCCGCAACCGCGCGCTGGAAAACCTCGACGTCTGGCTCGCCACGTTCGAAGAGAACGCCACCCAGCGCGGCGCCACCGTGCTGTTTGCCGAAACCACCGCCGACGCCGCGCGGCTGGTGGCCGAGATCGCGCAGAAGCACGGCGTGAAGAAGGTCATCAAGAGCAAGTCGATGGTGACCGAGGAAATGCGCCTGAACCAGGTGCTCGGCGAAATGGGCGTGCAGAGCATCGAGACCGACCTGGGCGAATACATCCTGCAGATCAACGACTCGGAGCCGCCGTCGCACATCATTGCGCCGGTGGTGCACAAGGACAAGGACGAGATCGCCGACCTGTTCGCCAGGGTCCACCACAAGCCGCGGCTGACCGAGATCCCGGAGATGACGCGCGAGGCGCGCGAAGTGCTGCGCCCGGAATTCCTCAGCGCCGACATGGGCGTCACCGGCGGCAACTTCATCATCGCCGAGACCGGCTCGGTGGCGGTGGTCACCAACGAGGGCAATGAAGGCATGTGCACGGTGATGCCGCGCGTGCATGTGGCGGTGACCGGCATCGAGAAGGTGCTGCCGACGCTGGAAGACCTGGCCACGGTGATGCGCCTGCTGCCGCGCTCGGCCACCGGCCAGGCGATCTCCAACTACTTTTCGCTGCTGACCGGCCCGCGCGCCGAGGGCGAGCGCGATGGCCCCGAGCACATGTATTTCGTGCTGGTCGATGGCGGCCGCAGCGGACTGATCGGCGGCGAGTTCCAGGAGATGCTGCGCTGCATCCGCTGCGGCGCGTGCATGAACCACTGCCCGGTCTACCAGAAGATCGGCGGCCATGCCTATGGCTGGGTCTATCCCGGGCCGATGGGCAGCGTGCTGACGCCCAGCTACGTCGGCCTGGCCAATGCGGTCGACCTGCCGCAGGCGGCGACCATGTGCGGCGAGTGCAATCGGGTCTGCCCGGCGTCGATCCCGTTGTCGGACCTGCTGCGCAAGCTGCGCGAGAAGCAGATGGAACGCGGTCTGCGGCCGTGGCAGGAGCGCTTTGCGCTGAAGGCCTGGGGCTACGTGGCCAAGCGGCCCGAACTCTATGCGCTGACCGCCCGCATCGGGGCCTGGCTGCTAGGCCGCATGGGCGGTGGCAACCGGCTCATCGCCAGCCTGCCGCTGGCCGGCAAGGGCTGGACCGAAACCCGCGACATGCCGGCGCCGTCGGGCCGCACGTTCCGCGAACTCTACAAGGAAAGGAGGGCGCGTTCATGAGCGCGACGAATTCGGAGGCGCTGGCGCGCATGCGCGCCGCGCTGGAGCAGCACGTCGCCGGCGCCAAGCCCGCGCAGGACCTGGTGCGCGATTGGCGCGATGCCGGCAAGGCGCTGGCCTTGCCGCCGGTCTATGGGCAGGCCATGGAAGAACTGCTGCGCCGGCTCGAGATGGCGGCGGTGTTCGCGCAGGACAGCTGCTCGTTTTCCAGCACGGCGGTCACCGACCAGCTGGCGCGGTGGCTGGACAAGGCCGCAACGGCCTGAGGCCGCCACGCGCCGCGGCCGTTTTCGCAATTACCGCCGCGGCGCAACGCTTTATCGCTTCATCATTCCCGTCAGCGTCTCGACGAATTCCAGCGACAGCCGCGACAGCGGCTCGGTCTGCACATGGAAGATCTGCACCGAGGCATTGACCCGGGTGCGGATCGGCACGGCAACGATATTGGGCCAGTTCGCGCCGAACACCGTCATGGCATCGACCAGCGCGATGCCGGCGCCGGCCTGCGCCAGCGCGCGCGCCACATGGGCCTGCTCCACCTGCACCCGCATGTCGGGCTGGTCGCCATCGTTGCCGAACATCTCGTGCACCAGCAGCGCGAACGGCACCTCGGGCCCATAGCCGATCAGATCCTCGCCGACCAGATCGGCGGGACGCACCCATTTGCGCGCGGCGAGCCGATGTCCCACCGGCACCAGCGCCACGATCTCGTTCTTCACCAGCAGGCGCGCCTCCAGATTGGGGTGCGTCAGCGGCATGTTCGACACCGCCAGGTCTACCTGTCCCGATAGCAGCGCGCGCAGCATGTTGCCGGGGATCTGCGTGCGCACCACCACGCGCACCGCCGGATGCGCGGCGCGGAAGCGGGCGATCGCGCGCGGCAGCACGGTCTGGCCCAGGTTGGGGCTGCAGGTGATGCGCAGGCTGCCGGTGCGGTTGGCGGCGAGATCCTCGGCGATCTCGTTGACGCGCTCGATCCCTTCATAGACCGCATTGACTTCGCCCAGCAGGCGCCGCGCCTCCGGCGTGGGATAGAGCCGGCCTTTGGTGCGGCGGAACAGTTCCAGCCCGAGCCGCTGTTCGGTGTGCGACATCAGCCGGCTGATCGCCGGCTGTGACACATAGAGCAGCTTCGACGCACCGCTGATCGAACCGGTCAGCATCACCGCGCGGAACACCTCGATCTGGCGCAGGTTCATTTTCATGGCATTAACCTGATGTTAAGGCAGGCGGACATATAAGCATATGACAGTCAATGGCGCCATACCTACACTGGACTCCATCGATACGCCACTCACTGATCTGGAGCGCGGGGAAACACATGGCTGACATTCTTCTCACCTACCTCAACGGCCGGGATATTGCACGGCTGGAAATGACCGATGCCGAAATCATCGCCGCGGTGGAACAGGCGCTGGTCGCGCAGGGCAACGGCCAGACCGTGATCGAGCCGCGCGTGCACCTGATGCCGGACCCGGCCTTCAACGGCCACTTCAACGTGCTGCGCGGCTACGTCGCGCCATTGGGGCTGGCCGGCGTCAAGGTCGTGGGCGATTTCGTCGACAACTACAAGCTCGGCCTGCCGTCGGAGATGGCCATGCTGAACCTGTTCGATCCGCGCACCGGCATTCCCGTCGCGGTGATCGATGCCACCTTCATCACCGACGCCCGCACCGGCGCGCTGACCGCGATCGGCGCGAAGCACCTGGCACGCCGCGACAGCAAGGTGCTGGGCCATATCGGTGCGCGCGGCACTTCGTACTGGAACGTGTGCCTGCTCGACAGCCTCTATGACTTCGACGAGATCCGCGTGCATTCGCGCCGCCCGGAAAGCCGCAATGCCTTTGCCGCGCGGCTGGAGCGCGACCTCGGCAAGAAGATCGTGGTGACCGAGGACTGGGAATCGTGCGTGCGCGGCGCCGATATCGTGGTCGAGGCGTCGCGGCTGGAACGTCCGACGCCGATGCTCAAGACCGAATGGATCCAGCCCGGTGCGTTCGTCGTGCCCTACGGCACCATGAGCGCGGTCGAGCTGTCGCTGACCGACATCATGACGCGGCTGGTGGTGGACGACTGGGGCCAGTGCAAGGGCGGCATGTTCGGCTCGCTGCGCGCGCATGTCGAAGCGGGCAAGCTGTCGGAACAGACGCTCTACGGCGAACTCGGCGAGATCGTCGCCGGCCGCAAGCCGGGCCGCCAGAGCGACGACGAAACCAACCTGTTCTGGCACCGCGGCCTGTCGCTGAGCGATATCGCGCTGGGCCACGCCCTGCTGGAGAAGGCCCGCGAGCGCGGCCTGGGCCAGAAGCTGGTGTACGCATGATTGCCAATGCCCGCATGTACGCGGTAACGCCGCAGGCCGAAGCGGCCTGGCGCGCGCTGCTGGCGCGCGTCTCCGAGCGCGCCGGCGTGGCGTTGCCGTATGTCGAGCATGCCGCGCCCGCGCCGGTCAGCGCGCTGTGGGCGCGGCCGGACTGCGGCTGCGTGTTCATGTGCGGCTATCCGTATGCGAGCGCGCAGGTAACGCCACAGCTGCTGGCCGCGCCGGTTCCATCGCATCCGCGCTACCACCGCAGGCCGGTCTATTTCACCGAGTTCATCGTGCGCGCCGATGCGCCGGTGCAGCGGCTGGCGCAGACCTTCGGCGGGCGACTGGCATGCATGTTGCCTGAGTCGAACTCCGGCTATAACGCACCGCGCCACTACCTGATGCGGCTGGCGCCGACGCGTACGCAGGCGCTGTACCGGCCCGCTGCGATGGCCACCCCGACGCCGCGCGAGGTCATCGACGCCGTGCTTGCCGGCGATGCCGAGGTGGGCGTTGTCGACAGCTATGTGATGGACCTGCTGCGCATCTATGACCCCGCTCTTGCCGCGCGACTGAAGACGCTGGCGCTGACGCCGCCTGCGCCGATTCCGGTGCTGGTCGCATCGGCGGGTGCCGATCCGCAGCAGTGCGCTCGTGTGCGCGCGGCCTTGCTGGGCATGCACGAGGATGCCGCCGGCAGCGCGCTGCTGGCCGCGTTGGGGCTGGCGCGTTTCGTCGCGGCGCAGCCGGCCGACTATGCCTGCCTGCCGGCGATGGCGAACGAAGCGGATCGCGCCAGCTTTGCGCTGACCGGTCCCGCCTGATGACTGCCAAATTTGGGGAAACCGTCATGAAATCCGCTGCAAATGCCGCTGCAAATGCCGCTGTAACGCCTGTCGTGAATGACCTCCGGCGCCTTGCCATGCATGGCCTGTTCGCCTGCGCGGCGGCCTGCGCGACATGGTTCGGTGCGGGGTACGCCCAGGCCCAGCCGCCAGCGTATCCCGCCAAGCCGGTACGCCTGATCGTGCCCTTTGCCGCGGGTGGCCCGGCCGACGTGCTGGCGCGCGCGGTCGGGGAGGGCATCGCCAGGGCTACCGGCCAGAGCGTGCTGGTCGAGAACAAGGCCGGCGCCGCCGGCACCATCGGCGTCGACATGGTGGCCAAGGCAGCGCCGGACGGCTACACCCTCGCGCTGGTGCCGGTCGGCAATATCGCGGTGAATCCGACGCTGATGCCCAACCTGCCCTACAAGCCGTCCGACCTGGCTCCGGTGGCGATGCTGGCCACCGCTGAAAACGTGCTGGTGGTCAACGCGGCCACGCCGGCGAGGTCGCTTGCAGAACTGCTCAGGCTGGCCGCGCAGAAGCCGGGCGAGCTGAGCTTCGCCTCGCCCGGCGCCGGCAGCCAGGCGCATCTGGCCGGCGAGCTGCTGCAGCTCGACGCCAACGTCAGGCTGAACCATGTGCCGTACAAGGGCGTGAGCCCGGCGCTGACCGATGTGGTCGGCGGCCAGGTGACGATGATGTTCGCGCAGCTGTCGTCGGCGCTGCCCTATATCAAGGCTGGCAAGCTGCGCGCCCTCGGCGTGGCCAGCGCCAGGCGCTCGACGGCGCTGCCCGAGGTGCCGACGATCGCCGAGCAGGGCTTCCCGAAGTTCGAGGCGGTGTCGTGGTATGCGTTGATGGCGCCGGCAGGTACGCCGCCCGAGATCGTGCGCAAGCTGAGCCAGCATGCCGACGCGGTGCTGGCCGATGCCGCGCTGAAGGAGAAGCTGGCGACGCTGGGGATGGAGGCGGCGGGCGGCACGCCGCAGCAGCTGGCGGCGGCGATCCAGAAGGAGAGTGTGCGGTGGGCGGGGGTGATCAGGCAGCGGCGTATTACGATCGACTAGTCGTTTGCATGCTGCGGGTTTGCTCCCCTCTCCCATTTATGGGAGAGGGGCGGGGGTGAGGGCGAGCGCGTGCAATGGCGACAGGCTTTACTTCGTTGAAGCTCCGGCCCTCACCCCAACCCTCTCCCGCAAGCGGGAGAGGGAGCACACCTAGGGCAAGCTTAAGCGCCAATCAGCAAAAAAAAGGGGAGCCGATGGTCCCCGTTCTTCTTGCCAGCGCTGTCACCCCAGCAACAGCGCATCGTCATCCAGCTGCTCATGCCGCGTCTGCTCGAACATCTTGAGCAGGTCCGGCACGTCCAGCCCCTTGCGCTTGTCGCCCGAGACATCCAGCACCACCTGCCCCTGGTGCAGCATCACCGTGCGCTGGCCATAGTCGAGCGCCTGACGCATGCTGTGCGTCACCATCATCGTCGTCAGCTTGCTTTCCTCGACGATGCGCGCGGTCAGTTCCAGCACGAACGCGGCGGTCTTCGGGTCCAGCGCGGCGGTGTGCTCGTCCAGCAGCAGGATGCGCGACGGCTGCAGCGAGGCCATCAGCAGGCTCACGGCCTGGCGCTGGCCGCCGGAGAGCAGGCCGATGCGGTCGGTCAGGCGGTTTTCCAGGCCCAGGTTGAGCAGGCGCAGCTTCTCGCGGAACAGTTCGCGCGCGGCGCGGTTCAGCGCCGGGCGGAAACCGCGGCGGCTGCCGCGCGCCATCGCCAGCGCCATGTTTTCCTCGATCGTCAGCGCTTCGCAGGTGCCCGCCATGGGGTCCTGGAACACGCGTGCCACCAGGTGCGCGCGGTCCCAGGCGGGCTTGCGCGTGACGTCGGTGTCATCGATGGTGATGCGTCCGGAGTCGACCATCTGGTCGCCGCTGATGGCATTCAGGAAGGTCGACTTGCCGGCGCCGTTGGAACCGATTACGGCGACGAACTGGCCGCTCGGGATTTCCAGGCTGAGGCCGCGCAGCGCGCGGGTCTCGATCGGGGTGCCGGGGTTGAAGGTGAGCTTCAGGTCTTGTGCGCGCAGCATCTCAGGCACCTCCGTTCTTGCGGGCAAACAGCTTCTTGCGCGTCGCCGGCAGCACCAGCGCGATCGTCACCAGCGCGGCGGTGACCAGGTTCAGGTCCTGTGCCTTGAGGCCGATGAAGTCGCTGTTCAGCGCCAGCGCGATGAAGAAGCGATACAGGATGGCGCCCAGCACCACGGCCAGCGTGGTCCAGATCAGCCGCCGTGCCGGCAGGATGGTCTCGCCGATGATCACCGCCGCCAGCCCGATCACGATGGTGCCGATGCCCATCGAAATATCCGAGCCACCCTGGGTTTGCGCGAACAGCGCGCCGGCCAGTGCCACCAGCGCATTCGACAGCGCCATGCCGGCCAGCGTGGCGCGGCCGGTCGGGATACCCTGCGCGCGTGCCATGCGCGGGTTGGCGCCGGTGGCGCGCATCGCCAGGCCCAGCTGCGAGCTGAAGAACCAGTCCAGCCCGACCTTGGCGACCACCACCACCACGAACAGCACCAGCGGGCGCAGCACATAGTCGGGCAGCCATTCCGGCTGCAGCACGGTGAACAGCGTGGGTTCGGTGATCAGCGGCACGTTGGGGCGGCCCATGATGCGCAGGTTGACCGAGTACAGCGCGATCATCATCAGGATACTGGCGAGCAGGTCCATGATCTTGAGGCGCACGTTGAGCCAGCCGGTGATCCAGCCGGCCAGCGCGCCGGCGGCAATCGCGACCATGGTTGCCAGAAACGGGTCCTGGCCCGCGGCGATCAGCGTCGCTGCCACGGCGCCGCCCAGCGGGAAGCTGCCGTCGACGGTCAGGTCGGGGAAATTGAGGATGCGGAAGGAAATCAGCACCCCGAGCGCCACCAGGCTGAAGATCAGGCCGATCTCCAGGGCGCCCAGAAGGGAAAAGAGGGACATGGGGGAATCCTGTTGCGGGGTCCGGCGTCTGCCTGGCGCCGGTTTTGGGGCGGAGCCGCCGGCACGCCTGGATGGGGCTGCCGGCCGCCTCGCCCTGGTCGGTCCGGCCCGGCCGGGTAGGCCTGGCCGGCGCCGCCGCCGCCTTGCGGCGGCGGCATGGCAGGGCGTGGCTGTGCTTACTTGATGACCGTCTTCGCTTCCTTGACCAGCTCCGGCGACAGCGTCACGCCTTGCTTGGCGGCAGCGCCGGTGTTGACGAACAGTTCCAGGTTGTCGCTGGTCTGCGAGGCGATCGCGCCCGGCTTCTCGCCCTTCAGGATGCGCACCACCACCTTGCCGGTCTGGTGACCGAGGTCGCCGTAGTTGACGCCCAGTGCCGCCACGGCGCCGCGCTTGACGCTGTCGGTATCGGCCGCGACCAGCGGGATCTTCGATTCATTGGCCACCTTGACCAGGGCCTCGTACGCCGACACCACGTTGTTGTCGGTGTTGGTGTAGATCACGTCGACCTTGCCGACCAGGCTCTTGGCGGCCGGGCCGATGTCGACGGTGCGCGGCGCGGCGGCTTCCTTGAGCGTCAGGCCTTCCTTGGCCAGCAGCGCGCTCAGCTCCTTGACCACCACCACCGAGTTGGCCTCGCCCGGGTTGTAGACCATGCCCACGGTCTTGGCCTTGGGCACCACGCGCTTGATCAGCGCAACCTGCTTGTCCAGCGGCAGCTTGTCCGACACGCCGGTGACGTTGGTGCCCGACGCCGACCAGCTCTTGACCAGCTGCGCCGCGACCGGATCGGTCACGCCCGAGTACACCACCGGCACGGTCTTGGTCGCGGCGACCACGGCCTGCGCCGACGGCGTGGCGATGGCGACGATGGCGTTGGGGTTGTCGCCGACGAACTTGCGTGCGATCTGCGCCGCGGTGCCGGTGTTGCCCTGGGCGCTCTGGTATTCCCACTTCAGGCTTTTGTCGGCGTCATAGCCGGCCGCCTTCAGTTCCGCGCGCACGCCGTCGCGGATGGCGTCCAGCGCGGGATGGTCGACGATCGACAGCACCTTGACGGTCTGGGCCTGCACGGCGCCGCCGTACAGCAGTGCCAGCGCCACGGCGCCGCCCAGGATGGATTTGGTTGCTGCGAGACCCTTGGTGGATTTCATTATGTGTGCTCCCCCGAAACTCGGTTCTGGATTGGATACGGCCGCGGATGGTTCGGTCCGCCGTCCTGGACCGCGCGCCGGCTGGCGCACGGTGCCGGTCCGGGCGGGCGCGGCGGCTTCCTGCGGCGGGAGGGAGCGTGCGCGGACGCGTCGGATGCGACAGCGATAAGCCTGCGAGGATACCACTTCCCGCGCACGAAATGGACAGTCATCATGCGGAAGTGGGGCATCCGATGCTGTCAGACGCCCGCTATCCGCCATCGAGGCGCATTTTATTGCGCGGGAACCGGGGTTTGCTTGTGGATTACCCCGATTGCGGTGGCCGCGTCTTCATGCAATTGCGCGTGCCTGGGAGGTCGAGGTTTTCCTCCACCCGGGCGATGCGGGTGGCGCATCGGCCGGGCGCGAACAGGGGCCGTGGGCGCCCCGGCGAGCTCAGCCGCGCAGCGCCGCGGCGCACTCGCGCACCAGCGCCGGGCCGCGGTAGATCAGGCCGCTGTAGACCTGCACCAGCTTCGCGCCGGCGTCGGTCTTGGCGCGCGCGTCGGCGCCGCCGAAGATGCCGCCCACGCCGATGATCGGCACTGCGTCGCCGACCACGCCGTGCAGCGCGCGCACCACGCGGGTCGAGGCCTCGAACACCGGGCGCCCGGACAGGCCGCCGGCTTCGTCGGCATGCGGCAGGCCCTTGACCGCCTCGCGCGAAATGGTGGTGTTGGTGGCAATCACGCCGTCGATCCTGTGGCGCACCAGCGCGTCGCCGATATTGCCGATCTGGTCGGCGTCGAGATCCGGCGCGATCTTCAGTGCCAGCGGCACATAGCGCTTGTGCTGGTCGGCCAGGCGCTGCTGCGCATCCTTCAGCGACGACAGCAGGCTGTCGAGCTCGCTCGCGCCCTGCAGCTGGCGCAGGTTCTTGGTGTTGGGCGAGGAGATATTGACCGTCACATAGCTGGCGTGCGGATAGACGCGCTCCAGGCAGTACAGGTAGTCATCGTTGGCGCGCTCGATCGGGGTATCGGCGTTCTTGCCGATATTCAGCCCCAGCACGCCGCCTTCAGCCTTCCAGCGCGACGCCTGCACATTGGCGACGAAGGCATCGACGCCGCCGTTGTTGAAACCCATGCGGTTGATCAGCGCATCCGCCTGCGGCAGCCGGAACATGCGCGGGCGCGGGTTGCCCGGCTGCGCGCGCGGCGTGACCGTGCCGACTTCGATAAAGCCGAAGCCGAGCGCGGCGAGGCCGTCGATATAGGCGCCGTCCTTGTCCAGCCCCGCGGCCAGGCCGACCGGGTTGGGAAAGCGCACCCCCATGACCGTGCGCGGGTCATCGGCAATGCGGTTGCCGATGCAGCCGCCCAGGCCCATGCGGTGGGCGCGCAGCAGGTTGTTCAGCGTGAAATGGTGGGCGTCCTCGGCATCCATCGAGAACAGGGCGGGGCGAAACAGGGGATAGAGCGCGTTGAGCACGTGGGCAGGCGGCCGGCGGGGCGGCGCGGAAGTCGGGACCAGGGCGGCATTGTAGCGGCTGGCCCGTCCGCGAGGGCGGCCGCGGCGGCGGCCGGTGGCCCGGCCTGGCTAGGGCTGCGTCGCGGGCGGCACCGGCGCGGCGGCCTCCGGGGCCTCGCCGGCGAGGTCCTCGAAGGCATGCCAGTGGTTGCCGGTCAGCACCTGCAGCGGCCGGAAGCGCGCCTTGTACGCCATCTTGCGGCTGTCGGCGATCCAGTAGCCCAGGTACAGGTGCGGCAGGCCCAGCGCATGGGTCTGGCGGATCTGCCACAGGATGTTGTAGGTGCCGTAGCTGGCGTTGTGCTCGAGCGGATCGTAGAAGGTGTAGACCGACGACAGCCCGTCGTCGAGCACGTCGATCATGCTGACCATGCGCAGCCGCCCGGCCTCGGGCGTGCCGGGCGGGTCGCGGAACTCCACCAGGCGCGAGTTGACGCGGCTCTGCAGCAGGAACTGCTCGTACTGGTCGCGGCTGTCCTGGTCCATGCCGCCGCCGGCGTGGCGCATCGACTGGTACAGCAGGTACAGGGAATAGTGCTCTTCGACGTAGGTCAGCGGCGCCACCAGCGCCTGCAGGTGCTGGTGGCGGTTCCACGCGCGGCGCTGCGAGCGGTCCGGCGTGAACTGGTCGACCAGCACGCGGCACGGCGTGCAGGCGTGGCAATCGTCGCAATACGGCCGGTAGGTGAAGATGCCGCTGCGGCGGAAGCCCGCGCGCACCAGGCGCGAGTAGACGTCGGCATTGATCAGGTGCGCCGGCGTGGCCACCTGGGAGCGCGCCATGCGGCCGTCGAGATAGCTGCAAGCGTAGGGCGCCGTGGCATAGAACTGCAGCGCGGACAGCGGTAGTTCCTTCAGCTTGCTCATGACTCTGGGGGCTCCGGCGGGACGGCGCGATGGGCAAGGTGTTCCGGAGCGTCGGCGTCCGCACCCGTGCCAGGATTCAGCCTGCCGGCGCGGCGGGTGTCCCGGCCCAGCGCTCCAGCACCGATTTGTCGAACCGCCACGGACTGATCGCCGGCTGTGCCGTTGCCGCGCGCACATGGGCCACGAATTCGGCGCGGGGGATGGGGCGCGCACCCAGCGAGGCCAGGTGGTCGGTTTCCTGCTGGCAGTCTATCATCGCCACGCCGTGGTTGCCGAGGAACGCGCACAGCGCCGCCAGCGCGATCTTGGACGCGTCGGTACGGTGCGCAAACATCGATTCGCCAAAGAACATACGTCCCAGCGCCACGCCGTACAGGCCGCCGACGCGCTCGCCGCGGTACCAGCTTTCGACCGAATGGGCCAGGCCGTTGCGGTGCAGGGTGCCGTAGGCGGCGATGATGGCATCGGTGATCCAGGTGCCGTCCTGGCCCTCGCGCGGCGTGGTTGCGCAGGCGCGCATCACGGCCAGGAAATCGTGGTCGACGCGGATTTCCCAGTCGGCATCGCGCAGCACGCGCCGCAGCGTCTTGCGCAGGTTGGCCGAGACGCGCAGCGCCGGCGGCGGCAGCACCATGCGCGGATCGGTGCTCCACCACAGCACCGGCTGGCCGCTCGAATACCACGGGAAGATGCCCTGGCGATACGCCAGCAGCAGCCGCTGCGGCGACAGCTCGCGGCTGGCGGCGAGCAGCCCGGGGGCATCGGAATCCGGCCCGAGCGCGTGCTCGACCGGGGGAAACGGATCTTGCGGGTCCAGCCAGGCAATCATGCGGGCTGCGCCGGAGGGCGGGGGACGGTGCGGGGGCGGGCCCGCCGCTCAGGGGGTGACCGTGGCCCGGCTGGTCAGCGGGCGCATGGGTTTGTCGATGTCCAGGCTGTGCAGCCGGAAGCTGCCATCCTGCAGCCGGCCGGCGGCGCGGTCGGCAAAGAAGCAGCGCAGGGTATGGATCACGGTGGGGAAGGCCAGTTCATCCCAGGGCACATCGGCTTCTTCCACCAGCTTCACTTCCAGGCTTTCCTCGCCGGGCGCAATGTCGAGATCGTCCAGCGTGGCGAGGTAGAACAGGTGCACCTGGTGCACGTGCGGCACGTTCAGGATCGAGAACAGTTCGCCCACCTGCACGCGCGCGCCGGCTTCTTCCAGCGTTTCGCGCGAGGCTGCCTGGGCGGTGGTCTCGCCGATCTCCATGAAGCCCGCCGGCAGCGTCCAGAAGCCGTAGCGGGGCTCGATCGCGCGCTTGCACAGCAGGATCTTGTCTTCCCAGACCGGGATCGTGCCGACAACATTGCGGGGATTGACGTAGTGGATGGTGCCGCAGTTATCGCAGACACTGCGCGGGCGGTTGTCGCCGTCAGGCACGCGCAACACGACCGCATGACCACAGTTCGAGCAGAATTTCATGAGGGGCGTCCGGGAGAATGGCGAAAGTGTATCACCCTCGCTCAGCGCGCCGACCGGTCGTGGGAGCGGCGGGGCACCATGGACCGGCATACCGCGGCGGCACTGCCGCGACACCGGCTGGCGGCACCAAACAAAAAACCCGCCAAGGGCGGGTTTGTCTGCGTTGACGGCGTCACAGACGTGCATCTGTGCGGTTGGTTGCGGGGGCAGGACTTGAACCTGCGACCTTCGGGTTATGAGCCCGACGAGCTGCCAACTGCTCCACCCCGCGTCCGTCGAAGAAAAGATTATATGGCATCTGGTTGCGCAATGCAACACCTGTTTAACAAAACCTGACAGCGATGCGCATTGCCGCGTGCCATAACGATTAGATCGCCGCGGCGGGGCAGAGGTTCAGCCTGCTTCGGGGGTATCGCTTGTGCGCTGCCACAGCGCGGCCTCGAACTCGAAGCTGTCGCGCTGCTGCAGGTCGTCGCGCTGCCACATCACGCGGTCGCGGCGCACGGTCAGCATCCAGGTGGTGGTGGCGAGCGGCGTCGGGTGCGAAAACGCGCGCGGCGTCAGCACCGCGCCGCAGGGGCCGTGCTGCGGATCGCGCACCGAGGTGTAGCGGATCATGCCGAGGCCGGCTTCGCGCGCGATGCGGCCGAACGCCTGGCAGGGCTCGTGATGGTCCGGGTCGGTCCAGGCGGCGCGGTCGCGGTCGAACGGCGGCTGGTCCAGCGCCACGCCGGAGGTCTCGACGCGCACTTCGAACAGCGTCTGCGCGCGTGCGTCGATGCGCGGCAGGGCCGGGCTATCGTTGAGGAAGCGCCAGCGCCAGTAGCCAAGCTCGGCACAGGCGGTGCGGATCTCGTTGGCGCCATAGAACACGCCCGGATCCTGGCTGGCGCGGAAGCGCGAGCCCCAGGGCGAGGGCGGGTAGCGGAACGGGGTGAACAGCAGGTAGTGCAGATGGCGTGCCTCGACCGGCACGACCGGCTTGCCGGCGTCCAGCACGGCTTCGAGTACGGCCTGCTCCTCCAGGCTGTCGACCAGCGGCATGGTCGAGACCACATGCTGGGCTTCCACCGCCCGCCACAGCGTGAGCGCGAACTGCCGGCGCTCAGATGCGACCGCGGGTGGCGTCCAGGTAGTGAACGACACGGACCAGGCCTTCGGTTGTGCGGATCAGCTCGAGCGGCTTGCCGCCCAGCGCGAGGTTGTCGTGGGTGAGCCATAGCCGGGCCTGGTCGCCGTGGCCCAGGATGGCGTCGAGCGAGCGGAACAGGCGCACGAACAAGACGCCGAATTCCCACTCCTTGCGATGCGCGTCGAGCACATAGCCGCCCGACGCCATGCGCGAGACCGAAGCCGTGCTGATGCCCAGCACGCTCGCCACCATGGCCTGGCTGATGCCCAGAAAGCCGGCGGCGCGCATGACCGCCTTGGTCAGCGTGGTGCCGGGGTCGGGGCCGCCGGCGGGATCGGTTTCCGGAATCCGCCTCGATTGCATCGCCTATGCTCCTGTTTCTTCAGAAAGATTATAGGCGATGAATTTCAGAAGGGAAGGGGCGGTCCGAAGATCCAGCCGGGGACGCGCGCCAGTTTCGCGGGGCGCGACGGCTAGTAGGTTTCGATATGCAGCCGTCCTTCGGCCTTCATGGTGGTTTCCAGCGCCTTCCAGTTAAGACCGGCGCCGGCGCAGACCGTTTCAAATGCGGCCAGCACGCCGTCCTCCATGCCTTTCAGGCCGCAGATATAGACATGGCCGTTGGCGTCGCCCAGCAGCGCGGCGACGCTGTCCGCGGCTTCGCGGATCGCGTCCTGGACATAGCGGCGCGGCGTGGCCGGGTCGCGCGAGAAGGCGAAGTGGATGTCGAGGAAATCCCTGGGCAGCTTCAGCAGCGGGCCGAAGTAGGGCAGTTCGGCGGCATTGCGCGCGCCGAAGAACAGCAGCCGGCGCCCGCTGAATTGCGCCAGGTTGCGCCGCATGCGCTCGGTCATGGCGCGCATCGGTGCCGAGCCGGTGCCGGTGCAGATCATCATCACGCTGGCTTCGGCGTGGTTGGGCATCAGGAAGGTCGAGCCGAACGGGCCCACCACCTGCACCGCGTCGCCCTTGGCCAGGTCGCACAGGTAGTTGGATGCCACCCCCCGCACCGGCTTGCCGTCGTGATCCTGCTCGACCCGCTTGACCGTCAGCGCGAGATTGTTATAGCCCGGGCGCTCGCCGTCGCGCGGGCTGGCGACCGAATACATGCGGATGTAGTGCGGCTTGCCCGCGGCATCCGTGCCCGGCGGCACGATGCCGATCGACTGGCCTTCCAGGATCGGGAAGAAATGCGTGCCGAGATCCAGCACGATATGGTGGATGTCGCTCGAGGCGTCCGCGGCGGTGAGCCGGTAGTTGCCCGCCACGGTGGCGGTCACCGGCGCGCGCACGCCGTGCAGGTTCACATAGGGATGGGCGGCCGACCACGGCGCCCGCGGCGAGGTATGGCGGCTGGTTTCCACGGCCTGGATCGCGGCGTCGTCGGCCACGGCCGTGCTGCCGCCAGCGGTAGCCGGCTCGGCTTGGTCCGCGCTGTCGAGTTCCGGTAGCGGCACCTCGGCCGGCAGCTCGTCCCACAGCAACTGCGCCTCGATCGAATAGGCCTGGCCGCGCAGCATGGTGCGCCAGTTGTCGATGGCGCCGGTCGGGCACGGCGACAGGCAGGCATTGCAGCCGTTGCACACGTCGGCCCGGACCACGTAGTTGCGGTCGTCATGGGTGATGGCGTCGATCGGGCAGGTGTCTTCGCAGGTGTTGCAGCGAATGCAGATTTCCGGATCGATCAGGTGCTGCTTGATGATGTCGGGGGCGCCCATGGCAATCTGGTGTGGTCCGGTTCAGTTGAAGCGCACGTACTCGAAATCCATCGGCTGGCGATTGATGCCCACCGCCGGCGGGGCGATCCAGTTCGCGTACTGGCCGGGCTCGGTCACGCGGCCCATCAGCGCGGCGACGAAGGCGCGGTCTTCGTCGGTCGCCAGCCAGTCGCGTTCGTTGGCCTTCCATTCAGCCTCCGGGATCAGCCTGCCGTCGGGCGAGACGTGGACATTGGCCAGCGTGCCGATCTTGCGGTTGAAGGCCTTGTGCGGCACCGTCAGCCGGAACGGGATGCCGGCTTTCTCGATGACCTTGTTCCAGCGCGCCACGCCGCCCATGCTGTCCTTGATGTAGTCGTCGCGCAGGACTTCGTTGAGCGCGTTGAGCATCGGCACCTCGCGCTCGCCGAGGCGGCCGTCGCGCACCTCCAGCACGCGGTAGACCTCACCCTTGAGCACATGGTCGTCGGCGCGCTTGCCTTCCTCGAAGCGTCCTTTCAGGCCGGCGCTGTAGAAGGTGGCCGCGTTCGACGACTGGTCGGCGCCGAACAGGTCGATGGTGACGCTGTAGTGGAAGTTCAGGTAGCGCTGGATGGTCGGCAGGTCGATCACGCCGGCGGCGCGGACCTCGGCCGGGTCTTCGATGCCGCGCTCGCGCATGACTTCGCAGGTGCGCTGGATCACGCGCGAGACGCCGGATTCGCCGACGAACATATGGTGCGCTTCCTCGGTCAGCATAAAGCGCGTGGTGCGCGCCAGCGGGTCGAAGCCGGACTCGGCCAGCGCGCACAGCTGGAACTTGCCGTCGCGGTCGGTGAAGTAGGTGAACATGAAGAACGACAGCCAGTCCGGCGTGCGCTCGTTGAAGGCGCCGAGGATGCGCGGGTTGTCCTGGTCGCCGGAGCGGCGCTCCAGCAGCGCCTCGGCTTCCTCGCGGCCGTCGCGGCCGAAATAGCGGTGCAGCAGGTACACCATCGCCCACAGGTGGCGGCCTTCTTCGACGTTGACCTGGAACAGGTTGCGCAGGTCGTACAGGCTGGGCGCGGTCAGCCCGAGATGGCGCTGCTGCTCGACCGAGGCGGGCTCGGTGTCGCCCTGGGTCACGATGATGCGGCGCAGGTTGGCGCGGTGCTCGCCCGGGACTTCCTGCCAGGCGGCTTCGCCCTTGTGCTCGCCGAAGTGGATGCGGCGGTCGGGATCGGCCGGCTGCAGGAAGATGCCCCACCGGTAGTCGGGCATGCGGACGTGGTCGAAATGCGCCCAGCCGGATGGATCGACCGACACCGCGGTGCGCAGGTACACCTCGTAGCCGTGCGAGCCGTCGGGCCCCATGTCGCGCCACCAGTCCAGGAATGCCGGTTGCCAGTGTTCCAGCGCGCGCTGCAGCGCGCGGTCGTCGGACAGGTTGACGTTGTTGGGGATCTTCTGGCTGTAGTCGATGCTCACAAGCTGTCTCCTGTGTGGTCGGGTGGTTGCGCTAGACGCGGTCCCAGTCGAAGCGGGCCTTGTTGCCGCTGCCGAAGACCTTCAGCGCGCCATGCTCGCCGACGGCGTTGGGGCGCTGGAAGATCCAGTTCTGCCAGGCGGTGAGCCGGCCGAAGATGCGGGTCTCCATGGTCTCGGCGCCGCCGAAGCGCAGGTTGGCCTCCATCCCGGTCAGCGCATCCGGCGACAGGCTGGCGCGTTCCTCCAGCGCGATGCGGATCTCGTCTTCCCAGTCGATATCGTCCGGCGCCGCGGTGATCAGGCCGAGCGAGTCGGCGCTGAGGGCGTCCAGCGGCGCGCCGATATGGTCGCGCACCGGGCCCAGCGCGGCCTCGTCGCCGTAGAAGCGCGCGGCCAGCCGGGTCTGGCCGTTGGGCATGGGGTAGTGGCCGAAGTTGAGCGGCGAGACGAACACGCGCGGCGCATCGTCGGGCGCGTCGGGCAGGTGCAGCATGTAGCTGCGGTCGGCGGCCAGCGCCAGTTCCAGCAGCGTGCCGGCAAAGCAGGAATCGGGCTCGATCAGCGCGATCAGGCTGCGCGACGACACGTCCAGCCGCGCCAGCGTGCGGCGCAGCATGCCGATGGTCTCGCGCACGAACCAGTGGCCGGCGTGCGCCTGCAGCAGCTTATCGGCCGCCAGCACCGCGGCCGGGTCGCCATCGGTCTTCAGCACCCAGATGCCGAGGTCGAGATGGTTGGTGCGCAGCGTCAGGATCGCGTCGTCGAGCTCGCGCGCCATCTTCAGCGGCCACCACTGCGCGCCCGCGGCGACCACGCCGGCAAGATCTCCGGGCTGGTGCTTGTCCGGCCCGAACACGGTCAGCGTGGCCTTGCGCGCGGCGGCGTCGACATGCACGCGCACGGTCTCGTAGCGATAGCCGTCGGGCTCGACGGTGCGCGACAGCGGCGTCAGCGTGATGCCGTGGTGGCCTTGCGGACGGTCGCTGGTGGCCGCCAGCGCGGCGGCGCGCTCGGCCACGTATTCGGCAAAGCGCGCCGGCTTGACCACCTCGTCGACCAGCTTCCAGTCCCTGGCGCGCTGGCCGCGCACGCCTTCGGTGGTGGTGCAGAAGATGTCGGCGTGGTCGCGGCGCACATGGCGCTTGTCGGTCACGCGGGTGAGGCCACCGGTGCCGGGCAGCACGCCCAGCAGCGGCACCTCGGGCAGGCTCACCGCGGACGAGCGGTCGTCGACCAGCACGATCTCGTCGCACGCCAGCGCCAGCTCGTAGCCGCCGCCGGCGGTGGTGCCGTTGCAGGCGGCGATGAACTTCAGCCCGGAGTGCCGGCTGGCGTCCTCGATGGCATTGCGGGTTTCGTTGGTGAACTTGCAGAAGTTGACCTTCCACGCATGCGAGGACTGGCCCAGCATGAAGATATTGGCGCCCGAGCAGAAGATGCGCTCGCGCGCGCTGGTGAGCACCACGGTGCGGACTTCCGGGTGCTCGAAGCGGATGCGCTGCAGCGCGTCGTGCAGTTCGATGTCGACGCCGAGGTCATAGGAGTTGAGCTTGAGCGCATACCCTGGACGCAGGCCGCCTTCTTCATCGACATCCATCGCCAGCGTGGCGATGGGGCCGTTGAAGCTCAGCTTCCAGTGGCGGTACTGGTCGGGATGGCGCTCGAACGTGACCGGCGCGGGCGTGTCTGCGGGGCCGGGGTGCGGGGCGATTGCCGGCGTGGACATGGCTGTCTCCTGAGTGCACTATCGTGCCTTGCGGCTTTTGATGAAATATAGTGCATGGAGACGGGCGGCGCAACGTCTTTGTCGGCGCCGCCGGCGCCGGCTCAGGCGCCGGCGGCCTGCAAGCGGGCGCGCAGTTGCTGCAGCGAGGTGGCGGCGTCCTGGCCGCTGGTGTCGATCGACAGGTCGGCGCGGTCGTACAGCGGCGCGCGCGCCTGCAGGATGCGGCGCAGGTCGGCCATGGCCTCGCGGTTGCCTTCCATCGGCCGCATGTCGCCCTGGGCGACCACGCGCGCCATGTGCTCTTCCGGCGAGGTCCGCACCCAGATGGTGTAGCACTGCGCCAGCAGCAGGTTGAAGGTGGCCGGCTCCGAGACCAGGCTGCCGGGGGTGGCGAGCACCATGCGGTCGTGTTCGCGCAGGGTCCGTTCCAGCGCGCGCATTTCATAGCGGCGATAGGCGGCCTGCCCGTACAGCGAATGGATCTCGGACAGGCTGGCGCCGGCTTCCTGCTCGATCACGGCATTCAGTTCGACGAAAGGCACGTCGCGCACGGCCGCGAGCGCGCGTCCCAGCGTCGATTTGCCGGCGCCGCGCAGGCCGATCAGCGCGATGCGGCGGTGGCGCGCATCGCCGGATTCCGACGGCGCCAGCGCATGGCGGCAGGCCTCGCGCACGCGCGCCAGGTCGCCGGCCGGCAGTTGTGCCAGCCATTGCACCATCTGCGCGAACTCGGACGCCTGCTGGCCGTTGAGCGTGTCCACCTCGGCCAGCACCACCGGCAGCGGCACATCGAGGGCGCGCGCCACCTGCCGCAGCAGCAGCACCGAGGCATTGCCGGTGCCGGTCTCCAGGTTGGCGAGATAGCGTTCGGAGACAGCCGCGCCGCGCGCCAGGTCCTTGCGCGACATGCCGCGCGAGGCGCGCAGCGAGCGGATGCGCTCGCCCAGCCGCGTCAGGTAGGGGTCGCGTTCGGCGTTGGCAGCGCCCGGTGCAGGCGCGGCGGACGGGTCGGCCTCGGCGGCGCTGGCGGCGGGCAGCGGTGCGGAATCGCGGCGCATGGTGTCGGTCGGGTTGGGTGCGGCCAAAGAAATCAGGGGCGCATTATACGTTCAGCGGGGTTGCGCCAAGTGGTGCCGGAGGCGGCTGGCCCGGCGAACCCTGTCCTATAGTGCATTCCCTTGGTTGCATAATAGTTGATGTGAAATAAAATGCATCAACAAGCGGGTTCCGGTTGCAACTTGGCCGGTGCCGATAACAGCGACTGGCCTGGCGCCGGCGCGCGCCTGCCGCCCAACGGCAGGCCGCGGCGCGCGACCCCAAGGAGTGCAGACATGACGCCCCCGAACCCTGCCGCGGCTGCCGACGGCACCGTTGGTGCCATTGCGGCGCTGCCGTCACGCTTGCCGTTACGCTATAACGCCGCCGAGGACCTGTTGTCGCGCAACCTCGCGGCAGGCCGTGGCGGCAAGACCGCATACCGCGACGACACCACCGCGCTGACCTACGCCGAACTCGATGACCGGGCCCGCCGCTTTGCCGGCGCGCTGCGCGCGGCCGGCTTGCGCCAGGAAGAGCGCGTGCTGGTATGCGCGCTCGACACCGTCGATTTTCCGGTGGTATTTCTCGGCTGCCTGCTGGCGGGCGTGGTGCCGGTGGCGGTCAATACCCTGCTGACGGCGGACGACTACGCCTACATGCTGGGCCACAGCGGCGCGCGCGCGGTGGTGGTGTCCGAGCCGCTGCTGCCGGTGATGCAGGCCGCGATCGCCCAGAGCGGGCTGGCCCCGACCGTGATCCAGGCCGCGCCGCACCCCGGCGCCGCGCCGTCGTGCAGCGTCGGCGCGATGCTGGCGCGCACGCGCACACCGGCGCCGACTGCCAGCACCGGACCCGACGACATGGCGTTCTGGCTGTACTCGTCGGGCTCCACCGGCCGGCCCAAGGGCACCGTGCATACCCACGCCAACCTGTTCCATACCGCCGACCTCTATGCCCGCCAAGTGCTGGGCATGCGCGAGGACGACGTGGTGTTCTCCGCCGCCAAGCTGTTCTTTGCCTACGGGCTGGGCAACGCGCTGACCTTCCCGATGTCGGTCGGCGCCACCACCGTGCTGATGGCCGAGCGGCCCACGCCGGCGGCAGTGTTCAAACGCCTGTGCGAGCACAAGCCGACGGTATTCTGCGGCGTGCCGACGCTGTTCGCCGGCATGCTGGCGGCGCCCGACCTGCCGGCGCGCGCGCAGGTGGCCCTGCGCGTGTGCACCTCGGCCGGGGAGGCGCTGCCGCGCGATATCGGCGAACGCTTCCTGGCGCATTTCGGCTGCGACATCCTCGACGGCATCGGCTCCACCGAAATGCTGCATATCTTCCTGTCGAACCGGCCGGGCGCGGTGCGCTACGGCACCACCGGCGTGCCGGTGCCGGGCTATGAACTCAAGCTGCTCGACGAGCAGGGCGAGCCGTGCGCGGATGGCGAGATCGGCGACCTCTACATCCGCGGCCCGAGCGCCGCGCTGATGTACTGGTGCAACCGCGACAAGAGCCGCGAGACCTTTGTCGGCGCCTGGACCCGCAGCGGCGACAAGTACCTGCGCGATGCGGACGGCTACTACACCTACGCCGGCCGCAGCGACGACATGCTCAAGGTCGGCGGCATCTACGTCTCGCCGTTCGAGGTCGAGGCCGCGCTGGCACAGCATCCGGCCGTGCTCGAAGCCGCGGTGATCGGCGTGACCGATGCCGACGAACTGGTCAAGCCCAAGGCGTTCGTGGTGCTGCGCCCGGGCCAGCAATGGCATGACGGCATGGCGGCGGAACTGCAGGCCTTTGTCAAGTCGCGCCTGGCGCCGTACAAGTACCCGCGCCGGATCGAATGCGTGCCGGAATTGCCCAAGACCGCGACCGGCAAGATCCAGCGCTTCCGGCTGCGCCAGCGCGAGCAGGCCGCGCGCGGCTGAATCGCGCTTCCTGAAACGATGCAACCAGACAAGGTGTCCATGCCCAGCAGCCTGGTCGAGATCCCGTTCGACAACCGCCGCATCCAGATCGAATACCAGTGGCTGCGCCCCGAGCGCGCGCAGCGTCCGCTGGTGGTGTTCCTGCACGAGGGCCTCGGCTCGGTCAGCATGTGGCGCGACTTTCCGCTGGCCTTCTGCGAGGCCGGCGATTACCGCGGGCTGGTGTTTTCCCGCTACGGCTACGGCCGCTCCACGCCGCGGCCGCACGACGAGAAGTGGCGCCCCGATTTCATGCACCGGCAGGCGCGCGAGGCGCTGCCCGCGCTGTTCGATGCGCTCGAGATCGGACCCGGCCGCGCGCGCGGCATACCCTGGCTGCTCGGCCACAGCGATGGCGGTTCGATCGCGCTGATCCACGCCGCCAGCTTTCCGCGCGCCGTGGCGGGCATCACCGTGCTGGCGCCGCATATCGTGGTCGAAGACCTGTCGGTGCGCAGCATCGCGGCGACGCGCCAGGCCTATCTCGAAACCGACCTGCGCGAGCGGCTGGCGCGCCACCACGCAGATGTCGATTCCGCCTTCTGGGGCTGGAACGATATCTGGCTCGATCCGGAATTCCGCCGCTGGGACCTGCGGCCGCTGCTGTCCGGCATCCAATGCCCGGTGCTGGCGGTGCAGGGCGAGGACGACGAGTACGGCACCATGGCGCAGATCGAGGGTATCCATCGATATGCCCCCCAGACCACCTTGCTTAAACTCGCGCGATGCGGACATGCGCCCCATCGCGACCAAAAAGATCCGTTGACGCTGGCGGCGGTTCGGCATATAAACGCATATACTTCAAACCTAAAATAATTCGGCTTCCCGCCGATTGCGCAGGGGTTCCCGGTGCCGGATGCGCCGGCGGCCCATGGCAAGGGCAGGGGTGACCGGCAACGGTCCAGCGAGCCAACCGGCTTGACCACCAGGAGACACCATGCGTCGCTTCCCATCGCGCAGGCTCGCGCCTGCCTGCCTTGCCGCCGCCGCCGTCTTTGCCATGGCCGGCGCTGCCGCGCAGCCCGCGGCCCCCGCGGCCGGCGCCCCCGCCGGCGGCAAGATCAAGATCGGCTTCATGCTGCCGTACACCGGCACCTACGCCGCGCTGGGCAACGCCATCGAGAACGGCTTCCGCATGTACGTGCAGCAGCAGGGCGGCAAGCTGGGCGGGCGCGAGATCGAATACTTCAAGGTCGACGACGAATCCGATCCGGCCAAGGCGCCGGAGAACGCCACCAAGCTGGTCAAGCGCGACCAGGTCGACGTGGTGGTCGGCACGGTGCATTCCGGCGTGCAGATGGGCATCGTCAAGGTGGCCAAGGAAAACAACACGCTGCTGATCATTCCCAATGCCGGCGTCGACGAGGCCACCGGGCCGCTGTGCGGGCCCAACATCTTCCGCACCTCGTTCTCGAACTGGCAGCCGGGCTATGCCATGGGCCAGGTGCTGGGCGAGCGCGGCCTGAAGAAGGTGGTGACGCTGACCTGGAAATACGCCGCCGGCGAGCAGTCGGTCAAGGGCTTCAAGGAGGCGTTCGAGGCCAAGGGCGGCAAGGTGGTGAAGGAGCTGAGCCTGCCGTTCCCCAATGTCGAGTTCCAGGCGCTGATCACGGAAGTGGCGTCGCTCAAGCCCGATGCCGTGTTCGTGTTCTTTGCCGGCGGCGGCGCGGTCAAGTTCGTCAAGGACTGGGCCGCGGCCGGGCTGAAGGACAAGATCCCGCTGTATGGTTCGGGCTTCCTGACCGACGGCACGCTCGAGGCGCAGGGCAACGCCGCGCAGGGCCTGGAAACCACGCTGCATTACGCCGACGGCCTGACCAACCCGCGCGACAAGAACTTCCGCCTGGACTACGCCAAGACCTACAAGCTGCAGCCCGACGTGTACGCGGTGCAAGGCTACGATGCCGCCCAGCTGCTGGCGGCCGGTGCGGCCGCGGTGAAGGGCGACATGACGCGCAAGGCCGACCTGTACAAGGCCATGGGCGGCGCCAGGATCGACAGCCCGCGCGGGGCCTTCACGCTGTCGAAGGCGCACAACCCGGTGCAGGACTTTTATCTGCGCAAGGTGGACGGGCGCGAGAACAAGGTCAGCGCGGTGGCGGTGAAGGCGCTGGCCGATCCGGCGCGCGGGTGCAGGTTGTAAGGACTTATCGTTCCCGCTTGTTTGCTCCCCTCTCCCGCCTGCGGGAGAGGGGCCGGGGGTGAGGGCAGGCGGGTCAAAGGCTGAGGGCCGCAGTTTCAAAACCATTGGCCCCGCTTGGCGTGGCTCCTTGCTAAACCACCCCTCACCCCGACCCTCTCCCCATGCGGGGAGAGGGAGAACACCTTGCTGAGGCAAGTTCGGGCGGCTTTGGTGCATCCCAAAACCGTCGTCATCCTGTCGTAGTTTGCAGAAGTGCCCGCATGGACATCGTCTCCTTCCTCATCCAATGCCTGAACAGCGTCCAGTACGGCCTGCTGCTGTTCCTGGTTGCCAGCGGCCTGACGCTGATCTTCGGCATCATGGGCGTGATCAACCTGGCTCATGGCAGCTTCTACATGCTGGGCGCCTACCTCGCCTTCACGCTGGCCGGCCTGACCGGCAACCTGTTCATTGCGATTCCGCTGGGCATCGTGCTGGCGGTGGCGTTCGGCTATGTGCTGGAGTGGGCCTTCTTCAGCTACCTGTACGAGCGCGACCACCTGCAGCAGGTGCTGATGACCTACGGCCTGATCCTGGTATTCGAAGAGCTGCGCAGCATCCTGGTCGGCGATGACGTGCACGGCGTGCAGGTGCCGGCGTTGCTCGACGGCGCGCTGCCGATCGGCAACGACATGACCTACCCGGTGTACCGGCTGTTCATCTCCGCCATCTGCCTGGTGGTGGCGCTGGCGATGTACTACGTGATCCGCCGCACGCGCCTGGGCATGATGATCCGTGCCGGCGCGACCAACCGCGAGATGGTGCAGTCGCTGGGCATCAATATCACGGTGCTGTACCGCTTCGTGTTTGCGCTGGGGGTGGCGCTGGCGGTGCTGGCCGGCATGATCGCCGCGCCGGTGTCGTCGGTGTATCCGGGCATGGGCGCGCAGGTGCTGATCGTGTGCTTCGTGGTGGTGGTGATCGGCGGCATCGGCTCGGTCAAGGGCGCGCTGGTGGCGTCGCTGCTGCTGGGTTTTGTCGATACCTTCGGCAAGGTGTTCTGGCAGGAGGCGGCCGGCGTGCTGATCTACCTGTTGATGGCGGTGATCCTGCTGTGGAAGCCGCAGGGGCTGTTCAAGGCGGGATGACATGAATCCGACGACATTGCCGGCGCGCCGGCACGCTGCGCGCAACGCCACGCTCGCCACCGCGCTGGGCTGGGTGGTGGCCTTTGCGGTGCTGGCCGGGCTGCCGCTGCTGCTGACCGCGGACAGCCACAAGTTCTATATCGAGCTGCTCAGCAAGGTGATGATCATGGCGATCTTCGCGCTGTCGCTGCAGCTGCTGATCGGCTACACCGGGCTGGTCAGCCTGGGCCATGCCGCTTATTTCGCCATGGCGGCCTACGCCACCGCGATGCTGGCGCCGCAGAGCGGCCCCGGCAACGGCTGGGTCCTGCTGGCCGCCGCGCTGGCGGCGTCGGCCGCGCTGGCGCTGGTGGTGGGCGCGCTGGTGCTGCGCACGCGCGGAGTGTATTTCATCATGGTGACGCTGGCGTTCGCGCAGATGGTGTACTTCGTGTTCCACGACACCAAGGTCGCGGGCGGCAGCGATGGCACCTATATCTACTTCCGTCCGGAATTTCCCGTGCCGGGCGAGCGCCTGCTGACGGTGAACGACCCCATGCACTTCTACTGGCTGGTGTGGCTGGGGCTGGTGGCGACCGTGGCGGTGCTGATGCTGGTGCTGCGCTCGCGCTTCGGCCACGCGCTGGTCGGCATCCGCCATAACGAGCAACGCATGCGCGCGGCCGGCTATGCCACCTACCGCTACCAGCTGGGCGCCTTTGTCGCGGGCGGGCTGCTGGCGGGACTGGCGGGGTTTCTCTATGCGATCCAGTTCGGCTTCGTCAATCCGGAAATCGCGTCGTGGCACCAGTCGGGCAACGCCATGCTGATGGTGATCCTGGGCGGTGTCGGCAGCCTGGCCGGCGCGGTGCTGGGCGCGTTCTCGTTCGTGCTGCTGGCCGAGTGGTTCAGTACCCTGACCAAGCACTGGCAGCTGCTGATGGGCGGCTTCATCATTGTCGCGGTGGCGCTGCTGCCGCGCGGGCTGGTCAGCCTGCCATCGGTGCTGCGGCACGGGCGCCGTCGGCGC
Source organism: Cupriavidus sp. MP-37 (assembly GCF_020618415.1). Taxonomy (NCBI): domain Bacteria; kingdom Pseudomonadati; phylum Pseudomonadota; class Betaproteobacteria; order Burkholderiales; family Burkholderiaceae; genus Cupriavidus; species Cupriavidus sp. MP-37. The sequence goes on along the minus strand of NZ_CP085344.1, from coordinate 2,476,165 downwards.
CGCAATGGCGATGCGGGCTCCGGCACCGGCGAAGCCCCTGCGGAGCCGCGCAGCCATACGGAGGCCGCATGAGCACGCCCGCCACCACCATCCTCGAAGCGCAGCAGCTGACCCGGCGCTTCGGCGGCCTGACCGCGGTGGCGGGCGTCGACCTGACGCTGGCGCTGCACGAGATCCACGCCGTGATCGGCACCAATGGCGCCGGCAAGTCGACCCTGATCAATATGCTGTCCGGCGAATTGCCGCCGTCCTCCGGCCGCCTGCGCCTGAAGGGCGAGGACGTGACCGGCTGGTCGCAGCCGCGGCTGGCGCGCCATGGGGTGGGGCGCAGCTACCAGCGCAACAACATCTTCCTGCCGCTGACGGTGCGCGAGAACTGCCGGCTGGCGGCGCAGTCGCGCGCGCAGCGCGCCTGGCGGCTGTGGGAAAGCGCCCAGGGCTGCCGCACTGCCGCGACGCTGGCCGACGAGGCCATGGAGCGCGCCGGGCTGGAGCACCTGGCGGAGCGGCGCGCCAGCGACCTCGCGCACGGGCAGAAGCGCCAGCTGGAAGTGGCGATGTGCCTGGCCACGCAGCCGGTCGCGCTGCTGCTGGACGAGCCGCTGGCGGGCATGGGCGCGGAAGAGTCGGCACGGATGCTGGCACTGCTGCGCGGCCTGCGCGAAGGCCACGCCATCCTGCTGGTGGAGCACGACATGGACGCGGTGTTCTCGGTCGCCGACCGCATCACCGTGATGGTCAACGGCGCCGTGATCGCCACCGGCAGTCCCGAGGCGATCCGCACCAACCATGAAGTCCAGGTTGCCTACCTGGGCGAGGAAGAGGACGAGGCCGCATGAACCTGCCGAACCCCGCGGCGGCCCCGGCCGCGCCGATGATCGAGGCCACCGGCATCAACGCCTGGTACGGCTCGAGCCACGTGCTGCGCGACATCGACTTCACCGTCGGCGCGGGCGAGACGGTCGGGCTGCTGGGTCGCAACGGCATGGGCAAGAGCACGCTGTTGCGCACGCTGCTGGGCCACGTGCGCCAGCGCCAGGGCCGCATCCTGGTGGCCGGCCGCGATGTGTCGCGCGCGCAGCCGTTCGAGGTGGCGCGCCTCGGCGTGGCCTACGTGCCGGAGGGGCGCGGCATCTTCCCCAGCCTGTCGGTGCGCGAGAACCTGCTGATGGCTGCGCGCAAGGGCTGCAATGGCCGCAACGACTGGGACGAGGCGCGCGTGCTAGACCTGTTCCCGCGCCTGAAGGAACGCCTGTCCCATGGCGGCCAGCAGCTGTCCGGCGGCGAGCAGCAGATGCTGTCGATCGGCCGCGCGCTGATGACCAATCCCGACTGCCTGGTGCTGGACGAGGCCACGGAAGGACTGGCGCCGCGCATCGTGCGCGAGATCTGGGCCGTCATTGCCACCGTGCGGAGCACCGGCATCGCCTCGGTGGTGGTCGACCGCAATTTCCGCTCGGTGCTGGCGCACGCCGACCGTGCGGTGGTGCTGGAAAAGGGCCGGGTGGTGCTGTCCGGCCCTGCATCGGATCTCGCCGGCAAGCCGGAAGCGCTGGACCGCTACCTGGGTGTCTGACTCCACAAAGTGAGATATAAAGCACTATTGTTGCCCTGCCGCAACGGCACTTGCGGGCGCAAGGTATCGCTGTTTTGCTCCGCCGGGGCTTGACCATCCGCCACTTCCCTCCCATTCTTGCGAAGTCACGAAAGCGGCATCCCTTTTTGCCGCAGTGGTCGATAGTCGACAGTTCAACTAGAATTGCGCCCGTTTGTGCAATGCAATAAGCACCGCAACCAGCACCGGAACCGGGCGCAGCAAGCCGTAGCGCCGGATCGGGCCAGGCCGCGGCAGAGCCAACAAACCTGCCGGCGCTCCGCGCGAGCAGACCCAACTTCATGACCCAATCCACAACCAGCCACTATTTTGTCGAGAGCCCCAGCACGCGCGCGCTGGTGCTCGGCGCGGTAGGCGTCGTCTTCGGCGACATCGGCACCAGCCCGCTCTACGCCCTCAAGGAATGCTTCAGCAAGGAGCACGGCATCGCCTTCAGCACGGACGCCGTGCTGGGCGTGATCTCCATGCTGTTCTGGGCCATGATCATCGTGGTCTCGATCAAGTACGTGGTGTTCGTGATGCGGGCCGACAACGACGGCGAAGGCGGGGTGCTGGCGCTGATGGCGCTGGTGCTGCGCACCGTGGCGCAGCGCTCCGGCAAGGCCCGCGTGCTGATGATGCTGGGCATCTTCGGTGCCTGCATGTTCTACGGCGACGCGGTGATCACGCCGGCGATCTCGGTGCTGTCGGCGGTGGAGGGGCTGGAGATCGCCGCGCCGCAGCTGTCGCATTTTGTGATACCGATCACGCTGGTGATCCTGGCGGCGCTGTTTCTGATCCAGCGCCACGGCACCGCGGCGGTGGGCAAGCTGTTCGGGCCGGTGATGACGGCGTGGTTCCTGGCGCTGGGCGCATTGGGCATCTACAACCTGGTGCAGGCGCCGGAAATCCTGAAGGCGGTGAATCCCTACTACGGCATCATCTTCCTGGTCGAGCACGCGCTGCAGGCGTTTATCGTGCTCGGCTCGGTGTTCCTGGTGCTGACCGGGGCCGAGGCCCTGTATGTCGACATGGGCCACTTCGGCGCGCGCCCGATCCGCATCGGCTGGTTCATCCTGGTGATGCCGTGCCTGATGCTGAACTACTTCGGCCAGGGCGCGATGCTGCTGAACAACCCGGCCGGCACCGAGAACCCGTTCTACCTGATGGTGCCGGAACTGCTGCTGATCCCGATGGTGCTGCTGGCAACCTGCGCCACCGTGATCGCCTCGCAGGCGGTCATCTCGGGCGCGTACTCGCTGACCAGCCAGGCGATCCAGCTGGGTTTCCTGCCGCGCATGCGGGTGCGCTATACCTCGGCGGCCGAGATTGGCCAGATCTACCTGCCGGTGGTGAACTGGATGCTGCTGGCGCTGGTGTTCGCCGTCGTGATCTCGTTCAAGAAGTCCGAGAACCTGGCGGCTGCCTATGGCATCGCGGTGACCACCACCATGGTCATCACCACCATCCTGGCGACGGTGTGCATGCGCAATGTCTGGAAATGGAACCCCGCGCTGGTCGCGGTGCTGGGCGCGGCCTTCCTGGTGGTGGATTTGTCGTTCTTCGCGGCGAACCTGCTCAAGGTCGCCGAAGGCGGCTGGTTCCCGCTGCTGCTGGGCAGCAGTGCGTTCTTCCTGCTGATGACGTGGTACAGCGGCCGCAAGCTGCTGCGCGCGCGCAGCCTGGAAGACGGCATCCCCCTGGAGCCGTTCATCGCCGGCCTGCTGGCGCACCCGCCGCACCGCGTCGAAGGCACCGCGGTGTTCCTGACCGGCAACACCGATTCGGTGCCGGTCTCGCTGCTGCACAACCTGAAGCACAACCGCGTGCTGCATGAGCGCGTGGTGTTCCTGAACTTCATCACGCGCGACGTCCCCTACGTCGACGACGACCAGCGCCTGAGCTGCAAGGACCTGGGCGGCGGCGTGTTTATCCTGAAGTCCGAGTACGGCTTCAAGGAAACGCCCGACGTGCAGAAGGTGCTGGACCTGGCCGATCGCAAGCTCGACATGCATTTCGAGCTGATGGAGACCTCGTTCTTCATCGCCCGCGAATCGGTGATCCCGTCCAAGCTGCCGGGCATGCCGATGTGGCGCGAAAGCCTGTTCGCGTGGATGCACCAGAACGGCGCCAAGCCGTCCGACTTCTTCCAGATTCCGGCCAACCGGGTCGTCGAACTGGGCACCAAGGTCGAAATCTGAGCGCGCGCGGGCCCGCGCCCGCCACCCGCTCCGCCAGCCCCCGGGCCCGCGCCGCCAGGCGCGCCGGGGGCTTTTCTTTGGTTCAACGCTTTGGGCCGTGAAGCCCGGCAGCGGGGCACAGGTCCCGGAAAACGGCCCCCTGGCGGCCCGACCCGGGACCGTGGCCTCATGCGGCGAGCCTGCCCGCCTCCGACAATACGTTCCTCAGCTTGTCTCGCCCCGCGCCTTGCGGCAGTTCCCTCATCGGCGTGGCGGCATCCAGACTGCCCCAGCACACCCCGGATCCCGGAGTCCGGCGCCACGCCGCTGCCCTGATGGGATGGCAGGCGGCCGGCGCCAGGCAATGGCTTGCACGGCACGGGCGATCCCGTGCAGCCGCGCCGTTTCATCGTCGATCGCCTGAATGACGGCATTGCCGGGGCAGAGTTGCCGCCGGCCGCCGCAGTTGGAGATTGCAATGCACAGGAATCTTGCCCACACCCTCGTTGCCGCTGCCGCACTCGCCGCCGGCTTCAGCCAGGCGGCCCAGGCCGGCGCCTATGGCGAAGCCCTGGCCGCTGCCGTGCCGCGCCACACCGCCCAGCGCGACGCTTTTACCGAGGGGGCGCGCAGTCCGGCCGCGGAGAGCGCGCTGCTGCCGGTGGTGGCGCGCGGCAATCTTTCCGTGTGCCGCGTGCGCGGCTTTGAAGCGGGCCAGGACGGGATGCGCAAGCCGGACCCCTATACCGATGGTGCGCGCGTGGGCCGCTTCGATGTCTTCACCGAGGGCGCGCGCGCCGGGGCGCGCAACCCCTATACCGACGGCGCGCGCAGCGATGCGCGCGGCAGCGGGGAATGCCTGTCCTGAACCCGCGGCGGCGCTTTTGCGCCGCCCGTCCTTTGCCTAAGCTAGGGAAGTCACGCGGCGCGCCCGCATGGCGGCCGCGGCCCGCGGCTGCCGAGCGGCAGTTTCCGCCCGCGCGGCCCCGACATGCCGATGTTCAAGCAGCAGATCCGCCTGTGCACCAGCCGCGATGGCGTGCGGCTGGCCTATGCCATCACCGGCAGCGGCGCGCCGCTGGTCAAGGCGGCCAACTGGATGAGCCACCTGGAGTTCGACGTCGGCAGCCCGGTGTGGAGCCACATGATCACGGCGCTGTCCGACACCCATACGCTGATCCGCTATGACGAGCGCGGTTGCGGGCTCTCCGACCGCGATATCGAGGACCTGTCCTTCGAGGCCTGGCTGCGCGATCTCGAAACCATCGTCGACGCCACCGGCGTGGATCATTTCCCGCTGCTGGGTATCTCGCAGGGCGCATCGATCGCCGTGGCCTACGCGGTCGCGCATCCGCAGCGCGTCAGCCACCTCGTGCTGCACGGCGGCTATGCGCGCGGGCGCCTCAAGCGCGACCATCTCAGCCAGCGCCTGCTGGAGGAAGCCGAGCTGATGAACAAGCTGGCCGAGCTCGGCTGGGGCCAGGAGAACCCCGCCTTCCGCCAGTTTTTCACCACCCAGTTCATCCCCGGCGGTACCGCCGAGCAGCATGCCTGGTTCAACGAACTGGAGCGGGTCTCGACCTCGCCGCTGAATGCCGCGCGCTTCATGCGTGTGTTCAACGACATCGATGTGGTGGCGCTGCTGCCGCGCGTAGCGTGCCCGACGCTGGTGCTGCACGCGGTGCGCGATGCGCGCGTGCCGTTCGATGAAGGGCGCCTGATCGCCAGCCAGATTCCGGGCGCGCGCTTCGTGCCGCTGGAGAGCGGCAATCACCTGCTGCTGGAGACCGAGCCCGCGTGGCGCCGCTGGCTGGAAGAAGTGCGCGCGTTCCTGCCGTCGGCGCAGCCGGCGCGCTCCCCTGCGTTCAGCGCGCTGACGCGCCGCGAGCGCGATATCGTCGAGCTGATCGCGCAGGGGCGCGACAACGCGCAGATCGCCGCACACCTGGACCTGTGCGAGAAGACCGTGCGCAACCACATCACCAGCATCTTCGCCAAGCTGGAAGTGGAAAACCGCGGGCAGGCCATCGTGCTGGCGCGCAAGGCCGGCTTCGATCGCGCCGGCGCCTGAGGCGCGCATCCGGGCGCTGGCACAACCGCCCTGGCACCGCGCCATCACCCTCTTGAAATCCTCCGGGCCGGTCACTAATTAAGGATTGCCCAGCCGCTGCAGCAACGCGCTGTGGCTTCCCCGCCAGCCGGCGCCACCGGTGGCCGGGGAACTCCGGCGTCCGTGCGCCTCCCCGCTGCACAGAAGGAGGATCCAACCATGAGTGATTTCATTTTCGGGACTGATCTGTTCAGTGAATTCGACCGGATGCAACGGCAGATGGCCAGCCTGTTCGGCGGCTTTCCGTCCAGCCTGCGCTCCGGGCGTTTTGGTGCGTTTCCGCCGCTCAATATCGGCACCACCGACGACTCGATCGAGATCGTGGTGTTTGCCCCGGGCCTGAAGGCGGAGCAGTTCGAGGTGTCGGTCGACAAGGGCCTGCTGACCATCAGCGGCGAGCGCGCCGCGGCACAGCCCGAGGGCGACGCCGACGCGCGGCCCTACGCGCAGGAGCGCTTCGCGGGCAGTTTCCGCCGTGTGATCGAGTTGCCGCAGGCAGCCGATCCCGACAAGGTGCAGGCCCGCTACGCCAACGGTTGCCTGTCGATCAGCATCGGCAAGCGCGAGGCGTCGCGCCCGCGTGCCATCACCGTCAGCTAATGTGAGGAGATTGCCATGACCGATTCGAATCAAGTCATCCAGCGCGACCAGGACAGTGCGGGCGGGCAGGGCGGCGCCGTGGCGCAGCGCCGCGACGAGGCGCCGGCCATGACGCTGATGCCGGCCGTCGATATCTTCGAGACCGCCGCCGGCGTCACGCTGTGGGCGGATCTGCCGGGGGTGCCGCGCGACAAGCTGGAAGTCAACGTCCACGACAGCAACCTGCGCATCGAGGGCGAGGCGGTGCTGCCGATGCCGGCCGGCCTGCGCGTGCAGCATGCCGAGGTGCGGCAGCCGCGCTACGCGCGCACCTTTACGCTGAGCCCGGATCTCGACGCGTCCGGCATCCAGGCCAACCTGCAGGACGGCGTGCTGAAGCTGACCATCCCGCGCCGCGATGAAGCGCGGCCGCGCCGGATCGAGGTCTCGGTGGGCTAAGCCTGCCCGGATGCAAGACGGCGGTGCCCAGGCACCGCCGTTTTGCTTTGCTTTGGCCGCGAGCTCTTGCCGCGACCATTCAGCCCTGGTTGACCAGCACGCGGGCATCGCCGACATGCCCGCGGTATGCCTCGAAGATGCGGCGCAGCGCCGCTTCCATGCTGATCTCGGGGCGCCAGCCCAGCTCTTCGATGGTGTTGTCGATCTTCGGCACGCGGTGCTGCACGTCCTGGTAGCCCTTGCCGTAGAAGTCGCCCGACGAAGTCTCGACGATCTGCGTCTTGCGGGCCTGGTCCGCGTACTCCGGATAGTCGGCGGCCATCTTCAGCATCATCTCGGCGAGCTCGCGCACCGAGTGGATATTGCCCGGGTTGCCGATGTTGTAGATCTTGCCGCTGGCGACGCCGCCCGGATTCTCGATGATGCGCATCAGCGCGCTGATGCCGTCGGCGATGTCGGCGAAGGCGCGTTGCTGCGCGCCGCCGTCGACCAGCTTGATCGGTTCGCCGCGCACGATGTGGCCGAGGAACTGCGTCACCACGCGCGACGAGCCTTCCTTCGATTCGAAGATCGAGTCCAGCCCCGCGCCGATCCAGTTGAAGGGGCGGAACAGCGTGTAGTTCAGCCCCTGCTCCATGCCGTAGGCGTGGATCACGCGGTCCATCAGCTGCTTGGAGCAGGCGTAGATCCAGCGCGGCTTGTTGATCGGGCCGTAGACCAGCGGCGAGGCCTCGGGGTCGAATTCTTCATCGCTGCACATGCCGTAGACCTCGGAGGTCGACGGGAACACCAGGTGCTTGCGGTACTTGACCGCGGCGCGCACGATCGGCAGGTTGGCCTCGAAGTCCAGCTCGAACACGCGCAGCGGCTGGCGCACGTAGGTGGCGGGGGTGGCGATGGCGACCAGCGGCAGCACCACGTCGCACTTGCGGATGTTGTACTCGATCCACTCCCTGTTGATGGTGATGTCGCCCTCGAAGAAGTGCATGCGCGGGTGGTCGACAAGGTCGCCCAGGCGGTCCGTGTTCATGTCCATGCCGTAGACCTCCCACGGCGTGGTTTCCAGGATGCGGCGCGTCAGGTGGTGGCCGATGAAGCCGTTGACGCCGAGGATCAGTACTTTCTTGGCTGGCATGCGTTAAGGAATGGCAGGGGGAAGGGCAGGGGAGTCGGGAACAAGCCGGCGCGCCTCGCGCTCGCCGGCCAAGGGAAAGTTGGACACCGCGACGCGGCGCCAGTCGCGTGCGACCACATGCATCGGCACGCGCGCGCTCAGCCCGGCAAACGCTTGCGGCGACAGCAGCGCGACGGCGCGCGGGCCATGCTGCCAGGCGTCAACGAAGGCGTCGATGGTGGGCAACCATTTTTGCGGCTCCTGCGCGGCGCCGAAGTCCAGTTCGTCGGCCTGCGCCACCATGGTGAGCGGATGGCGCAGGTAGAACGGCAGCGTATGGTCGAGCATGCCGACGCCGTACAGCGGCATGCCGGGCCGCAGCACGCGCGCGATCGGCACGACCAGGTCGATGCCCGCAGCCGAGCGGCCGATGGCCTCGTGGCCGAGCAGCGCGATGGAAAAGGCCAGCAGCATGCCGAAGGCATAGCCCGTGACACTGGCCATGCGGCCGCGGCGCCGAAGCAGCCACAACGCCGCGGCGGCACTTGCCGTCACCAGCGCGAAAGCCAGCGCTGCCCAGACCGCATAGTTGCGGTACAGCGCGTTGGGCGTGTTGTTGGCATCGAGCGTGGCCACCAGCGGGCTCGCCAGCAGGCCCATGGCGCCGAGCCCCAGCATGGCGCGCAATTGCCGGCTCCAGGTCCGCTCACGGATCTGCGTCAGCGCCACGCCGCCCAGGATGCCGAGCGCCGGGAACATCGGCACGATGTAGCCCGGCAGCTTGGATCCCGACAGGCTGAAGAAGGCGAAGATCGACACCGCCCATATCGCTGCCATCAGCGCGGGCTGGAACGGCTGACCCGTGCCGGCTGCGTGCGCCACCCCGGCGCGCTGCGTCACCGCGCGCACCATGCCCGGCAGCAGGCCCAGCCATGGCAGGAATCCCCCCGCCAGCAGCGGCACGAAGTACCACGGCGCGCCGGTGCGCGCGTGCACGGTCGAGGTATAGCGCTGCCAGTGCTCGTGGATGAAGAAGAAACGCAGGAATTCCGGATTGCGCTGCGCCACCAGCCAGTACCACGGCACCGCCACCAGCAGCATCAGCGCGATCCCGGCCGGCGCATGCAGGCGCCGCCACAGCGACAGGTCGCGGGTGGCGCCGGTGTAGAGCACCAGCACCAGCCCGGGCAGCGCTACGCCAACCAGTCCCTTGGTCAGCACCGCCACGCCCATGGCCGCCCAGCACGCCAGCATCCAGCGGCGGCGCGCGGCGGGCGTCGCCGCCGGATGCTGCGCCAGCAGCAGGCTGGCCAGCACGCAGGCCATGGCGCCGGACAGCGTCATGTCGAGCGTGTTGAAATGCGCCGCGACGTTCCACATCGGCGCGCCGGCCAGCACCAGCCCGGCCATCAGCCCGGCGCGCGCGCCGAACCAGCGCGCCGCCGCCAGCATCGATACCCCCAGCCCTGCTGCGCCCGCCAGCGCCACGCACAGCCGCGCCTGCCAGTCGCCGATGCCGAACAACGCATACGCGACCGCCGTCATCCACATGTGGAACGGCGGTTTCTCGAAGTACTTCAGGCCGTCGTAGCGGATCGTGATCCAGTCGCCGCTGTGCAGCATCTCGCGGGCGATCTCGGCATAGCGGCCCTCGTCGGGACCCAGCAGGTGGCGCATGCCGAGCGTGCCGAACCACAGCAGCGCAAAGGCGATCACGACCAGTGCCAGCGTCAGCGCCGGAACGCCGGCCACGCGCGCGGCGGGCCATGGCGCGGTGGCGCGGGCCGGAAGGAACCCGGGCTCGGCGGCAAGGCGATCGGAACGGTGCTGCATGGAGGAAGGTGGCGGCGTTGGTGGAAGCGTTGATGCGGCGGCCGGCGACGGACCGGCGCGGCAGGCCAGGCCATGTCCACGCCGGCCAGGCGCGCCGCGTTGTACGGGCAGGCAATTGAAAGGTGAGCCGAGCATAATCCGCGAACCTTAATGGCACATTAAGCGGCGCGCGCACCATGCCGTGATATCTCCGGGCCACTCCAGAGCATGAGACTCCTGATTGTTGAAGACGACCCGATGCTGGGCGACGGCCTGCGGCGCGGCCTGCAGCTGCACGACTACGCGGTCGACTGGTTTCGCAGCGGCTCCGACGCCGACCATGCGCTCGGCCTGGTCCACTACGACGCCGTGGTGCTCGACCTGGGCTTGCCCGGCGAGGACGGCATGACGCTGCTGGGGCGCTGGCGCGCGCGCGGCAGCCGCATCCCGGTGATCGTGCTGACCGCGCGCGACGCCGTCGACAGCCGCATCGGCGGACTCGATGCCGGTGCCGACGACTACCTGGTCAAGCCGGTCGCGCTCGATGAACTGGCCGCGCGGCTGCGCGCGGTCACGCGCCGCGCGGCGGGGATGTCCGCGCCGGTGTGGCGCCACGGCGCGCTGGACTTCCACCCGGCCGCGCGCCAGGCGTACTGGCAGGGCAGGCCGGTCGAGCTGACCAGCCGCGAAGCCATGCTGCTCGAACTGTTGCTGGCGCACCCCAACCGTCTGCTGACGCGCGAGGTGCTGCGCGACAAGCTCTATGACTGGCAGGGCGGGATCGAGAGCAACACGCTCGAAGTGCACATCCACCACCTGCGCCGCAAGATCCATCCGAAGATCGTGCGCACCTTCCGCGGCGCCGGCTACACGCTGGGCGCGGCCGAGGACTGCGCATGACGCTGCAGCGCAGGCTGGTGCTGGCGGTGCTGGTGGCCGCGCCGGTGGTATGGCTGCTGACGCTCGGCATGACCTATGTGCGCGCGCGGCACGAGATCAACGAGCTCTACGACACCGACATGGTGCGCATGGCGCTGCAGATGCAGTCGGTGGTGCCGCTGGTCGACATCGCCGCCGGCATGTCGCGCGCGCGCGTGCCGCGGCTGGATGAGGGCGACCTGGGCGACGCCGGCCTGGGCGACCTGGCCATCGCCGCCTGGCTGCCCGACGGCAAGCCGCTGCATATCGATCCCGACGGCGACAAGCTGCCGCGCGCCGAGGGCGTCAAGGGCTTTACCGACGTCACGCTCGAGCGGCAGCGCTGGCGGCTCTATTACCTCGACGATCCCGACACGGGCTGGCGTGTGTGCGTGGGCCAGCAACTGGGCGAGCGCAACGAGCTGATCCTGTCCTACATCGCCGCGCAGGTGTTGCCGTGGGCGGTGGGCCTGCCGCTGCTGATCGGCCTGCTGATCGGCTTCATGCGGCGCGCGATGGCGCCGGTGCGCACGCTGTCCGCGGATATCGAAGCGCGCGCCGCGGACGATCGCCGTCCGCTCAGCCTCGCTGCCGTGCCGGGCGAACTGGTGCCGCTGGTGCACGCGATGAACCGGCTGCTGGCGCGCGTTTCCGATTCGATCGAGCACGAGCGGCGCCTGACCGCCGATGCCGCGCACGAGATGCGCACGCCGCTGGCCGCGCTCAAGGCGCAGTGGGAAATCGCCGAGCGCTCGCCCGACCGCGACGAGCGCGCGCTGGCGCGGGCCAATGTCGCCGCCGGCATCGACCGCATCGGCCGGCTGGTGTCGCAGCTGCTGACGCTGAGCCGGCTCGAAGACGCCGCCGCGCTGCCGTCGCGCCAGCCGGTCAACTGGGTGCCGGTGGCACAGCAGGCGCTGTCCGACTGCCTGGCGCTGGCGCAGCAGAAGCAGGTCGACGTGGAACTGGCCTGGCCGCCCCCGGGCCAGGCGCCGTTGCCGGTGGCGGGCGACCCCGGCCTGCTGGCGCTGCTGCTGCGCAACCTGCTCGACAACGCCATCCGCTACAGCCCGCCGGGCGCGCTGGTGCTGGTCGATTTCCGGCCCGACAGCATCACCGTGCGCGACCAGGGCCCAGGCGTTGCGCCGGAGCTGCTGGCGCGCCTGGGCGACCGCTTCTTCCGCGGCGGCCAGGGGCAGCGCGAGCAGGGCCACGGCCTGGGCATTTCCATCGCGCGGCGCGTGGCGCGCCTGCATGGGCTGGAGCTGGCGTTTGCCAACCGCACCGATGGCGCCGCCACGGGGCTGGCGGTGCGGCTCGCGCACGGCGGCTGAAAAGAGAACGCCCCGCACGGTGTCCCGCGCGGGGCGTCATGCCGCCGGCCGGCGCGATCAGCGCTTGAGCTTGGCGAAGGCCGCGGCCATCGCGCCGGCCGGCTCCGGCTCGCGGCGGCCGCCGCCGAAGCCCTTGCCGCCGCCGTTGCGCTGGCCGCCCCGGTCACCGCGGTCACCGCTACCACCGGCACGCGCCGCGGCCTGGCCGGGCTCGTCATCGAGCCGCATCGACAGGCCGATGCGGTTGCGCTTGACGTCGACCTCCATCACCTTGACCTTGACGATCTGGCCGGCCTTGACCACTTCATGCGCGTCCTTGACGAACTTGTTCGACAGCGCCGAGATATGGACCAGGCCGTCCTGGTGCACGCCGATATCGACGAACGCGCCGAACGCCGCCACGTTGGTGACCACGCCTTCGAGCACCATGCCGGGCTGCAGGTCCTTGACGTCCTCCACACCCTCCTGGAAGGTCGCGGTCTTGAACTCGGGGCGCGGGTCGCGGCCGGGCTTTTCCAGTTCGGACAGGATGTCGCGCACGGTGGGCAGGCCGAACGATTCGTCGGTGAATTTTTCGGGCGAGAGGCCGCGCAGCGCCTCGCGGTTGCCCATCACATCGCGCAGGCCCTTCTTCACGTGGTCGAGGATGCGCTGCACCACCGGGTACGCCTCCGGGTGCACCGACGAGCGGTCCAGCGGATTGTCGCCGTCGTTGATGCGCAGGAAGCCCGCGGCCTGCTCGAAGGTCTTGTCACCCAGGCGCGGCACCTGCTTCAGCGCATTGCGGTTGGGGAAGGCGCCGTTGGCGTCGCGGAACTCGACGATATTGCGCGCCAGCACCGAGTTCAGGCCGGACACGCGCGCCAGCAGCGGCGCCGAGGCGGTGTTGACGTCGACGCCCACGGCGTTGACGCAGTCCTCGACCACCGCGTCGAGCGCGCGCGCCAGTTCGCGCTGGTTGACATCGTGCTGGTACTGGCCCACGCCGATCGACTTGGGATCGATCTTGACCAGCTCGGCGAGCGGGTCCTGCAGCCGGCGCGCAATCGACACCGCGCCGCGCAGCGACACATCCAGGTCCGGGAATTCCTTGGCGGCCAGTTCCGACGCCGAGTAGACCGAGGCGCCGGCTTCGCTGACCACGATCTTGGTCAGCTTGAGCTCGGGCATCTGCTTGATCAGGTCCTGCACCAGCTTGTCGGTCTCGCGGCTGGCGGTGCCGTTGCCGATCGACACCAGCGCCACGTTGTGCTGCTTCGCCAGGCGCGCCAGCGCGGCGAGCGAGCCGTTCCAGTCGCGGCGCGGCTCGTGCGGGTAGATGGTGGCGGTTTCCAGCAGCTTGCCGGTGCTGTCGACCACGGCCACCTTGCAGCCGGTGCGGATGCCCGGGTCGATGCCCATCACCGCCTTGGGGCCGGCCGGCGCCGCCAGCAGCAGTTCGTGCAGGTTGCGGCCGAACACCTTGATGGCCTCGCTCTCGGCGGTTTCGCGCAGCTGCGTCAGCAGCTCGGTCTCCAGGTGCGGCTGCACCTTGACGCGCCAGCACCAGCGGCACACGTCGCCCAGCCACTTGTCGGCCGGGCGGCCCAGCTGCTGGATGCCGACATGGCGCGCGATCATGGCTTCGCACGGATGCGGCACCAGCGCGTCCTGCTCTTCGCCCAGGCCCAGCTTGACCATCAGCACGCCGGCATTGCGGCCGCGGAACAGCGCCAGCGCGCGATGCGACGGCACCGTGCGCAGGGTCTCGCTGTAGTTGTAGTAGTCGCGGAATTTCTCTTCTTCCGCGGTTTCCTTGCCTTCCATTACCGAGGACGCCACCACGCCGTGGTTCCACAGGTGCTCGCGCAGCTTGCCCAGCAGTTCGGCGGTTTCGCCGAACTGTTCCGACAGGATGTCGCGCGCGCCGTCGAGCGCGGCCTTGACGTCGGGCACGCCGCCGTCGGCGGTGGGGTTGCCGTTGACGTACTTCGCCGCCTCGGCCTGCGGATCGAGCGTGGGATCGGCCAGCAAGGCCAGCGCCAGCGGCTCCAGGCCGCATTCGCGCGCGATCTGCGCGCGGGTGCGGCGCTTGGGCTTGTAGGGCAGGTAGAGGTCTTCCAGCGCCTGCTTGGTCTGCGCGGCTTCGATCGCGGCTTGCAGCTCGGGCGTGAGCTTGCCTTGTTCCTCGATCGACGCCAGGATCGCGGCACGGCGGTCTTCCATGTCGCGCAGGTACAGCAGGCGCTCTTCCAGGTTGCGCAGCTGCGTATCGTCGAGGTTGCCGGTGACTTCCTTGCGGTAGCGGGCGATAAAGGGCACGGTGGCGCCTTCATCGAGCAGCGCCACGGCCGCGGCCACCTGGCGGGGCTGCACGGACAGTTCGGCCGCGATGAGCGCGACGATCTTTTGCGAGACGGATGCGGGCAGGTTGGACATCGTGGAACGCAGCGTGAGACGCAGTCAGTCGAAAGCGGGGCATTTTGCCACAAGCGCGCGGGGGTCCGGCGGCGCCGGCGGCATGGCTGCCGCGGGAGGCGTTGCCCGCACGTGCGCACGTGCCGGGGGCAGGCCGCGCTCCGGCCCGGATGCTAGAATCCGGACATGATCGTCAAGCCCCGCCCGGCCGCCGCCAAGGCCACCCTCCCGGCCATGCCAACCTTCGCCAACGTGCCCGATTTCATCCTGATCCGCCGCGGCGCCCTGGCCGCCGTGGCCGTGGCGGCCTGTGCCGCGCTGCTGCCGCTGCGCGCGGCGCAGGCGCAGGCCTCGGCGCCCGCCGCCGGCGCCGCACCCGCTGCCGCGCGTGACTTTGCCGCCGAGCGCAAGGCCATCGGCGATTCGCGCGCGTGGACCAACTACCGTTTCGCCGCCGCCGAGCGCGAGTGCTACAGCAAGTTCTTCGTTACCCACTGCATCAACAACGCCAAGGAAATCCAGCGCGAGGAGCTGCAGGTGCTGCGCAAGCGCGAGCTGGAAGTGGGCGAGGCCGAGCGCGCCCACCGCGCCGCCGAGCGCGACCGCGAGCAGGCCTTGCGCCGTGCCGAGTTCGAGGCCAGCCAGCCGCAGCGCGCCGCCAGCGAGCAGTCCAGCCGCGAGGCGTACGAGAAAAAGCAGCAGGAACAGCAGCTGCGCGACGCGCAGCGCCAGGCCGAGGCCCCGCAGCGTGCCGCCAACGCCCAGGCCTATGAAAAGAAGCAGTCCGACTTCGATGCCCGCATGCGCGAGGCGCAGCAGAAGGGCGCGGAACAGGCCCGCCAGCGCCAGGAGAACGTGAAGGCATACGAAGACAAGCAGCGCGACCTCGAGCAGCGCCAGAAGGCGCTGGAAGAGCGGCGCGCCAAGGCCAGGGAGCAGCAACAGGGCGGCCCGGCGTCGGCGCCGCGTCCGTTCGGCTTCTGAGCCGGGTGATGGCAGCGGAGGCATAGATGGACAGCAACCTGAATACCCTGGAACGGCGCATCATGGAGTTGCAGATCGAGCACCGCGATCTCGACTTCCTGATCGACCGGCTGGCCGGCGATGCGGTCCATGACGAATTGCAGCTGCGCCGGCTGAAGAAGCGCCGGCTCAAGCTGAAGGACGCCATCACGCTGCTGCAGCTGCAGCTCGAACCCGACGTGCCGGCCTGAGCGCCGTCGCGCCCGGGCGCGGCGATGGCCGGCAATCGCTGCCGGCTTGCCGCAGCCCATACAACATTGCCCACCTTGTCCGATCTTCCCGATTCCCGCCAGTTGTCCCTGGACAGCGACCCGAGCGACCCGAGCGACGCCAGCGACCCCAGCGAGGCCGCGCCGCCTGCCCATGCCGTGCAGGCAGATGCCGCCGCCAGCCGCGGCGCCGAGCTTGCCACCATCTTCGCCGATACCGGCACGCTGGCCCAGGCCATTCCCGGCTACCGGCCGCGCGCATCGCAGCACAAGATGGCCGAGGCCGTCGCCGGCGCGATCGCGCAGAATGATTCGGTCATCGTCGAGGCCGGCACCGGCACCGGCAAGACCTACGCCTACCTGGTGCCGGCGATGCTGTGGGGCGGCAAGGTGATCCTGTCCACCGGCACCAAGAACCTGCAGGACCAGCTGTTCCTGCGCGACATCCCGACCGTGCGCCACGCGCTCAACGTGCCGGTCTCGGTGGCGCTGCTCAAGGGCCGCGCCAACTACGTCTGCCACTACCACCTGGAGCGCGCGCAGGCCGGCGGGCGCCTGGCCTCGCGCCAGGATGCGGCGTGGCTGCGCGAGATCGGGCGCTTTATCAAGGAAACCGCGACCGGCGACAAGGCGGAGCTGGCGTCGGTGCCGGAGAACGCGCCGGTGTGGTCGATGGTGACTTCGACGCGCGACAACTGCCTCGGCTCGGAATGCCCGTATTACAAGGACTGCTTCGTGATGCGCGCGCGCAAGGAAGCGCAGCAGGCCGACGTGGTGGTGGTCAACCACCACCTGTTCTTTGCCGACGTGGTGCTGCGCGATACCGGCATGGCCGAGCTGCTGCCCGCCGCCAACACCGTGATCTTCGACGAAGCGCACCAGCTGCCCGAGACCGCCACGCTGTTCTTCGGCGAGACCTTGTCGACCAGCCAGCTGCTGGAGATCGCGCGCGATACCGTGGCCGAGGGCCTGTCGCATGCGCGCGATGCGGTCGACTGGGTGGCGCTGGCAGCGCCGCTGGAACGTGCCGCGCGCGACCTGCGCCTGGCCTTCGGCAAGGACAACGCGCGCCTGGCGCTGGGCCAGATCGAGGCGGACCGCCGCATCGCCGAACCGTTCAACGAGACCCTCGATGCGCTCGACGCGGCGCTGTCCGACTTCGTCGAGATGCTCGAAAGCCAGGCCGAGCGCGCCGAATCGCTGCAGCAGTGCCACCGCCGCGCGCTCGAGCTGGCCAACAAGCTGGCCGCCTGGCGCACCGATGCGCCGGCCGCGCCGCCACCGCCGTCACCGGAGGGAGAGGAGCAGGGCGAGCCCGCGGCCGCCACCGGTCCGGAAACCGTGCGCTGGGTCGAGGTGTTCTCGCACACCGTGCAGCTGCACCGCACGCCGCTATCGATCGCGCCGATCTTCACGCGGCAGCGCGGCGGCCATCCGCGCGCGTGGATCTTCACCTCGGCGACGCTGTCGGTGAAGGGCAATTTCACCCACTACGCCGCGCAGCTGGGGCTCGACAAGGACCGCTCGCTGACGCTGCCGAGCCCGTTCGACTATGCGAAGCAGGGCCTGCTGTACGTGCCGCGCGACATGCCCGCGCCGCAGTCGCCGCAGTTCACCGATGCGGTGGTGCAGGCGGCGCTGCCGCTGATCGAGGCGGCCGGCGGGCGCACCTTCCTGCTGTGCACCACGCTGCGCGCCGTGCAGCGCGCCTCGGACCTGCTCTACGATGCCTTTGCCGAACGCGGCCTGAACCTGCCGCTGCTGGTGCAGGGCCAGGCCAGCCGTACCGAGCTGCTGGACCGCTTCCGCGAGCTGGGCAATGCGGTGCTGGTCGGCAGCCAGAGTTTCTGGGAAGGCGTGGACGTGCGCGGCGAGGCGCTGTCGCTGGTGATCATCGACAAGCTGCCGTTCGCGCCGCCCGACGATCCGGTGCTGGCCGCGCGCATGGAAGTGCTGCAGAAGAAGGGCCTGAGCCCGTTTGCCGTGCACCAGCTGCCGCATGCGGTGATCACGCTCAAGCAGGGGGCAGGGCGGCTGATCCGCTCGGAATCGGACCGCGGCGTGCTGGCGATCTTCGATACGCGCCTGGTCGAGAAGCCCTATGGGCGCCAGATCTGGCAGAGCCTGCCGCCGTTCACGCGCACGCGCGAGGCGGCCACGGTGGTGCGCTTCCTGGAGTCGCTGCGCGGATCGCCCGCCGAGCCGCAGGTCGAAGCCAGTGCCGAGGATCCGGCCGTCGACTGATCACGACGAGCCGCGGCAAAAGAAAAACGGGACGGTCATTGCGACACGTCCCGTTTTTTATCGCTGCCGGCGCGGCGGCGTCAGAACACTTCCCACCAGGACTTGTCCTTGCGGCGTGCGCCGTACTTGATGAAGTCGCTCTCCGGGAAGTTCTTCTCCATCACGCGCGCGGTGTCGTCGCGCAGGTCCTTCATGCCCATCGCGTCGTACGAGCGGATCATGATGTACAGCGCCTCTTCGTTGGCGGGTGCGCCGTCGTAGTCCTTCAGCGACTGCTGGGCACGGTTGACCGCGGCGAGGTAGGCGCCGCGCCGGTAGTAGTAGCGCGCCGCGTGCACTTCATGCTGGGCCAGCGAGTTGACGATGTACTGCATGCGCAGCGTGGCGTCCGGCGTGTACTTGCTTTCCGGGTAGCGCGTGATCAGCGTGTGGAAGGCATCGTAGGCGGCGCGCGCGGCCTTGGGGTCGCGCTCGCTCAGGTCCTGCCCCGAGAAGCGGCCCAGCCAGCCGAGGTTGTCGTTGAAGTTGATCAGCCCCTTCAGGTAGTAGGCGTAATCGATGGTGGGGTGGTTCGGGTGCAGCTGGATGAAGCGGTCCACCGCCGCCAGCGCGGCCGCGGTCTCGCCGTCCTTGTAGTTGGCGTAGGCGGTGTCGATCTGCGCCTGCTGCGCATAGCGGCCGAACGGATAGCGGCCTTCGAGCTTTTCATACAGCTTGACGGCGCGGGTGTAGTCGCCGCCATCCAGGGCATCCTTGGCTTCCGAATATAATTTGTTGGCCGACCAGCCGGCGGTCTCGTCGGGCTGGTCCGCGAGCAGGCCGCATGCAGACAGCATGACGCAGCCGCCTGCGAGCAGAACCGCTCCAATTGTCGTGCGCCAGCGCGCGCGTTTCATGCTCTGCAATTGCATGGGCAATCGTATCCCGGATGAAGAAAAATAGCGTCAAGCATTATAGCCCAAGCCCCCAGCCCAACCCGCAAGCCGCAGATGGCGTGGGAGGACTGCCACCCGAACGGGTGCGCGCCGCCGCGGTGGTGGCCGATTTCGAGGCCAGCGCGGAAGATTTCGACGATGCCGTCGACGCACCGGCCGTTGCTGCCGGGCCGGCCGACGCGACCGTAACCCTGTCGCTGGAGGTGGACAGCGCCTCGCATGGCGAGCGCCTCGATAAATTGCTGGCGCGTCACTTCAGCGAGTTTTCGCGCAGCCGCCTGCAGCAATGGATCGAAAGCGGCGCGGTGCGCGTCGACGGCCAGGTGCGCCGTCCGCGCGACGCGGTGCAGATGGGCAACCGGATCGAGGTCCGGCCGCAGGCCGCGCCGGAAGCGTCGGCGTTCGCGCCCGAAGACGTGCCGCTGGACGTGGTCTATGAGGACGACACCCTGCTGGTGATCAACAAGCCCGCCGGGCTGGTGGTGCATCCGGCCGCCGGCAACTGGAGCGGCACCGTGCTCAATGGCCTGCTGCACCGCGACCCCGGCGCCGCGTCGCTGCCGCGCGCGGGCATCGTGCACCGGCTCGACAAGGAAACCTCCGGGCTGATGGTGGTGGCGCGCACGCTGACCGCGCAGACCGACCTGGTGCGCCAGCTGCAGGCGCGCACGGTCAAGCGCACCTATATCGCGCTGGTGTGGGGCCGCACCTATGACGAAGGCACCATCGACGCGCCGATCGGGCGCGACCCGCGCGAGCGCACCCGCATGGCGATCGTGCAGACCGCCAGCGGCAAGCCGTCGCGCACGCATTTCCGCACGCTGGCGACGGTGCCGCTGGGGCGCGGCTTCGTGTCGATGGTGATGTGCAAGCTCGAGACCGGCCGCACCCACCAGATCCGCGTGCATTTCGAATCCATCGGTCATCCGCTGGTGGGCGACCCGGTCTATTTCCGCGCCACCCAGCGCGGCCAGCGTCCGGCAATCCGCGTGCCGCTGCCGGTGCCCTACGCGCGCCAGGCGCTGCATGCGTACAAGCTCGGCCTGGTGCATCCGGTCACCGGCAAGCACATGTCGTGGACCGCGCAGCCGCCGGAGGACCTGCAGGCGCTGATCGATGCGCTCGACTTTGAAAGCGCGCAGGCCGACGACGAAGACGAGGCCTGGGACGAAGTGTGGGAAGGCGGCGAAGCCCACTGGGAATACGCCGGCGATGATGACGATGACGACGACGGCGACGGCGATGAACGCGGCGCCTGATCCCGCCTGGCTGGTCCCCGACTGGCCCGCGCCGGCGCGCGTGCGCGCGCTGTCGACCACGCGCCAGGGCGGTGTCAGCCAGGGGCCGTACGGGCTCGCCGGCGGCATCCCGGGCGGCCTGAACCTGGGCACCCACGTTGGCGACGATCTGGCCGACGTGGCGCGCAACCGCGCGCGGCTGGCCGCGTGCCTGCCGTCGATGCCGCAATGGCTGGAGCAGGTGCATGGCTGCGCGGTCGCGACGGTCGACCATGTGGCCGCATCGGGCGATCCCGTGCCGCAGGCCGATGCCAGCCTGGCGCTCACGCCGGGCCACGTCTGCGCCGTGATGACGGCCGATTGCCTGCCGGTGCTGCTGTGCGATGCGCAGGGAACGGTGGTGGGGGCCGCGCATGCGGGCTGGCGCGGCCTGTGCAACGGCGTGATCGAGGCCACGCTGGCGCGGATGCAGGCGGCCGCCGGCGGCGCTACGACGCGCTGGCTGGCATGGCTGGGGCCGGCGATCGGCCCCGCTGCCTTCGAGGTCGGCGCCGAGGTGCGCGACGCCTTTCTCGCGCAGGCACGCCCGCACGAACACGCCGACGTTGCCGCGGCGTTTCGCGCCGGGACCCCGGGCAAGTACTTTGCCGACATCTACGCGCTGGCGCGCACGCGCCTGGCCCGTGCCGGCTGTGTCGATGTTTACGGCGGCGCTGCCTGCACCGTCGCCGACGCCGACCGCTTCTATTCCTACCGGCGCGACGGCGTCACCGGGCGCATGGCCAGCCTGGTCTGGCTGGCCGACTGAGCGCAGCGGTCTTATTCGTCCGCGCCCTTCGCCACTTCGCTGGCCGTGGCAGCCGTGGCCTGCGCCCGTTCGGCCTCGGCCTTGCGCCGGCGCCGGCCCGGCGTGCCCATGATGTAGAGCACCAGCGCGACCGGCGCGACCCCATACATCAGGAAGGTGGCGACGCCCGCCACCACGTTGTGCTCGGTGATCGCCATCATCAGCGCGACGTAGAGCCAGCCAATGGCCACGATGTACATCAGAATTTCATCCTTCTCGCCTATGCTCGATGGCCCCGGCAGATGCGTGCGCTGCATACCGTCCGGTAGGTCGGGCAGCGCGCGGCGCCGGGGCGGATTTCCGCATTGATTTCCGCATTGACAGCGCGCGCGTTGCAAGGCAACAATGGCCTCGAATGTCTCGGAATCGCTGACGATTCCCAGGTTTTTCCGGCAAGCATAACGCATGGCGCTGACAACCGAGGCGCCGCGCCCGCCGGATAAAAGGGAGCCGCTATCGGAATGGATGCAAGCCCTTGCCGCACGTGGTGCGGCCGGGGTTCCAGGCCAGTTCCAGGGCAGATGTGCCGGCTTGCCCTCCCGTGGCGGGGAGGGCCGCAGCCGGGTCCATTCGGATAGCATCTCCCCATGCAGAGTGCCGGCCAGGGCAATGCCCGGAGCCGGTTCGAATAGTGACGGCAGAGAGACAAAACTGATCATGGCGACCGGCAAAGGTGCGGCAGCTTCCACGCAGGAAGGCAAGTCCCAACCACGCAAGTTCACGCCGGGGCCATTCGATCCAGCCACCTGGCTGGAATGGTCCCGCCAGTGGCAGGGCACTGAAGGCAACGGCCACGCGGCCGCATCCGGCATGATGTCCGGCATCCCGGGACTCGATTCGCTGGCCGGCGTCAAGATTGCGCCGGCGCAGCTGGCCGACATCCAGCAGCGCTACATGAAGGACTTCGCGGCGCTGTGGCAAGCGCTGGCCGAGGGCAAGCCCGACGGCACCGGCCCGCTGCACGACCGCCGTTTCGCTGGCGACGCCTGGCGCAACAACGTGCCTTACCGTTACGCCGCCGCCTTCTACCTGCTCAACGCGCGTGCGCTGACCGAGCTTGCCGACGCGGTCGAGGCCGATGCCAAGACGCGCCAGCGCATCCGCTTTGCGATCTCGCAGTGGGTCGACGCGATGTCGCCCGCCAACTTCCTCGCCACCAATCCCGAAGCGCAGCGCCTGCTGATCGAATCGGGCGGCGAATCGCTGCGCGCCGGCGTGCGCAACATGATGGAAGACCTGACGCGCGGCAAGATCTCGCAGACCGACGAGACCGCCTTCGAAGTGGGCCGCAATGTCGCGGTCACCGAAGGCGCGGTGGTCTACGAGAACGAATACTTTCAGCTGCTGCAGTACAAGCCGCTCACCGCCAAGGTCCATGCGCGCCCGCTGCTGATGGTGCCGCCTTGCATCAACAAGTACTACATCCTTGACCTGCAGCCCGAAAGCTCGCTGGTGCGGCATACGGTGGAGCAGGGCCATACCGTGTTTCTGGTGTCGTGGCGCAATCCCGATGCCAGCATGGCGTCGCGCACCTGGGACGACTACATCGAACACGCCGCCATCCGCGCCATCGAAGTCGCGCGCGACATCAGCGGCGAGGACCAGATCAACGTGCTCGGCTTCTGCGTCGGCGGCACCATCATTTCCACCGCGCTCGCGGTGCTGTCCGCGCGCGGACAGCATCCGGCGGCGAGCCTGACGCTGCTGACCACGCTGCTGGACTTTACCGACACCGGCATCCTCGACGTCTTCGTCGACGAGGGCCACGTGCAGCTGCGCGAAGCCACGCTGGGCGGCGGCGCCGGCGCACCGTGCGCGCTGCTGCGCGGGCTGGAGCTGGCCAACACCTTCTCGTTCCTGCGCCCGAACGACCTGGTGTGGAACTACGTGGTCGACAACTACCTGAAGGGCAACACCCCGGTGCCGTTCGACCTGCTGTTCTGGAATGGCGACGCGACCAACCTGCCGGGGCCGTGGTACTGCTGGTACCTGCGCCACACCTACCTGCAGAACGAGCTGAAGGTGCCCGGCAAGCTGACCGTCTGCAATGCGCCGGTGGACCTGGGCAGCATCGACGTGCCGACCTATCTCTACGGCTCGCGCGAAGACCATATCGTGCCGTGGACCGCGGCCTATGCCTCGACCGCGCTGCTGAAGAACAAGCTGCGCTTCGTGCTGGGCGCGTCCGGCCATATTGCCGGCGTGATCAATCCGCCGGCAAAGAAGAAGCGCAGCCACTGGACCAACGACGCCTTGCCGGCGTCGCCGCAGCAATGGCTGGCCGGCGCCACCGAGCACCCCGGCAGCTGGTGGCCGGACTGGTCGGCATGGCTGGCCAGCCATGCCGGCGCCAAGCGCGCCGCGCCTGCCGGATACGGCAATGCGCGCTACCCTGCAATCGAACCCGCGCCTGGGCGATACGTCAAAGCCAAGGCTTGATGCCCGCAGGTCCGCCGACGCGCCCGCGCGGGCGCCGGCGGGCCCGCGGGTCCCCGTTTCCAGTTTCCATTGAGAGGACTACACCATGACTGACGTTGTCATCGTATCCGCGGCCCGTACCGCGGTTGGCAAATTTGGCGGCTCGCTGGCGAAGATTCCGGCGCCGGAACTGGGTGCCGTGGTGATCAAGGCCGCGCTCGAGCGTGCCGGCATCCAGCCGGACCAGGTCAGCGAAGTGATCATGGGCCAGGTGCTGACCGCCGGCTCGGGCCAGAACCCGGCGCGCCAGGCCTCGATCAAGGCCGGCCTGCCGGCCATGGTGCCGGCCATGACCATCAACAAGGTGTGCGGCTCGGGCCTGAAGGCGGTGATGCTGGCCGCCAACGCCATCATGGCGGGCGACGCCGAGATAGTGGTCGCCGGCGGCCAGGAGAACATGAGCGCCGCGCCGCACGTGCTGCCGGGCTCGCGCGACGGCTTCCGCATGGGCGATACCAAGCTGGTCGACACCATGATCGTCGACGGCCTGTGGGACGTGTACAACCAGTACCACATGGGCATCACCGCCGAGAACGTGGCCAAGGAATACGGCATCACGCGCGAGGCGCAGGACGAATTCGCGGTGGGCTCGCAGAACAAGGCCGAAGCCGCGCAGAAGGCCGGCAAGTTCGACGAAGAAATCGTGCCGGTGCTGATCCCGCAGCGCAAGGGCGACCCGGTCGCGTTCAAGACCGACGAATTCGTGCGCCACGGCGCCACGCTCGACAGCATGGCCGGCCTCAAGCCCGCCTTCGACAAGGCCGGCACGGTGACCGCGGCCAACGCTTCGGGCCTGAACGACGGCGCCGCCGCGGTGGTGGTGATGTCGGCCGCCAAGGCCAAGGAACTGGGCCTGACCCCGCTCGCGACCATCAAGAGCTACGCCAACGCCGGCGTGGACCCGAAGGTGATGGGCATGGGCCCGGTGCCGGCGTCCAAGCGCGCGCTGTCGCGCGCCGGCTGGACCCCGCAGGACCTGGACTTGATGGAAATCAACGAGGCCTTCGCGGCGCAGGCGCTGGCGGTGCACCAGCAGATGGGCTGGGATACTTCCAAGGTCAACGTCAACGGTGGCGCCATCGCCATCGGCCACCCGATCGGCGCGTCGGGCTGCCGTATCCTGGTGACGCTGCTGCATGAAATGAAGCGCCGCAATGCCAGCAAGGGCCTGGCGTCGCTGTGCATCGGCGGCGGCATGGGCGTGGCGCTGGCGGTCGAGCGCAATTAAGAAGGGGTGCGCCGGGCGCGCGCATGGCGCGGCCCGGCGGCGAATAACGAAAAGCCAATCAAGGAGTGGACATGACTCAGCGCATTGCGTATGTGACCGGCGGCATGGGTGGTATCGGGACCGCCATTTGCCAGCGGCTGGCCAGGGATGGCTTTCGCGTGGTGGCCGGCTGCGGCCCCAACTCGCCGCGCCGTGAAAAGTGGCTGGAGCAGCAGAAGGCCCTGGGCTTCGATTTCGTCGCCTCGGAAGGCAACGTGGCCGACTGGGACTCGACCAAGGCGGCCTTCGACAAGGTCAAGGCCGAGGTCGGCGAAGTCGATGTGCTGATCAACAACGCCGGCATCACGCGCGACGTGGTGTTCCGCAAAATGACCCGCGCCGACTGGGATGCGGTGATCGACACCAACCTGACCTCGCTGTTCAACGTCACCAAGCAGGTGATCGACGGCATGGCCGACCGCGGCTGGGGCCGCATCGTCAATATCTCGTCGGTGAACGGGCAGAAGGGCCAGTTCGGCCAGACCAACTACTCCACCGCCAAGGCCGGCCTGCACGGCTTCACCATGGCGCTGGCACAGGAGGTGGCGACCAAGGGCGTGACCGTGAACACGGTTTCGCCGGGCTATATCGCTACCGACATGGTCAAGGCCATCCGCCAGGATGTGCTCGACAAGATCGTCGGCACGATCCCGGTGAAGCGCCTGGGCGAGCCGGAAGAGATCGCCTCGATCTGCGCCTGGCTGGCGTCGGACGAGTCCGGCTTCTCGACCGGCGCCGACTTCTCGCTCAACGGCGGCCTGCACATGGGCTGACCTGGCGTTCAGCCAGCCGCGCCGGCGTCCGCGTTTTGCGGTGCAGCCAGCGCGGCGCACAAGGCGGCGCATGCTGGATTTCGCCGCCGGTTTCGCGGGCCGTCATGGCCCGCGAATCATTTCCGGGCGTTCACTATTCAGCTGTCGGCGCCCCGGTTCACCGGGTTTTCCTTAAGTCCCGTCGCTTTTCTTAGTGCTTTGTTGGGCATAGAATCAGGGCAGCGGCGCAGCCAGCACCATAGTCGTGCAGCATGGCCCTCGCGGGGGCGAGACGGCGGGCCGCGGCGCGCAGCCATGCGCGAACAGCCGCAACACGGCCGGCACGATAACAGCAGATGGCGCGGGCAGTACCGATTTGCGCACTGCACCCCATGCGGTGCAGCAGCGCGCAATCAGCGACGACACAAGGACAGAGCACCGATGGCCACGACCAAAAAAGGCGCAGAGCGACTGATCAAAAAGTATCCCAACCGCAGGCTCTACGATACCCAGACCAGCACCTACATCACCCTGGCCGACGTCAAGCAGCTGGTGATGGATTCCGAGGACTTCAAGGTCGTCGACGCCAAATCCGGTGACGAACTGACGCGCAGCATCCTGCTGCAGATCATCCTGGAAGAAGAGACCGGCGGCGTGCCGATGTTCTCCAGCGCGATGCTGTCGCAGATCATCCGCTTCTACGGCCATGCCATGCAGGGCATGATGGGCACCTACCTGGAAAAGAACATCCAGGCCTTCATCGACATCCAGAACAAGCTGGCGGAGAACTCCAAGGGCCTGTACTCCGGCGAAGCGTTCAGCCCCGACATGTGGTCGCAGTTCATGAACATGCAGGGCCCGATGATGCAGGGCATGATGAGCAACTACATCGAGCAGAGCAAGAACCTGTTCGTGCAGATGCAGGAGCAGATGCAGAACCAGGCCAAGAACATGTTCGGCACGTTCCCGTTCAACCAGCCGGACAAGAAGTAGCAACAAGCCGCGGCGAGCCGTGCGCCCGCCGCGCATCAGTTCCCGGCCGGCGCTCAGCCGACGCTCGCATGCAGGCGAATTCCCAGCGCCCGCATCACCTTCCAGATGGTCCCGAACTCCGGATTGCCTTCGCCGGACAGCGAACGGTAAAGGCTTTCGCGCGACAGGCCGGTTTCGCGGGCCAGCCGCGTCATGCCGCGGGCGCGCGCGACCACGCCGAGCGCGTAGGCAATGAAACGATCGTCGTCACCGGCTTCGGCGAGGCAGGTGTCCAGGTAGGCGGCGATTTCCGTTTCGTTGCGCAGTTGTGCGGCCGAGTCCCAAGGGCGGGTTGGTTCTTTCATGGCTCACTCCAGGTCAAGGTTCGCCGCCATGTGGCGTGCCCCGGCCGATATCAGCGTGCTGGGTCGACTTGTCGCCTCCGCAGAGGAGAATGACAAGAACTTCGCCGCATCGCTGAAAATAGATGCGGTAGCCGGGACCATGGTCCACCCGCATTTCACAGATGCCACCGCCAAGGGCTTTCACGTCGCCCGGATTTCCGTTCAGCATGCGGTCGATCCGGACCTGAATGCGAATCCTGGCAGCGCTGTCGCGCAAGGCGGCGTACCAGCGGTCAAACGTTTGGGTGGTGCGGATGCTGAGCATACCACACCGTAGCCTGTAGGCTACAACCCGGATATCACTGATTCCTGAAAACCGCCGAATCCCAAAGCAGGTAGAATGCGCGCTTGGCCCCATCCGGGGCCTCTGTATCGCATCCTTCAGCGGCGGCTCAGTTTGGGACTCGCCTTATTTGCGCCGTCCCATGTCCTTCGTTCTCCAATCCTCCTGTCCGGCGCCGGTGCCCGCGGCGCGGTGCTTGCCATGAGCCGGCTGTTCCTGGCCCCGATGGAAGGGCTTGCCGACTATGTGCTGCGCGATGTGCTGACCGAGACCGGCGGCTACGACGGCTGCGTGTCGGAGTTCGTGCGGGTGACGGGGTCGCTGCTGCCGGCGCGGGTCTATGAGCGCGACACGCCCGAGATCCTGTCCGGCGGCTACACCCGCAGCGGCACGCCGATGGTGATCCAGCTGCTGGGCAGCGATCCCGAGTGGCTGGCGCGCAATGCCGCCTATGCCGCGACCTTGTCGCCGCATGGCATCGACCTGAACTTCGGCTGCCCGGCCAAGGTCGTCAACCGCCATGGCGGCGGTGCGATGCTGCTGACCAATCCGGCGCTGCTGAACCGGATCGTTGCGTCCGTGCGCGCCGCGGTGCCGGTACAGATTCCCGTGACCGCCAAGATGCGGCTGGGGGTCTCGGATACCGCGCTGGCCATCGATTGCGCCACCGCACTGGCCGAAGGCGGCGCAGCCTCGCTGGTGGTGCATGCCCGCACGCGTGACCACGGCTACCGGCCGCCGGCCCACTGGGACTGGATCGCGCGCATTGCGGCGGCCGTCGACATCCCCGTGATTGCGAATGGCGAAGTCTGGACCGTCGCGGACTGGGCGCGCTGCCGCGAGGTCAGCGGTTGCGACGACGTCATGATCGGCCGCGGCGCCGTGTCGGACCCGTTTCTCGCGCTGCGCATCCGCGGCGAGATGCCCGGCACGCCATCGGAGCATGAATGGCCGCTGGTGCTGGGCCAGCTCGCGGCGTACCTGGACAAGCTGCATGCCCGCATCGCCTCGTGCCACGAGCATGGGCGCGTGAAGCTGTGGCTCAGCTACCTCAAGCGGACCTGGCCGCAGGCGGGTGAGCTGCATGCGGCAATCCGGCGCATGCAGGACTCGCGGGAGATCGAGCAGGTGCTGCGGCAGCAACCTGGCGCGGCGCTCATACCGGCGTGACGTAAACGTTACGTGCGAGCCTTTGCGGATGTCGTGAGTCAGCCGCCGGCAAATTCCCGCAAACGGGTAAAATGCGCGATTCGCTGTTCGCCTGGCGCCATCGTTCCCATAGGGAACGAACTGGCCGCGGCTTGCCCCACATTCGGATTCCATTGTGAAAAACCCCTCAGAAGCAACGAACCAGAAAGACCAAAGTCCGCGTGTGGGCTTCGTTTCCCTTGGCTGTCCGAAGGCGCTGGTCGACTCCGAGCAGATCATCACGCAGCTGCGCGCCGAGGGCTATGCCATCAGCGGCACCTATGACGGCGCCGACCTGGTCGTGGTCAATACCTGCGGCTTTATCGACGAAGCCGTGCAGGAAAGCCTGGACGCGATCGGCGAAGCGCTGACCGAGAACGGCAAGGTCATCGTCACCGGCTGCCTGGGCGCGAAGAAGGACGCGGCGGGCCATGACATCGTGTCGTCGGTGCATCCCAAGGTGCTGGCCGTGACCGGTCCGCATGCGCTGGGCGAGGTGATGCAGGCGGTGCACACGCACCTGCCCAAGCCGCATGATCCGTTTACCGACCTGGTGCCGGCCGCCGGCATCAAGCTGACCCCCAAGCACTACGCTTACCTGAAGATCTCCGAGGGCTGCAATCACCGCTGCTCGTTCTGCATCATCCCGTCGATGCGCGGCGACCTGGTCTCGCGCCCGGTGGCCGAAGTCATGCTGGAGGCCGAGAACCTGTTCAAGGCCGGGGTCAAGGAACTGCTGGTGATCTCGCAGGACACCAGCGCCTACGGCGTCGATGTCAAGTACCGCACCGGCTTCTGGAACGGCCGCCCGCTCAAGACCCGCATGACCGAGCTGGTCGCGGCGCTGGGCGAGCTGGCGGCGCAGTACGGTGCCTGGGTGCGCCTGCACTATGTCTACCCGTACCCGCACGTCGACGAGATCATCCCGCTGATGAACAACGGCCACGTGCTGCCGTACCTGGACGTTCCGCTGCAGCATGCCCACCCGGACGTGCTCAAGCGCATGAAGCGCCCGGCCAATGCCGAAAAGACCATGGACCGCATCCGCGCGTGGCGCGAGATCTGTCCGGAACTGACCATCCGCAGCACCTTTATCGCCGGCTTCCCGGGCGAGACCGAGGCCGAATTCCAGACGCTGCTGGATTTCATTGCCGAGGCCGAACTGGACCGCGTCGGCTGCTTCGCGTACTCGCCGGTGGAGGGTGCGACCGCCAACGACCTGCCGGGCGCGCTGCCCGACGAAGTGCGCGAAGAACGCCGCGCCCGCTTCATGGAAGTGGCCGAGGCCGTGTCGGCGCGCCGCCTGCAGCGCAAGGTCGGCCAGACCCTGCGCGTGCTGGTCGACGAGGTCAACCAGGACGGCGGCATCGGCCGCTCGTCGGCGGATGCGCCGGAAATCGACGGCCTGGTGTATATCGCGCCGGCGCAGCGCACCTCGCAGCGCTATCGCGCCGGGGAGTTCGTCGACGTGCGCATCACCGGCGCTGACGGCCACGACCTGTGGGGCGAGGTC
The DNA here is from genome assembly GCF_020618415.1 of Cupriavidus sp. MP-37. Taxonomy (NCBI): domain Bacteria; kingdom Pseudomonadati; phylum Pseudomonadota; class Betaproteobacteria; order Burkholderiales; family Burkholderiaceae; genus Cupriavidus; species Cupriavidus sp. MP-37. Next base: position 2,446,315 of record NZ_CP085344.1, on the reverse strand, counting down.
TGAGCTAGTCTCGCCGGACGATGCCGGAAGGGCTGCCATTAGGTAAAAGTACGATCGTTCGCTTCGGCTGCGGCACCGCTATACTGTGCGGTGCAACATAACCCACATGGAGACAGTCATGACGCGTGAAGTCGTAGTAGTGAGCGGTGTCCGCACCGCGATCGGAACCTTTGGCGGCAGCCTGAAGGACGTGGCGCCGGCCGAGCTGGGCGCGCTGGTGGTGCGCGAGGCGCTGGCCCGCGCGCAGGTGTCGGGCGACGACGTCGGCCATGTGGTGTTCGGCAACGTGATCCAGACCGAGCCGCGCGACATGTACCTGGGCCGCGTCGCCGCCGTCAACGGCGGCGTGTCGATCAACGCCCCGGCGCTGACCGTCAACCGGCTGTGCGGCTCGGGCCTGCAGGCCATCGTCAGCGCCGCGCAGACCATCCTGCTGGGCGATGCCGACGTCGCCATCGGCGGCGGTGCCGAAAGCATGAGCCGCGCCCCTTACCTGGCCCCGGCGGCACGCTGGGGTGCGCGCATGGGCGACGCCGGCCTGGTCGACATGATGCTGGGCGCGCTGCACGACCCGTTCCACCGCATCCACATGGGCGTGACCGCCGAGAACGTCGCCAAGGAATACGACATCTCGCGCACGCAGCAGGACGAGGCCGCGCTGGAGTCGCACCGCCGCGCCTCGGCCGCGATCAAGGCCGGCTACTTCAAGGACCAGATCGTTCCGGTGGTGAGCAAGGGCCGCAAGGGCGATGTCACCTTCGACACCGACGAGCATGTGCGCCACGACGCCACCATGGACGACATGGCCAAGCTCAGGCCGGTGTTCGTCAAGGAAAACGGCACCGTCACCGCCGGCAATGCCTCGGGCCTGAACGACGCCGCCGCCGCGGTGGTGATGATGGAGCGTGCCGAGGCTGAGCGCCGCGGCCTGAAGCCGCTGGCGCGCCTGGTGTCCTACGGCCATGCCGGGGTCGACCCGAAGACCATGGGCATCGGCCCGGTGCCGGCGACGAAGATCGCGCTGGAGCGTGCCGGCCTGCAGGTGTCGGACCTGGACGTGATCGAAGCCAACGAGGCCTTTGCCGCGCAGGCCTGCGCCGTGACCAAGGCGCTCGGCCTGGACCCGGCCAGGGTCAACCCGAACGGCTCCGGCATTTCGCTGGGCCACCCGATCGGCGCCACCGGCGCGCTGATCACGGTGAAGGCGCTGCATGAACTGAACCGCGTGCAGGGCCGCTACGCGCTGGTGACGATGTGCATCGGCGGCGGGCAGGGCATTGCCGCGATCTTCGAACGGATCTGAGGACTGCCTTGCGCGTGGCCTGGCTGCCCCAACTTTGCACGACCCTTGGTGCCGCCGCCGTGCTCGCCCTGGCGGGCGCGGCGCAGGCGGCGCCGGCCACAGAGCTGTCGACCGGCGCCGCCGCCGGCGGTGAAGCGCTGGGCCTGAACCAGGCGATCCGCGACGGCGAGGCCCGTCGCGGCGCCACACTGTCGAGCGGTGCCGCCAGGCCGCTGGCACCGCGGCCGGAGTATGCGTCGCTGCCGGTCTATGTCGGCAAGGTCGGCGACCAGCCGGTGCGCCTGCGCCTGGGCCCCAAGCCCGACGAGCGCGACAGCGTGCGCGGCGAGTACAGCGGCCGCGGCGCCGGGGTACGCCTGCTGGCCGGCGAGTGGGAGGACGGCGCCTTCCTGATGGAGGAGTCCGACGACGGCACCCGGGTGTCGGGCAACTGGGAAGGCACCATCGACGCCAGCGGCGCCGTGCGCGGCACCTGGACCGACGCGTTCAATCCCGCCATCGTGCTGCCGTTCTTTATCCGCCCGCTGGGCATGCTGGTGATTCCCCCGTTCGACATGACTCCCAACAGCGGCGTCACCTACGCGCCGCCGCCGCCGAAATCGTCGATTTCGGGCTGGTAGGTCCCCTGGTAAGCCGCTGCTAAGCCTTTTCCGGCGCCACGCGCGGAAGCCTCCCGGTGGCGCGGGCGGCATTTGCTGGTAAGCTCGTAGGCTCATCGCGTCTCATGCCTGACCGTGCCGCACGCCACGCTCGGCGGCCGGCCGGCAGCCAGCAAGGAAACCGCCGTGTCCGATTCAGCCTCCGACAAGCCCGCATCCCCCGCCCAGTACCTGCAGACCGTCGCGGTCCAGCCCGAGCTGGACATCGCCCCCGGCTTTGCCTCATTCTCCCCGGCCACGCACCGCGGCTCGACCGTGGTGTTCCGCAACCTGGCCGAACTGCGCGCGCATGGCGACGGGGCCACCACCTACTGGCGCTACGGCCTGCACGCCACGCCGACCAGCGAGGCGCTGTGCCAGCACCTGGCGCTGCTCGAAGGCGCGCGCCACACGCTGCTGCAGCCGTCGGGCCTGGCGGCGATCTCGCTGGTGTATTTCGCGCTGCTGAAGAGCGGCGACGACGTGCTGGTGCCGCATAACGTCTACGGCCCCAACCGCGACCACGGCGAGTGGCTGGCGCGCGACTTCGGCGTGACCGTGCGCTACTACGACCCCATGGACGCCGCCGCGGTGCCCGCGCTGATCCAGCCCAACACGCGCCTGATCTGGATGGAGTCGCCGGGCTCGGTGACGATGGAGGTGCCCGACTGCGGCGCCATCGTCGCCGCGGCGCGCGCGCGCGGCGTGCTGACTGCGATCGACAATACCTGGTCGGCCGGCGTCTACTTCCGCCCGTTCGAGCTGGGCATCGACATCTCGGTGCAGGCGCTGACCAAGTACCAGTCCGGCGGCAGTGACGTGCTGATGGGCGCGGTGCTGACCTGCGACGATGCCTTGCACGGCCGGCTCAAGCGCGCCCGCATGCTGATGGGCTGGGGCGTGTCCGCCGACGACTGCCACCTGGTGCTGCGCGCGCTGCCGAGCCTGCCGGTGCGCCTGGCCGCCCATGACCGCGCCGCGCGCGAGGTGGCCGAATGGCTGCGCCAGCGGCCGGAGGTGGCGCGCGTGCTGCATCCCGCGCTGCCGGATTGTCCTGGCCATGCCAACTGGCGGCGCGAATTCACCGGCGCCAGCGGGCTGTTCGCCATCGTGCTGCGCGAGCGCTATACGCGCCAGCAGGTCGATGCCTTCGTCGAGGCCCTGCAGCTGTTCGCGATCGGCTGGTCGTGGGGCGGCGCGCACAGCCTCGCGGTGCCGTACCACGTGCAGGGCATGCGCCCGGCGGGAACCTGGCCGCCGGCCGGCTGGCACGATACCGGCGAGCTGGTGCGGCTTTATATCGGCCTGGAAGACACGCGCGACCTGATCGCCGACCTGCGCCAGGCGATCGAGGCCACGCTGGCCGCGTAGGCGGGCGGCGAGGTCAGGCCGGCTGTCTCAGCGCCAGGTTGAGCTGGTCGACGACTTCGGCCCAGTCGGCGTCGTCGAGCAGCTCGTCGCGCAGCAGCGCGGCTTGCGCGGGCGTCCAGAACGGGGCTTCGGCCAGTTCGATGGTCTCGGGCAGCGGCGCGTGCTTGCCGATGAAGGCGCGGATGCTGGCTTCGTCGGACGCCAGGCCGAGCTGGTCGAACAGTTCGGAAAACTGGTGGAAGGTCGGTTCCATGATGGTCGGGCTCGCGGTGGTTGGACTCTGTAGTGTAGGGCAGCCACGACCACAAAAAACGGACGCAGCGGCGTCCGTTTTTCATGGTGCAGGCGCTGTGCCTCAGCGCGTCTCGGTGCCGGACATCGGCTTGGCCCCGGCGGCAGCGCTGGCCGGCTGTTCCGCCCGCGCTGCCCGCGGCATGGCCCACACCGACTCCGCCGGCCCGCTGCGGGCGCGGCGCGCGGTGGCGCGGGCGAGGGCGACAAAGCCCGCGGCCAGCGCGATCGCGCCCAGGTCGAAGCCGGCGATGATCCAGTGCCCGCTGGGAATGCTGTGCAGCAGGTGATCGCCGGTCAGGACCGCATTCGACAGCGGCACCGTCAGCGCTGCCAGCGCGGCGGCATAGAGCAGCTCCACCGCGGCGCGCACCGGCGGGCGCAGCAGCGCCCAGGCGCAGGCCAGGCCGAACGCGGTGAAATAGGTCTGGCTGACGGCGCGCTCGGGCCACAGCAGCGCCGCCGGGAAGCACAATGCCACGCCGATGCAGCAGCCGATGCATACGCCTACGGTGGCCTGCGCCAGCAGCCGATGCACGCGCGGCTGCTCGGCCTGGCGCATCTTGCGCCGCGATTCGATCCACAGCAGGTTGCCCGAATAGAACAGGAAGGCGCCGGCCAGGCCGGCCAGCAGGTAGACCAGCCGCACCGGCAACTCGCCGAAGGTGCCGAAATGCAGCGCGTACAGCGCGCTGTAGAGCCCGTGGTTGCTGTCGCGCGCGCCGGCGGTCTGGTTGGCCGTCAGCTGGCCGGCGTTGGCTTCGCCGCTGGCGGCGTGGATGCCGACCGAGCCCAGGTTGCCGAGCGCCCGCGTGCTGGTGCCGCGCACTTCGACCACGGCGTTGGCGTCGCCGTAGCGCTGGAAGCGGAACGACTCCGGCGTGAAGCGCTCGCCGCCGTGTTCGCGCGCGATCTGCATCAGCGTGGCGGTGGGCAGCGTCGGCACCGCGCGGCCCGCCGCGGCGACTTCCGGCACCGCGGTGGTGGCGGTTGGCACCGCCTCGAACAGGCGGCCGTTGAAGGTCAGGGTGTTGAACACCATCATCAGCACCAGCGACAGGCAGAACAGCGCGCCGGTGATGGCAAAGACCAGGTGGAAGGGCAGGCTGAACAGTCCCAGCACGTTGTGGGTGTCCATCCAGAAGCGTTTGAGGTTGCGCCCGGGACGCACCGCGAACAGGTCTTTTTTCAGCCGCGGCAAGTGCAGCAGCACGCCGGACACCAGCGCCAGCCCGTACAGCACCGAGATCGCGCCCATGAAATAGATGCCGCCGACCGGGATGCCGAGCGAGTAGTGCAGGCTGTTCAGGAACGCCGACAGCTCGCCCATGACGTGGTCGCGCGAGGTGTCGCGCTGCATCGCGGCGTTGCCGGCCAGGCGCGCATCGGTGGTCATCTGCCACTCGCCGGCCTGGTCCTGCCAGTAGGCCGAGATATTGGGCTCGCCCTCCGACGGCATGATCACGTAGGCACTGGCCGCGGCTTCGGGGTGGAGCGCGACCAGCTTCTGCATGAAGCGGTCGACCGCGGCCGGGTCGGCGCTGGCCTCGACCGGCGCGCTGCCCTTGAGCCGCGACGGCGACTGCCAGACGTGCAGTTCGTGGTGGAAGACCGTGATGGCCCCGGCAAAGAAGGCGATAAACAAGGCCCAGCCGGCCATCAGGCCGACCCAGGTATGCAGCGTCTGGTACAGGCGCAGGGTTGCGGTTTTCATGATGGCAGTCTCAGGGGGCGGACATGGCGGCCAGCGCGGCCGGCGCCAGGCCGGCCAGCCGCAGCGCCCAAAGCACGCCGAAGCCGAGCAGGTTGGCGCCGCCCAGCCACAGCCAGGCACTGCGGCTGGAGCGGAACAGCAGGCTGGCGCTGATGATGGCGACCCACACCGGCAGGCACGCGGCCACGGCCGCGACGATGCCGGTTTGCCAGCCGCCGGGCAGCGCCAGGATCGCCAGCGTGCACAGCACCAGCGCCAGCGGCAGCCCGAGCAGCGCGCCGGCCAGCCACTTGGTGCCCATTGCGGATGCGTCCGCGCTCATGCCCGCTGCTCCCGGCTGCCGCGGCGCCTGCGTGCCGCATAGGTGCCGATGAACGGCCACAGCGACAGCGCGCACGGCACCGTGACCAGGCTGGCCGCGATCGCGACCGGCCAGCCGTCGGTGAGGCTCCACAGCCAGGTGCTGGCGCAGGTCAGGGCCAGCCCCAGCCAGCCAGCCACCCAAGGCCGGGTAAGGGTGCCGGGGCGCAGCAACACCTGGTTGGGCGCGGCCAGGTACAGGCACGCGGCCGCAGCCAGGCCAACAAGGAGGGCCAGAACTTGCATGGGGCAATGTCAGATCAACGAAACATTAATAGTAATGATTCGCATTTGAGTCTGCAAGCGCTACATGGGCCTGGTGTGATCTTTGGGGAAGTTCACGGCACCGGCGAAGGCGCGAGGGGCGCGTCCGCGTGGCGCGGACGCTGCGCAGGGCAGCCGCCTGGCGGCGGCCGGGATCGGCTCAGTGCGGGAACAGCGCCAGCAACCCGTCCAGCCCGACGTGGTTGAACGCGACGCTGGCCTGCGCGCGCACCACCGGCTTGGCGCGGAACGCCACCGACAGGCCGGCCACGGCCATCATCTTCAGGTCGTTCGAGCCGTCGCCCATGACGATGGCCTGGTCCGGCGTGGCGCCGATCCGGGCGCAGACTTCCTGCACGGTGCGGGCCTTGACGTCGGCGTTGACGATCTCGCCGACCACGTTGCCGGTCAGCTTGCCGTCGACGATCTCGAGCGTGTTGGCGCGGGTGAAATCCAGCTGCAGGCGCGGCTTGAGCTGGTCGGTAAAGTGCACGAAGCCCCCGGAGACCAGCAGCGTCTTCAGGCCCAGCGCGCGCACCGTCTCCAGCATGCGCTCGGCGCCCGGCGACAGCCGCAGGCGCTCGGCATAGACGCGCTCCAGCACGGCGGCGTCGAGTCCCTTGAGCAGCGCCACGCGGCGGCGCAGGCTTTCGTTGAAATCGGTGATCTCGCCGCGCATGGCGGCTTCGGTGATGGCGGAGACCTCGGCCTTGAGGCCGCAGAAGTCGGCGATCTCGTCGATGCACTCGATCGTGATCAGGGTCGAGTCCATGTCCATCGCCACCAGGCGGAAGTCGGACAGTTTGCGCCCGGCCGGCACCACTGCCCAGTCGATCGCGCGCGGGCCGCAGAAGTCGTCGAGCGCGTCGCGCAGCGCCGGCGTCAGCGGCGCGCAGTCCTCGGCCACGGCCACGGTGTCGCTGCGCGGCACCAGCGCGGAGGCGCGGGCCAGGGTGCGGGCGGTGTCGAGGTCGGCGGGGACAAGCGGGGCGAGGCTCTGCAGGATCAGGGGCATGGCGGGTGGAATCGGGCGCTTGCCGCGGTTGTCGGCAAGGCGGGGGGCTGCAACGCGGCAAAAGCGCTATTGTAGCCCCCCGCGGCGCCCCCGGGCCAAGCGTTCAGCGCTGCGCCATCACCATGTAGTCGACGGTCAGGCTGGACAGCGCGCGCACGCCGTTTATCAGCGCCGGCTCATCCACATAGAACTCCGGCGAGTGGTTCGACGGCGCCTTGGTCACGTCCTGCCCCCTGGGCGTCACGCCAAGGTTGAAGAACAGGCCCGGCACCTTCTCCTGGTAGAACGAAAAATCCTCGGACGCGGTGGCCTTGGGCGTGATCATCCAGTTGCCTTCGCCGGCCACGCGCTGCAGCGTGGGCGCCATCTTCTCGGTCAGCGCCGGCTGGTTGATGGTGGCGTTGTACAGCTCGACCACGCGGAAATTCGCCTCGGCCCCGGCGCTGGACGCGATGGCCTCGGTGGTGCGCTTCATGCGGGCATGGATGTCCTTCTTCATGCCTTCGTCATAGGTGCGGATGGTGCCCATCATCTCGACCTTTTCCGGCACGATGTTCATGCGGTTGCCGCCGTGGAAGGTGCCCACGGTGATCACCGACGGTTCCAGCATGGCGTTGACCTGGCGGCTCTGGATGGTCTGCAGGCCCATCACGATCTGCGACGCCACCACGATCGGGTCGATCCCGCCCCACGGCCGCGCGCCGTGCGTCTGGCGGCCCTTGACGTCGATCCAGAACTGGTCGGCCGCCGCCATCGAGGCGCCGCTGCGCCAGCCCAGCTTGCCCGATTCGATGCCGCTGGTCACATGCAGGCCGAAGATGGCATCGACCTTGGGGTTGTCGAGCACGCCCTCGGCCACCATCTGCTTGGCGCCCCACATGTTCGAGCCGTTGGGCTCGAAGTCGGCCGGGCTTTCCTCGGCCGGCTGGAAGATGAACTTGACGGTGCCGGGCAACTGGTCCTTCATGCCGGCCAGCACTTCGGCGGTGGCCATCAGGATCGCCACATGCGTGTCATGGCCGCAGGCGTGCATCACATCGACTTCCTTGCCCAGGTACTGGCCCTTGGCCTTCGACGCGAACGGCACGTCGACGCGCTCCTTCACCGGCAGCGCGTCCATGTCGGCGCGCAGTGCCACCACCGGTCCGGGCTTGCCGCCCTTGAGCAGGCCGACCACACCGGTCTTGGCCACGCCGGTCTTCACCTCCATGCCGAGCTTGCGCAGGTGGTCCGCCACCAGCTTGGCCGTGCGGGTCTCGTAGTTGCCCAGTTCCGGATGCTGGTGGATATCGCGGCGCCAGGCGATCAGCTGCTTCTCGACGGCCTTGGCGCGGGTTTCGATCTGGGCGTGCAGGGTTTCGGCGCCTTGCGTCTGGGCCTGCACGGTGTTGCAGAGCAGCCCGGTGGCGAGCGCCAGGGTGGCGAGGGCAAAGCGGGTGGTGGAACGGGATGCGGTGCGACGTGGGGCCATGCAGGATCTCCTTCGTTGTTGTTGGTTTGATGCTGGCGGTATGGTTGCCTGCTTGTGAGCGAGGCGCTTGCAGTGCTGCAGGCGCCGGCCCTCACCCCCGCCCCTCTCCCGCAAGCGGGAGAGGGGAGCAAACCAGCGGGATTGGGAAGGCTACGATGCTCTCGAGCGCTGATTGCGTGCTCCCTCTCCCGCTTGCGGGAGAGGGCTGGGGTGAGGGCGGGCGTCTCGACGAAGTGCAAGCGACAAAGCCACGCCGACCTTGTCAGCCCGTCACGCGCAAACTGTCCACCACCTTGTGCAGGAACGCCTCGCACGCAGCCAGCTGCTCCAGCGCAACAAACTCGTCCGGCTTGTGCGCCTGCTGGATATCGCCGGGCCCGCACACCACCGCGGGGATGCCCGCGCGCTGGAACAGCCCGGCCTCGGTGCCGTAGGCCACCTTGTTGGTGTCACGGTCCGCGGTCAGCGCGCGCACCAGCTGCGTGATGGCTTCCTGCTCGGCCACGTCGAGCGACGGCGCGGCGGCGATCTTGCTCAGCGTCAGGTCGGCGTCGGCATGCTCGGCGCGCATTTTCGGCAGCAGCACGTCATGGGCATAGCCGTGGATGCGCTGGTAGATCGCTTCCGGATCGACGCCCGGCAGGTTGCGGAACTCGAACACGAACTCGCACAGCGCCGGAATCGTGTTGAGCGCAATGCCGCCCTGGATGGTGCCGGTCTGCGCGGTGGTGTAGGGCACGTCGAAGGCCTGGTCGTAGGGGCCGTTGGCCTTGAACTCGTCGGCGATGTCGCGGATGAAGCAGATCAGGCGCGCCGCGTATTCGATGGCATTGACGCCGCGCGGGGTCAGCGACGAATGCGCGGCCTGGCCTTTCACGCAGCAGCGGTAGGCGTTGATGCCCTTGTGCGCGACGATCACGCGCATGCTGGTGGGCTCGCCGACGATGCAGCCGCCGGGGGTAACGCCGCGCTCGCGCAGCTCGGCCAGCAGGTAGGGCGCGCCCATGCAGCCGATCTCTTCGTCGAACGACAGCGCGTAGTGCACCGGCTCGCGCAGCCGGGCCTCGAGGATGGCGGGCAGCAGCGACAGGCTGGTGCCGATAAAGCCTTTCATGTCGCAGGTGCCGCGCCCGTACAGCTTGCCGTCGCGCACCACCGGCTTGAACGGGTCGGTGGTCCAGGCCTGGCCGTCCACCGGCACCACGTCGGTATGGCCCGACAGCACGATGCCGCCATTGGTTTCGCCATTGGCGGCGGGCACGGTGACGAACAGGTTGGCCTTGTCCTGCTGCGGGTTGTAGCTCAGATGCGGCTTCAGCCCCTTGGCCAGGAAATGGTCGCGCACCGACTCGATCAGGCCCAGGTTGGAGTTGCGGCTGGTGGTGTCGTAGGCCACCAGCCGCTGGGTCCATTCCAGCGCGCTGCCGCGGGCGGCGGTTTCGGTGACGGGCTGGCGGGAAGATCCGGCTGGGGCGGCTTGGGTCGGCATGGGGCGATATCACTAACTTGTTAAGGAATCGATGCTACACCCGGCCGCGCGCCGCGTCCATGCGCGATCGGCATGGGGGCTACGCCAGTTGCCGCAGCGTATGCTTGATGGTCTGCGCGCGCACCGCCACGTCCGGCATCTTGGCCTCGATGCGCAGCTTGTCCTGCCCGGCCAGCTTGATATGGCGGTTCTTCTGCACCAGGTCGATGATGCGCATCGCATCGATCGGCGGGTTGGGCACGAACTGCACGCTGATGGTGGCTTCGCCGGCGTCGATCTTGCGCACGCCCAGCGGCGCCGCGGCGATGCGCAGCCGGTGGGTCTCGACCAGCGCCTGCGCCTGTGCCGGCAGCCGGCCGAAGCGGTCGACCAGCTCTTCCTGGATGTCGTCGACGCGCTCCGGGGTCTCGCAGTTGGCCAGGCGCTTGTACAGCGACAGGCGCTCGTGCACGTCGGCGCAGTAGTCGTTCGGCAGCAGCGCCGGCGTGCCCAGGTTGATTTCGGTGGTGGCCGCCAGCGGCGCCATCAGGTCCGGCTCCTTGCCCGCCTTCAGCGCCTTGACCGCGGCGTTGAGCATGTCGGTGTACAGCTGGAAGCCGATCTCGTGGATCTCGCCCGACTGCTTGTCGCCCAGCACCTCGCCGGCGCCGCGGATTTCCAGGTCGTGCATGGCCAGGTAGAAGCCCGAGCCCAGTTCCTCCATCTGCTGGATCGCTTCGAGCCGGCGCTGCGCCTGCTTGGTCAGGCCGTCGACGTCATGCACCAGCAGGTAGGCATAGGCCTGGTGGTGCGAGCGCCCGACGCGGCCGCGCAGCTGGTGCAGCTGCGCCAGCCCGAATTTGTCGGCGCGGTGGATCAGGATGGTGTTGGCGGTGGGGACGTCGATGCCGGTCTCGATGATGGTGGTGCACAGCAGGATGTTGTCGCGGCGCGAGACGAAATCGCGCATCACGCGTTCCAGCTCGCGCTCGTGCATCTGGCCATGCGCGACCGCGATGCGCGCTTCCGGCACCAGCTCGGCCAGCCGCGCGCGCTTGTTCTCGATGGTCTCGACCTCGTTGTGCAGGAAGTAGACCTGCCCGCCGCGCTTGAGCTCGCGCAGGATGGCTTCGCGGATCACGCCGTCTTCCTCGCGCCGCACGAAGGTCTTGATCGCCAGCCGCTTCTGCGGCGCGGTCGCGATCACCGAGAAATCGCGCAGGCCTTCCAGCGCCATGCCCAGCGTGCGCGGGATCGGCGTGGCGGTCAGCGTGAGCACGTCGACCTCGGCGCGCAGCGTCTTCAGCGCCTCCTTCTGGCGCACGCCGAAGCGGTGCTCCTCGTCGATGATGACCAGGCCCAGGCGCTGGAATTTCACCTGGTCGGACAGGATCTTGTGGGTGCCGATGACGATATCGACGCTGCCCTCGTTGATCTGCTTGATGGCGGCGTCGATCTCTTTCTTGGTCTTGAAGCGCGACAGTTCGACGATGCGCACCGGCCATTCGGCGAAGCGGTCGGACAGCGTCTGGAAATGCTGCTCGGCGAGCAGCGTGGTCGGCGCCAGCATCGCCACCTGCTTGCCGCCCAGCACCGCGACAAAGGCCGCGCGCAGCGCCACCTCGGTCTTGCCGAAGCCGACGTCGCCGCACACCAGCCGGTCCATCGGCTTGCCCGAAGTCATGTCGGCGATCACCGCGGCGATCGCGGCGGCCTGGTCGGGGGTTTCCTCGAAGCCGAAGCTTTCGGCGAAGGTCTCGTAGTCCTTGGGCGAGAGCGGGAAGGCGAAGCCTTCGCGCGCGGCGCGGCGCGCGTACAGGTTGAGCAGTTCGGCGGCGGTGTCGCGGATCTGCTGCGCCGCCTTGCGCTTGGCCTTGTCCCACTGGCCGGAGCCCAGGTGGTGCAGCGGCGCGGTATCGGGATCGGCGCCGGAATAGCGCGAGATCACGTGCAACTGGTGCACCGGCACGTAGAGCTTGCTGCCCTTGTCGTAGTCAAGGTGCAGGAATTCCTCGTCGCCCTGGCCCATGTCGAGCGTCACCAGGCCCTGGTAGCGGCCGATGCCGTGCTCGCTGTGCACCACCGGGTCGCCGATCTTCAGTTCGGCCAGGTCGCGCACCATCGAGTCGACGGCGGAAGCCTGTTCCTGCTTGCGGCGGCCGGTGCGGCGCGCGGTGCCGGCGTACAGCTCGGCTTCGGTGACGAAGGCCAGTTGCGCCTGCGGCAGCGCAAAGCCGCTCTGCAGCGGCGCCACCGCGATCGAGAAATGCGCGTCGCCGGCGAGGAATGCGGCAAAGTCTTCGACCGGCTGGGGCCGCAGGCCGCTTTCGGCAAAGAGCTGCAGCAGCGTCTCGCGCCGGCCGGCGGAGTCGGCGCACATCAGCACGCGGGTCTGCTTGTCGAGCAGCAGCGCTTCCAGGTTGACCAGCGGGTCTTCGGCGCGGCGGTTGACCGCGACGTCGGGCAGGATCGCCGAGAACGCCGGCTGGTCCGCGCCGGCTTCCACCTGCAGCACCAGCCGCGCCATCGGCTTGGCGGCAACGAAGAACTGCTCCTCGGACAGGAACAGGTCCGCCGGCGGCAGCAGCGGGCGCTCGCGGTCGTGGCGCATGAAGTTGTAGCGCTGCGTGGTGTCGGCCCAGAAGCGGCGGATGGCCTCGTCGACATTGCCGGCGAATACCAGCTGGGTGTCGGCGGGCAGGTAGTCGAACACGGTGGCGCTGTGCTCGAAGAACAGCGGCAGGTAATACTCGATGCCGGCCGACGGCACGCCGTTGCCGATGTCCTTGTAGATCGGCGACTTGCTCGGGTCGCCTTCGAAGACCTCGCGCCAGCGGCCGCGGAAGGCGGTGCGCGCGGCTTCGTCGAGCGGGAACTCGCGCCCGGGCAGCAGCCGGACTTCCTTGACCGGATACAGGCTGCGCTGCGTGTCCGGATCGAAGGCGCGGATGGTCTCGATCTCGTCGCCGAACAAATCGATCCGGTACGGCAGCGCCGAGCCCATCGGGTAGAGATCGATCAGGCCGCCGCGCACGCTGTATTCGCCGGGCCGCATCACCGCGCTGACATGCTCGTAGCCGGCCAGCGTGAACTGCGCCTTGAGCGCGGCCTCGTCGAGCCGCTCGCCCTGCTTGAAGAAGAAGGTGTAGGCCGCCAGGAAGGCCGGCGGCGCGAGCCGGTACAGCGCGGTGGTGGCGGGCACCAGCATCACGTCGCACTGGCCGGTCTGGATGTCGTGCAGCGTCGCCAGGCGCTCGGACACCAGGTCCTGGTGCGGCGAAAAGCTGTCGTAGGGCAGGGTTTCCCAGTCGGGCAGCAGGCGCACGCGCAGCTCCGGCGCAAACCACGGGATTTCCTCGGCCAGGCGCTGCGCATCGACCGCGTGCGAGCACACCACCGCCAGCATCGGCGCGCGCTCGCGGTGCTGGCGCGCATACGCGGCCACCGCCAGCGCATCGGCCGAGCCGCGCAGGCCGGCCACGCTGTGGCGCAGCCCCGGCTTGACCAGCGGCAGGTTGACAAAGGGAAAGGCGGGCTTGGCGTCAGGCATGTCGGCAGGGGGCGTTCAAAACGACGACGCCCCGCCGGCATTGCGGGCGGGGGTCGGAACAGGGAACTTCAGATGCCGGTGGCGCCAGCCGGATACGGGGATGCGGCATGGCGACGGGCAAGGGCCGTATTATAGAATGCGCACCGGTTGTGCCGCTGGCCAGGCTGGCCGGCGCCGGCCGCGCTTCTTCCACTCCACGCCGATCCTGTGTCCGCTCGCCGCTTTGCCCTGATTCCCTGTGCCGGTACCGGCAGCCGCGCCGGCGGTGCCGTGCCCAAGCAATACCAGACCGTGGCCGGCCGGCCGATGATCTGGTACGCGCTGGCGGCGTTCTCGGCGTGCGACGCCATCAACGCCACCGCGCTGGTGCTGGCGCCCGACGACATGCCGCTGGAATCGCGCTTCGGCGCGGCCGCGTTTGCCGGGCTGCGCTTCGATACCGCCTTTGTCGGCGGCGACAGCCGCCATGCCTCGGTGCTGGCGGGCCTGCACCACCTGGCGCAGCTGGGCGCGAGCGACGCCGACTGGGTGCTGGTGCACGATGCCGCGCGCCCGGGGCTGACCCCGGCGATGATCCACGCGCTGGTGCGCGCGGTGGAAAGCGACGGCGACGACGATCCGGACGCCGCCATCGGCGGCATCCTGGCGGTGCCGGTGCCCGATACGCTCAAGCGCGCCCAGGACGATGCCCGCATTGGCGCCACGGTGCCGCGCGAAGGGCTGTGGCAGGCGCAGACGCCGCAGATGTTCCGCCTGGGCGTGCTGCGCCAGGCGCTGCAGGACGCCATGGCGGCCGGCGCGGTGGTGACCGACGAGGCCAGCGCGATCGAGCGCCTGGGCCTGCATCCGCGCCTGGTCAACGGCTCGCTGCGCAATTTCAAGGTGACCTACCCGGAGGACTTCGCGCTGGCCGAAGTGCTGCTGGGCAACCACGCCAAAGGAGCATGACCGCATGATGCCTTTCGATATCCGGGTGGGACAGGGCTATGACGTCCACGCGCTGGTGCCCGGCCGCAAGCTGATCCTCGGCGGCGTCGAGATCCCGCATGACCGTGGCCTGCTGGGCCATTCCGATGCCGATGCGCTGCTGCATGCGGTCACCGACGCGCTTTTCGGCGCCGCCGCGCTGGGCGATATCGGGCGCCATTTCCCCGACACCGACGCGCAGTTCGCCGGCGCCGACAGCCGCGCGCTGCTGCGCGAGGCGGCGCGCCGCGTGCGCGAGGCCGGCTATGAAATCGGCAATGTCGACGCCACCGTGATCGCGCAGGCGCCCAAGCTGGCGCCGCATATCGGCGCCATGGTGGCCAACCTGGCCGAAGACCTGGCGATTGCGCGCGGGCGCTGCAACGTCAAGGCCAAGACCAACGAAAAGCTGGGCTTCGAAGGGCGCCAGGAAGGCATCGTGGCGCAGGCCGCGGTGTTGCTCTGGCGTGCCTCGGTGGCGGACGCGCAGGACTGAACTCAGGGGCGCGGCGCGTCGGGCGCCGTGTCTTCGGGCGGGATGGCGTAGGTGTAGTCGATCAGCCGCGCCATCGCGCCGCTGCGCGCGCCGGCCTCGGTGCGCTTGGTGAATCCCATCTGCTGGCACAGCCGGTTGGCCGATGCCATTTCGGGCATGGTGCGCACCACCAGCGTCGATGCGCCGATGTCGCGCGCGCGCTGGATGCAGATCTGCATCAGCGTGCGGCCCAGCCCCAGGCCGCGCGCCTGCGGGCTGACCGACAGCAGCCGTGCTTCGGGCTGGGTCAGGGTGATGGTGCTGCCGTCCAGTGCCGGCAGTGTCGCGCCCGGGTGGCAGAACAGCACCGCGCCCATGATGCCGTGATCGGTCTCCGCCACCCACCATTCCATGTCGGGGTGGCTGGTCGCCAGCACGGCCTGCATGCCGCGCTGGAACGAGGCGCGGCAATCTTCCATGATGGCCAGCTCGTATTGCCCGTAGGCCTGTTGCGTGACGGCGGCGATATCGCCCCAGTCGTGCACCGCCGCCAGGCGGTAATGGAAGCGGGGGGAAGTCGGCGAAGGCAGGGTCATGGCAGGCTGAAAGTGCGGTTCCTGCCTGGATTGTAGGCGGATCGCCGCGCCCGCGCAGGATGCGGCCATGACGGTTGCAGGATGGGAACAGCCGGCAAGTTCCGATGGGAAGCTGCCGGCTGTTGTGCTACGGCGCCCGTTGCCGGGCCGCCAGGGGAGGGCGCGGGGGCGCGCAGATGCCTTACTGGGCCGCGATCACGTTGGCGGCGGCCACGATCACCGCGGCAATGCGGCCGACGTCGCGCAGCTGCTGCGCGGTCATGCCCTGTTCATTCTTCAGCAGCTGGTAATGCGACTTCACGCAGAAGTGGCACTTGCCCACGATCGATGCGGCCAGCGCGTACATTTCGAAGCGGCGCTTGTCCACGCCGCCATGGGTGGCATAGGCGTTCATGCGCAGCCCGGCCGGCTGGCTGGCCAGGTCCGGATCGTCGGCCATTTCGACATACGGGTACCAGGTGTTGTTCATGCCCATCAGCGCGGCCGCGGTCAGCGCGCCGTTGGTTTCCTCGGGCGACAGCACGCCGGCATTGCGGATGGCGTCCACCAGCACCTTGCTCTGCGCCGCGAATGCCGCCGCCAGCGCCACGCCCACCGCATCGTTGCCTTCCAGCGAAGAGCGCGCGATGGTGCCGTCCACGTTCAGGCGGATGTCCTTGGCGTAATCGGGAATGAGGTTCTTAATCGTGCTGAGGAATTCCATTTATTTCTCCTATCGATCGGGGCTCAAAAAACCCGCGCAAGCGGGTTTTGCTGCGGAGGGCGGGGCCCTCCGCGGATCGCCACGGCGTCTGGCGACTGACAGCAAATTACAGCGTGGCGCCACCAACGGCACGGTTGCACGGGCACAGCTCGTCGGTCTGCAGGCCGTCCAGGATACGCAGGACTTCGTCCGGGTTGCGGCCGACGTTCAGGTTGTTCACCGAAACGTGCTGGATGGTGTTTTCCGGGTCGACGATGAAGGTCGCGCGCAGGGCAACGCCGGCAGCGTGGTCACGCACGCCCAGCTGGTCGATCAGCGAACCGGTCACGTCGGCGAATTGCCACTGGTTCAGCTTGTTCAGGTCCTTGTGTTCGCGGCGCCATGCCAGCTTGACGAACTCGTTGTCGGTCGAGCCGCCCAGCACGATCGCGTCGCGGTCGGCGAAGTCGCCGTTCAGCTTGGCGAAGGCCACGATTTCGGTCGGGCACACGAAGGTGAAGTCCTTCGGGTAGAAGTAGATGATCTTCCACTTGCCTTCGAACGACTTCTCAGTGATGTCTTCGAAAGCCGACTGGCCGTTCTCTTCGTGATTGTTGAAACCCGGCTTGACACCGACGACGTGGAAGGCTTCGAGCTTGTCACCAACGGTCTTCATAGACTTCTCCTGATACGGTTGCAATGAGAGCGGTGCCGCTGCCGCGTGCCCCGGCGTGGGACCGGTGAAACGGCTGCTGCGGCGGCGTACCGCGACAAAACGTGATTATGCGTCATCATCCAGGCCCGGGCTAATTGATATTCTCAAACAGCCCGATAGGGAAAGCATGGCAAGGCATATGGCGCATGGTTGTGCCCCCGCGCGCCGCCGATGCGATGGGCCAGTATGCCACGCGCGATGACACCACACCTGGCAACTTGGTGACGATGGCGCCGAAATCAAGCCGCCTGCATCGCCACCCCGGTGCGGCGCGCGCGGAAGATCACCAGCGTGGCGACCAGCCCGCACAGCGCCGCGAACATCAGCCACAGTCCGGGCGCCGCCTTGTTGCCGGTGGCGTGGATCAGGTAAGTGGAGATCGCCGGCGTGAAGCCGCCGAACAGCGCGGTGGCGAGGCTGTAGGCCAGCGAGAAGCCGGTGGTGCGCACCGCCGGCGGCATGATCTCGGTCAGCGCCACCACCATCGCGCCGTTATAGCTGCCGTACAGGAACGACAGCCACAGTTCCACCATCAGCAGCCGCGCGAACGACGGTTCGGCCACCAGCCACGATACCGCTGGGTATGCCGTCAGCAGCGTCGCCACCGTGAAGCCCAGCAGCAGCGGCTTGCGCCCGACGCGGTCCGACAGCGCGCCCATCAGCGGCAGCCAGATGAAATTGGACAGGCCCACGCACATGGTGACGATGAGGTTGTCGGTGTCGTCGAGCTTGAGCACGGTCTTGCCGAAGGTCGGCGTGTATGCGGTGATCATGTAGAACGACACCGTGGTCATCACCACCATCATGCAGCCGGCCAGGATGATGCGCCAGTTCTCCAGCATCGAGCGGTAGATCTCGCCGATGGCGGGGCGGTGCTTGCGGCTTTTGAAGGCCTCGGTCTCTTCGAGCGAACGGCGGATCAGGAACAGGAACGGCACGATCAGGCAACCGACCAGGAACGGAATGCGCCAGCCCCATTGGTCCATCTGCGCCGGCGCCAGCGTGGCGTGCAGGATCACGCCGAGCAGGCCGGCGAAGATCACCGCGACCTGCTGGCTGCCGGATTGCCACGCGACATAGAAGCCCTTGCGTCCCGGCTTGGCGATCTCGGACAGGTAGACCGAGACTCCGCCTAGTTCCACGCCGGCGGAGAAGCCCTGCAGCAGGCGGCCGGCCAGCACCAGCAGCGGCGCGGCCACGCCGATGGTGGCATAGCCCGGCACGCAGGCGATCAGCAGCGTGCCCATCGCCATCAGCACCAGCGTCAGGATCAGGCCCTTGCGGCGGCCGTGATGGTCGATATACGCGCCCAGCACGATCGCGCCCAGCGGCCGCATCAGGAAGCCCGCGCCGAAGGTGGCAAGCGAAAGCATCAGCGAGGCGAACTCGTTGCCGCTCGGGAAGAACGTCCTGGCGATGGCGGCGGCGTAGAAGCCGTACACCATGAAGTCGTACATTTCCAGGAAGTTGCCGCTGACGACGCGGAACACGGTGCGGAACCCGTGCTGCGCGCCGGCGGGCGCTGCGGTGGTCTCTGACATGGCTGTCTCTCGGGCACCGCCGGTGGATCCGGCGGCATGATTGTCGGGAGGTATCAGCCAGGCGCGCGGGACCGCGCTACGTGGGAAGGGGCTTGCCGCGGGCCTGCTGACGGCCGCCAGTGTGCGCCGCGCCCCTGTCATTGCCCTGTCAAAAGCCTTTCAGAAGGCTATCAGCGGCTGTCGAAAACCTGTCAATGCGCCGCGGCGTGCGCTGCCGCTGTGCGGCTCAGGCGCGCCGGAAGCAGGCGCTGACCACCAGCCCGGTGGCCGGCGCGGCGCGGTTGGCGAGCAGCAGCCGGCCGCCGTTGCGCTGCATGATGCGGTTGACGATGGACATGCCCAGCCCGGCGCCCTTGGCTTCGCTGCGCGCCGCATCGAGCCGGTAGAAGGGCCGCGTCAGCAGCGACAACTGGCCGTCGGGCACGCCGTTGCCGTGGTCGGCCACGGTCAGCACCGCTTCCTTGTCATCGACGCGCGTGGAGATCTCCACCACCGCCATGCCGGTCTGCTCGTCCTTGGCGTAGCGGCGCGCGTTCTCGACCAGGTTGTCGAGGATGCGCTGCACTTCCATGCGGTTGGCCACCGCCATCACCGGCTCGTTGGCGCGCACGTGCACGCGCACGTCGTCGTGCGCGGCATAGACCCCGACCGCATCGTGCACCAGCGCCGACAGGTCAACCGGCTCGACGGTTTCAAGCGGCGGCCGCGCGTAGTTGAGGAACTGGCCGATGATGGCGTCCATCTGTTCGATGTCGGCGATCATGGCGTCGCGCGTGGTGCCGTCCATCGGCGACATCTCGGTCTCCAGCCGCAGCCGCGTCAGCGGCGTGCGCAGGTCATGCGAGATGCCGGCCAGCATCACCACGCGGTCGTCGTCGAGCTGGCGCAGGTCGCGCACCATCTGGTTGAAGCTGTGGTTGGCCAGCGCCACTTCGCTGGCGCCGTGCTCGGGCAGCGGCGGCGGGTCGCCGCCGGCGCCGATGGCGCGCGCGGCGTTGGCCAGGCGCTTGAGCGGATAGTTGACACGCGCGGTGATAAAGGCCGCGCCGATGATCGACAGCAGCAGCGCGGCGATACTCCACCACAGCCACTGGATCCCGGGCACGCGCTCGAAGCGTTCCGGGCTGATCGCCACCCAGTAGTCGTCGCCCTCGATCTCGAAGCTGACCCACACGCCCGGGATGTCGTTGACGGTGGTGGCCAGCACGGTGTCCTCGCCCAGGCGGCTGCGGATCTCCTGCTGCACCAGCGAGGTCAGGAACGGGTTGGCGGTGGGCGCGGCGAAGTCGTCGTCCTTCTCGCGCGGATAGACCTTGATGCCTTCGTTCTGCACCAGGTCGAGCAGCAGGAAGCGGCGCCGCGCGGGATCGGAATAGAGCAGCGCGGCGCGCGTGAGCTTGACCACGCTGACCACCTGCATCGCGATCTGCTGCGCGCGCGGGGCGCGTTCGAACAGCCGGTAGCTCTGGAACCAGATGCCCAGCGAGATGGCCAGCAGCAGGGCGATCAGCATGAAGGTCCGCCAGAACAGCGAACCAAAGAACCGCGTTGCGGTACGGCCGATTACGGTCGCCACGATAGGAACAGCGGCCGTAATCGGTTATTTCACGCCATCGGGAATGAAGACGTAGCCCAGGCCCCACACCGTCTGGATGAAACGGGGGTTGCTGGGGTCCGGCTCGATCAGCTTGCGCAGGCGCGAGATCTGCACGTCGAGGCTGCGGTCGAACACTTCATATTCACGGCCGCGCGCCATTTCCATCAGCTTTTCGCGCGACAGCGGCTGGCGCGGATGGCGCGCGAACACCTTCAGCACCGAGAACTCGCCGGTGGTCAGCGTGATTTCTTCGTCGTTCTTGGTCAGCGTGCGCGTGGCCAGGTTCAGCACGAAGTCGCCGAAGGCGAAGGTCTCGGGCGTTTCCGACGGGGCGCCGGGCACTTCGGCCGGGCCCTTGCGGCGCAGCACCGCGTGGATGCGCGCGATCAGCTCGCGCGGGTTGAACGGCTTGGGCAGGTAGTCGTCGGCGCCCATCTCCAGGCCGACGATGCGGTCGACGTCCTCGCCCTTGGCGGTGAGCATGATGATCGGGGTCTGGTCGTTGGCGCCGCGCAGCCGGCGGCAGATCGACAGGCCGTCTTCGCCCGGCATCATCAGGTCCAGCACCAGCAGGTCGAAACGCTCGCGCAGCCAGAGCTTGTTCATCGCGGTGGCGTTCTCCGCCACCAGCACGGTAAAACCCTGTTCGCCCAGATAGCGGCGCAGCAGATCGCGCAGACGCGGGTCATCGTCGACGACAAGAATCTTGTGGCTGGTATTTTCCATGGCGGTATCTTAGCGACTATCGCTTTCGCTCAAAATGGCTTAACAAAACGTTACATACTTTACCCCGTGGTATGGCAGTGTGCATCAATCGTGCGATTACACTGCGCAATCCGTCCTTTTCGGCGCCGTGCGCGGTAGTTTTCCGCGCATTTTCGCCGGACGGTCCACGGCTTCCGCCAGCCCGTCCAGCGCTCGCTGGCGCAATGCTTGCAGAGGGCGCGGCGCCAGACGGGGTACCGGAATTCCCGGCTTCAGGGCAGTCCGACCACTGCCTTTTCGCGAAGCCAAGACCGCCATTATCAATGAAAGTGAACCGAACCCGGCACGGGCATCCGCAGCATGGTAGCGCCGGCGCATGCCTTGCACTGGCGCTGGCCGTGCTGGCGCTGTGCATGCCGGCCGGGACGGCGCTGGCGCAATCGGCGGGAATGGCAAACCTGCTCAAGCGCTACCCGTCGGCGCAGGCGAGCGATCCGGGCAACAGCCAGCGCGAAGCGCGCGCCCGTGCCGAGCGCCACCGCGCCGAACAGCGCGAGGCAGAGCGCCGGCGCGGCGAGGAACGCGGCGGCTCGCGGCTGTCGCCGGACGAGCGCCGCCGGCTGCGCAAGAACCTCTACGACTTCGGGCGCGATATCTACCAGGGCGGCTAGGCGCGCGGCTGGAAGTGGCGCAGGAAATCCACGAAGACCTCGGCGGCCAGCTGCGCATCCTCGGCGGTGATGGTTTCCAGCGGGTTGTGGCTGATGCCGCCGTTGCCGCAGCGCACGAACAGCATCGCCACGTCGGTGACCCGCTGCATCATCATGGCGTCATGGCCGGCCCCGGACGGCAGCTCGAATGCCTGCAGGCCGCGCTTCTTCAGCACCGCCCCGAACTGGTCCATCAGCCAGCGCGCGCACGGCGCGTTGTTGACCGGCGGCACCCGCTCCACCTGCGCGGTCAGGCCGCGGCGCGCGGCGATCTGCGCGATGCCGGCGACGATGTCGGCGATCGCGGCCTCGCGGATGGCGTCCTCGCCGGCGCGAATGTCCATCGAGAAGGTGCAGGCCGCGGGGATGACATTGCTCGATCCGTTCGGCACCTGCAGCTGGCCCACCGTGCCGACCAGCGTCGGCGCTGCCGCGCAGCGCTGCTCCACCAGCAGGATCATCTCGGCCGCGCCCGCGGCGGCGTCGCGGCGCATGCCCATCGGCGTGGTGCCGGCGTGGCTGGCCAGGCCCTCCACCCGCACCGAGAAACGGCTGCTGCCGGCAATCTGCGTGACCACGCCCAGCGGCAGGCCATGGTGCAGCAGCACCGGGCCCTGTTCGATATGCACTTCGACAAAGCCCAGCAGCGACGCCGGGTCGAGCGCCGCGTCGCGCAGCGCCTGCAGCTCGCCGGCGCCGGGCAGGCCGGATGCGGCCAGCGCCTCGCGCAACGTGATGCCGTCGGCGTCCTGGCGTTCGAGCAACGCGGCGTCGAAGCGGCCGGCCAGCACGCTGCTGGCCAGGAAGCTGGTCTTGAAGCGCAGTCCTTCCTCTTCGGCGAAGGCCACCACGTCGACGTGATAGGGCAGGCGGATGCCGGCCTGATTGAGCGCGCCGATCACGGCGATCGGCAGCAGGATGCCGAGCCGGCCGTCGTAGCGCCCGCCGTTGCGCACGGTGTCGAAGTGCGAGCCGGTCAGCAGCACGCGCGCGTCGCCGGCCGCGGGATCGGCGGCATAGCGGCCGATCACATTGCCGATGGCATCGGTGCGCACCTGCATGCCGGCTGCTTCCATCCACTGCGCCAGCAGGGCCTGCGCGGCGCGGTGGGCGGGCGTCAGGTAGGCGCAGGTCAGGCCGCCCTCCATGTCGGAGAAGCGGGCGAGTTCGTCGGCATGGGCGAGGATGGTGTCGCCGAGGGTGGCGGAGGTCTGCATCATGGCGGTACGGCTTGGGGCAGGTGGGCGGAAAGGGCGGAGCGGTCGGCGCGCTAGCTGTTGCGCACCCAGGTCTTCCAGGCGATCCACAGCTTGCGCAGCGGCGTCAGCGCGATGCGCTGGTTCAGCACCTGGAACTGGCTGGCTTCCAGTTCATCCAGCAGCGCATGGTAGATCGCGCCCATCAGCAGGCCGGCGCGCTGGGCGCGGCGGTCCTGCCGGGGCAGCAGCGCCAGCGCCTCATGGTACAGCGCGCGGGCGCGGCCGGCGTGGTACTGCATCAGGGCGACAAAGCGCTCGGAATGCTCGCCCTTGAGGATCTCGGAGGCCGGCACCTGGAACTGCTGCAGCGTATTGACCGGCAGGTAGATGCGCCCGCGCCGGGCGTCCTCGCCGACATCGCGCAGGATATTGACCAGTTGCAGCGACTGGCCCAGCTTTTCGGCGAACACCAGCGTCTGCGGATCGGTGTAGCCGAACAGGCGCGCGCTGAGCGTGCCCACCACGCCGGCCACGCAGTGGCAGTAGCGGGCCAGTCCGGCCTCGTCCAGGTAGCGGGTCTGGGTCAGGTCCATCTCCATGCCCTCCAGCACCTCGGCCATCTCGGCCTGGCTCAGGCCGGCGCCGGCGACATGCGGCTGCAGGGCCTGGGTGGTGGGATGGGTCGGGGCGCCGTCGAACAGGCGGCGCAGCTCGGCGCGCCACCAGTCCAGCTGCTGATGCGCCAGGCCGGCGTCATGGGTGTCGTCGACCACGTCGTCGACCTCGCGGCACCAGGCGTACAGCGCGGTGATGGCGCGGCGGCGCTCGGCCGGCAGGAACAGGAAGCTGTAGTAGAAGCTCGAGCCGCTCTGGGCGACTTTCTCTTGGCAATACTGATCGGGCGTCACGCCGGTCTCGGGTCGGAAAAATGGGGAAACCGCGGGGGAAGCGGGGCTGCCAGGCCGATGGGTGCCAGCCGCGTCGCGGTGCCAGCGGCGCGCCGGATTGTAGCATCGAGGGCGGGCTGCTCCGGGCCCGTCCGGCGCAGTTCGCCGCCGCATGCGCGCCGCTGAAGCTTCCTTCCAGGCGTTTCGTCGCCTGCCGTTTGACGCACCCCGGGGCGGTCGCTATATTACTGACCGGCAAGTTATTTAGCGCCCGTGCCGGCTTCCGGCCATCCGCCGGCCCCCGTCAGACTGCCCCTCTGCCTGCCCGCCTTGTGCGGCGTGAACGAGGTGGAGCGCGGCCCGCCCAGCAGTTGTATCCATCCCGACTCGTTGCCTACCGATGCCAGTGCTTTGCCAAGTGCCGGAAGTTGCGGCTGCAGATACCTCCGTCACCCCCTTCGCTACGAAGCCGCACCGGCAGGCCACGCGCCCCGGCCGCGGCATGGCCGTGGCGGCGCTGTCGCTGGCCGGCGCGCTGCTGCTGCATGGCTGCGGCAAGCCGCAGGAGCCCGCGCCGGAGATCCGGCCGGTGCGCATGATGCAGCTCAGCCCGCACAGCGGCAAGACCACCTTCGAGTTTTCCGGCGACGTGCGCCCGCGCGTCGAGTCGCGGCTGGGCTTCCGCGTCGGCGGCAAGATCGCGGCGCGGCTGGTCGATGTCGGCGCCGTGGTCAGCAAGGGCCAGCCGCTGGCGCGGCTGGATCCGGCCGACCTGTCGCTGGCCGAAGCCGGCTCGCGCGCCCAGTTCGAGGCCGCCCGCACCGACCGCGACCTCGCCGCGGCCGACCTGAAGCGCTACAACGACCTGTTTGCCAAAGGCTTTATCAGCGCAGCCGAGCAGCATCGGCGCCAGGCCAGTTTCGATGCCGCCGAAGCGCGCCTGCGCCAGGCGCAGGCCGGGCTGCGCAGCCAGTCCAACCAGACCGCGTATGCCGTGCTGCATGCCGACGCCGACGGCGTGGTCACCGCCATCGACGCCGAGGTGGGCCAGGTGGTCACCCCCGGCCAGCCGGTGGTGCGGGTGGCGCAGACGGCCGAGAAGGAAGTGGCCATCGGCCTGCCCGAGGACCAGGTCGGCCTGCTGCGCGGCCTGACCGACGTGACCGTCCATACCTGGGCCGAGCCGCAGCGCGCGCTGCCCGGCCGCGTGCGCGAGATTGCCGCCGCGG
The DNA here is from genome assembly GCF_020618415.1 of Cupriavidus sp. MP-37. Lineage (NCBI taxonomy): Bacteria > Pseudomonadati > Pseudomonadota > Betaproteobacteria > Burkholderiales > Burkholderiaceae > Cupriavidus > Cupriavidus sp. MP-37. The sequence continues at coordinate 2,421,568 of NZ_CP085344.1, read as the reverse complement.
CCGACCCGGTCACGCGCACCTACGCCACCCGCGTGAGCGTGCCCAACCCGCCGGCCGACCTCAAGCTGGGCATGACCGCGGTGGTGACCTTCGTGCGCAACGGTGCCGCGCCGGCGCTGCGGGTGCCGCTGACCGCGCTGCTGCAGGAGCAGGGGCGCGACCAGGTCTGGGTCTACGACGCCGCGTCCGGCACGGTCAAGCCGGTGGCGGTGACGCTGGGCGAGGCCTTCGGCAATGAGATCGAAGTGCGCCAGGGCCTGGCGCCGGGCCAGACCATCGTTACCGCGGGCGTGCACCTGCTGCGCCCCGGGCAGAAGGTGCGCCCGCTGCAGACGGTCGCGCCGGCCTCGGCACCCGCCGCCACCCCGAAGCAGGGGTGAGCGGATGGACCATTCCCGCTTCAACCTGTCGCGCTGGGCGCTCGAACACCAGCCGCTGACCCGCTACCTGCTGGTGGTGCTGCTGCTCGGCGGCCTGCTGGCGTTTTTCCAGCTGGGCCAGGACGAGGATCCGCCGTTTACCTTCCGCGTGATGGTGGTGCAGGCCTTCTGGCCCGGCGCCACCGCCGAGCAGATCGCCATCCAGGTGACCGACAAGATCGAGCGCCAGCTGCAGGAAGTGCCCTATGCGGACAAGATCCGCAGCTTCTCCAAGCCGGGCGAGACCACGGTGATCTTCCAGCTCAAGGACACGTCGCCGGCCAGGGAAACCGCGCAGGTCTGGTACACCGTGCGCAAGAAGATCGGCGACATCCAGCAGACCTTGCCGGCCGGCGTGCGCGGGCCGTTCTTCAACGACGAGTTCGGCGACGTCTACGGCACCATCTACGCGCTGTCGGCGGATGGCTTCAATTACAAGGAGCTGCGCGAATATGCCGACCTGGTGCGCCAGGAGCTGCTGCGCGTGCCCTCGGTGGCCAAGGTGTCGCTGATCGGGCTGCAGGACGAGAAGGTCTACATCGAATTCAACCAGGCGCGCTTTGCCCAGCTGGGGCTGGACATCAACGCCATCGCCGACCAGATCTCGCAGCAGAACAACCTGACCGGCAGCGGCGTGCTGGTGACCCCGAGCGACAACCTGCAGGTGCGCGTATCGGGCCAGTTCGCCAGCGTCGAAGACCTGGAGAACCTGGTGCTGCGCGGGCCCAACGGCATTGCCAATATCCGCCTGGGCGACATCGCCGACGTCTATCGCGGCTATGTCGATCCGACCCAGCAGCGCATGCGCTTCAACGGCAAGGACGTGATCGGGCTGGGCATTTCGATGCAGAAGGGCGGCGACATCATCGAGCTGGGCCAGAACCTGCGCGCCGCCTTCGAGCGGCTGCGCGGCCAGCTGCCGGTGGGCATCGAGATGGACCAGGTGCAGGACCAGCCCGAGGCGGTGCAGCGCTCGGTCGGCGAATTCGTGCGGGTGCTGATCGAGGCGGTGGTGATCGTGCTGGCGGTGAGCTTTGTCTCGCTTGGCCTGCACACGCGGCCGCTGCGGCTCGATGTGCGCCCGGGGCTGGTGGTGGCGCTGACCATCCCGCTGGTGCTGGCGGTGACGTTCCTGTTCATGAACATCTTCGGCATCGGCCTGCACAAGATCTCGCTGGGCGCGCTGATCGTGGCGCTGGGCCTGCTGGTCGACGACGCCATCATCGCGGTCGAGATGATGGTGCGCAAGCTGGAAGAGGGCTTCTCCAAGATGGAGGCCGCCACCTTCGCCTATAGCTCGACCGCGATGCCGATGCTGACCGGCACGCTCATCACCGCGGCCGGCTTCCTGCCGGTGGGGCTGGCACGTTCGACGGTGGGCGAGTACACCTTCGCCATCTTCGCGGTGACGGCGCTGGCGCTGGTGCTGTCATGGCTGGCCGCGGTCTATTTCACGCCTTACCTGGGCTACCTGCTGCTCAAGACCCGCGGCGCGGGCGCGGGCGAGGCCCACGAGGTGTTCGACACGCCGTTCTACGCGCGCTTCCGCCGGCTGGTGGACTGGTGCGTCACGTGGCGCAAGCTGGTGATCGCGATCACGCTGGTGGCGTTCGCGCTGGGCATCTACGCCTTCAAGTTTGTCGAGAAGCAGTTCTTCCCGGATTCCAGCCGCCCCGAGCTGATGGTGGAGCTGTGGATGCCGGAGGGCACCAGCTTTGCGCAGATGGAAACCGAGGCCAAGCGCTTCGAGCAACGGATCGGCAAGGACCGGGAGGTCGCCAGCCTGACCACCTTCGTCGGCACCGGCGCGCCGCGCTTCTACCTGCCGCTGGACCAGATCTTCCCGCAGACCAACGTGGCGCAGGTGATCGTGATGCCGGCCAGCACCGAAGTGCGCGACGCGCTGCGCCGGCGCATCATCCAATTGCTCGACGCCGAGTTCCCGTACCTGCGCGGGCGCGTCAAGCTGCTGCCCAACGGGCCGCCGGTGGCGTACCCGGTGCAGTTCCGCGTGATCGGGCCGGATGCCGCCGGCGTGCGCCGGCTGGCCGACCAGGTCAAGGCCGAGATGCGCGCCAATCCCAACACCGTCGGCGTCAACGACAACTGGAACGAGAACGTCAAGATGCTGCGCCTGGAGATCGACCAGGACAAGGCGCGCGCGCTGGGCGTGACCACCCAGGCCATCGCCCGCGTCACGCAGACGGTGCTGAGCGGCGTGCCGGTGGGGCAGTACCGCGACGGCGACAAGCTGATCGACATCCTGATGCGCACGCCGCGCAACGAGCGCGACGCGATCTCGGACCTGAACAACATGCTGGTGCCGACCAACAGCGGGCGCGTGGTGCCGCTGACGCAGGTGGCGCGCGTGACGCTGCGCTCCGAGCCCGGCGTGGTCTGGCGCGAGAACCGCGACTTCGGCGTGACCGTGCAGGCCGACGTGGTCGACGGCATCCAGGGGCCGACCGTCACCGCGCAGATCAATCCCAGGCTGGACCCGCTGCGCGCGCAATTGCCGCCGGGCTACCGCATCACCGTGGCGGGCGCGGAAGAAGAAAGCGGCAAGGCCGGTGCCTCGATCGCGGCGCAGCTGCCGCTGTGCATCTTCATCATCTTCACGCTGCTGATGCTGCAGCTGCACAGCTTCTCGCGCGCGGCCATGGTGTTCCTGACCGGCCCGCTCGGGCTGATCGGCGCCGCGGCCACGCTGTTGCTGCTGCGCGCGCCGATGGGTTTCGTGGCGCAGCTGGGCATCACCGCGCTGCTGGGCATGATCATCCGCAACTCGGTGATCCTGGTCGACCAGATCGAGCAGGACATCCGCGCCGGCGTGCCGCAATGGACCGCCATCGTCGAAGCCGCGGTGCGCCGCTTCCGCCCGATCATGCTGACCGCTGCCGCGGCCGTGCTGGCGATGATCCCGCTGTCGCGCTCGATGTTCTGGGGGCCGATGGCGGTGGCCATCATGGGCGGGCTGATCATCGCCACCGTGCTGACGCTGCTGTTCCTGCCGGCGCTTTACGCGGCATGGTTCCGCGTCCGGCGGCCCGAAGACGGACCGGGCGCCGTGGCCGTGTGACGGCCGGCGCCATGGTCCTGCGCCACTGCAAGCAGCCTGCGCCTAGTTGCAGATCGTGCCGGGAACAGGCTTGCCCGAGGCCGTCAGCCCCTGGCAGGCATCGCCGCTGGCCAGGCTGGTGTCCGACGCCGAGGCCGGCGACAGCCTAAGCTTGCCGGCCACGGTGCAGCATCCGCGCGGCGGTGGCGGGGCGGGGGTGCGCTTGACGGTGGTGCCGGTCAGGGTGGCAGGAGCGCTGGGGCTGACCGAGGTCGTCGGCACCGGCGTGACCTCCGCCGCGGGGCTGGTCGCGGCAGTGGCAGCGCCAGCCTTCGGCGGCCCGCCGGCCTCGGCCGACTCTTCCACTTCCGGATAGACGCATTGCCCGTGGTGGCAGATCCGCTCACCTTTGCACTGCATGTCGTACTGGCATCCGGCGGCGTATGCGAACGATGTCCAGCCAGCGGCCATCGACGCTGCCAACAGCAAGGCAGGGAATTTCATATGCCCTCCGATCAGGGCTGAGCTGACGACGCTGGAAACCGCGCGCGCCGTGCGCACGGCGGCCCCAACATCTTCAGCATAGATCGCCGCAAGGGTCCGCGAAAGGCGGCTTCGCTCAGGTGTTCTACCACCTGCGGCAAGCGCCGCGAACGCGCGCGTCATCGCTTCGACACGCAGCCGATGGCCGCATGGCCGAGCGAAGTCTGATCGAAATCTGAAAGGGGGAAGGTTGTCAGCCCGCCACATGGCAGGCGGGTGGTGCGAGGGAGGGGACTCGAACCCCTACACCATTGCTGGCGTCAGGACCTAAACCTGGTGCGTCTACCAATTTCGCCACCCTCGCGGTCCTTGCGGCACTGCCCGGGCGGGCGGCCGCGCTGCTCGTTGCCGGAGACGAAAGCAAAAAAGGCGGCTGGAAGTGCCCGCCTTTGCCGTCTTCTTGCCGGATCTGCCGCCGGCAGCCCGCAGTGCAACGAGGTTGCGGATTGTAGCGCAAGGCGCGGGGGGAATCCAGCCCCGCCGCGACTGCGCGCCCCGGCGGGCCCGTGCGGCTATATTGTCGGCTTTCCAAACGTTCGTTCCTGCCCATGATTGCCGTTCCGACCCTGACCCCGCTGCGCTGGCGCCTGCTGTTCTGGGCCGCCGCTGCCGCCGTGCTGGTGCTGTCGCTGATGCCGCCGACGCAGCCGCTGCCGACCACCGGCTGGGACAAGGCCAACCACGCGCTCGGGTTTGCGGTGCTCGGTGTATTGGGTGGACGCGCCTACGCCGCGCGCGGCTGGCCGCTATGGCTGGGCCTGGTCGCGTATGGCGGCCTGATCGAACTGCTGCAGGGGCAGACCGGCTACCGCGAGGCCGACTGGCTCGACCTGCTCGCCGACACCATCGGCGTGGCCGCGGCCATGGCGCTGGACTGGCTGGTGCGCCGGCTCAGCGCTCCTCGGCTTCGAGCGTGAAGCCGGCGCCGTCGTCCTGTCCGAGCAGGTCGACCAGCACGGGCATGGCCTGCTGCAGCGACTCGTGCAGCCGCCACGGCGGATTGACGATGAACATGCCGCTGCCATGCAGGCCCAGCCCGCCCTCGACCGGGCGCTTGACGGTCAGGGTCACATGCAGCCAGCTCTTGAGCGGCAGGCCCTTCAGTTGCACCGGCAGCTGCAGCGCTTCGCGCCGCTGCACCTGCGGGTACCAGACCGCGTAGACACCGGTGGCAAAACGCTCCAGCCCGTCGCGCACGGTCTGCACGGTGCGCGCGTAGTCCTGCTTGTCTTCGTACGACGGATCGACCAGCACCAGCGCGCGCCGCGGCGGCGGCGGCAGGATCGCCTTGATGCCGCCGAAGCCGTCGCCGTCATACAGCATCACGCGGCGTCCGGCGCCGCGGAAGTTGTCGCGCAGGACCTGGATCTCGGTGCTGTGCAGCTCGAACAGCCGCAGGCGGTCGTGCTCGCGCAGCAGCTGCCACGCCAGCCAGGGCGAGCCGGGGTAGTGGCGCAGGCTGCCGTCCGGGTTGAGCGTGCGCACCTGGTCCAGGTATTCGTCGAGCATCGGCGGCAGCTGGGCGCCGCTTGCGGCGGCGCGCCACAGCGGCGCGATGCCGGTCTCGAACTCGGCCTTCTTCTGCGCGTAGGCGTGATCCAGCGCATAGAGGCCGGCGCCGGCATGGGTGTCGATGTACCAGAACGCCTTGTCCTTCTGCGCCAGGTGCTCGAGCAGTTGCACCACGACGGCGTGCTTGAGGACATCGGCATGATTGCCGGCATGGAAGGCGTGACGATAGCTGAGCATGTGGAGCGGGGCGCCCTGGCGGCGCAAAATGGGCAGACGGCGCGGGGAGACCGCGGCGTCCGCGGGAAGGGCGCTATGCTACCATCCGCCGCCAGTTGCCCTTCCTGGCTGCGCTTCCTGGTTGCACTTCCTGGCCCCTCCCAAGCCCCGGTGCTCTGCCAGGGGGCATTCCCGCTTCCGAGTTTCCTGTCCCATGCCGCGCGCACTAGAGCCCGCCGAGCCCATCCTGTCTGCCCAGGGCACCCCGTATTCGCCCCGCTACGACGACGTCTACCACAGCACCGAAGGCGGCCTGGCGCAGGCCGCCCATGTCTTCCTCGGCGGCAATGGCCTGCCCGGGGCATGGGCCGGGCAACGGCAGTTCGTCATCGTCGAGACCGGCTTCGGCCAGGGGCTGAATTTCCTCGCCACCTGGCAGGCGTGGCGCGACGATCCGCAGCGTTGCGGCACGCTGCATTTCGTCTCGATCGAAAAGCATCCGTTTACGCGCGCAGGGCTGGCGCAACTGCACGCCAGCCTGGACGGGCTGCAGCCGCTGGCGCAGGCGCTGCAGGCGCAATGGCCGCTGGCGCTGCCGGGGCTGCACCGGCTGGCGTTCGACCAGGGCCGCGTGGTGCTGACGCTGGCGCTGGGCGATGCCGAAGCCATGCTGCCGCGGCTGGCCGCCGGTGCCGATGCCTTCTACCTGGACGGCTTCTCGCCGGCGCGCAATGCCGAGATGTGGTCGGCGCCGGTGTTGCGCGGCCTGGCGCGGCTGGCGCGTCCGGGTGCGACGCTGGCGACGTATACCGCCGCGGGCTTTGTGCGGCGCGGGCTGAAGGAAGTCGGCTTTGAAGTCAGCAAAGCGCCGGGCTTCGGGGGCAAGCGTGACATGACGGTGGCGCGCTTTCGCCCGCAATGGAAATCGCGCCGCCACGCGCCGCCGCTGCCGGCGCAATGGCCCGAGCGCCATGCCATCGTGATCGGCGCCGGACTGGCGGGCTGCGCCGTGACCGAGCGGCTGGCCGCGCGCGGCTGGCGCGTGACCCTGTTCGATACCCACGACGGGCCGGCGCGGCAGACTTCGGCGCATCGCGCCGCGGCCATGCACGCGCACGTCTCGGCCGACGACAGCCTGCTGTCGCGGCTGTCGCGTGCCGGCAACCAGTACGCGCTGCGCGCCTGGGCGGCGCTGGCCGAGGCCGGGCATGCGGTCGGCTGGCATGGCTGCGGCGTGCTGCAGATCGGTGAGGACGAGGCCGAAGGCGAGGCCCAGCGCGCCGCGCTGGCGGCAATGGGCTTGCCGCAAGAGTTCGTGCGCTGGATGAGCGCCGCCGAGGCGGCCGCGGCGCACCACGCCGGCGTGCCGCGCGGCGGCCTGTGGTTCCCGCAGGGCGGATGGGTCGCGCCGCCGGATGTCTGCGCGGCGCAGCTGGCAGGTGCCGGCGATGCCGTCACGGCGCGCTTCGGCTGCCGGGTCGGCGCGATCGCGCGCGTCGACGGCCAATGGCGCGCACTCGCCCAGGACGGCACTGTGCTGGCGTCGGCACCGGTGCTGGTGTTGGCCAACGCACATGAGGCGCAGCAGCTGCTGCCGCAGCAACACTGGACCCTGCGCCGCGTGCGCGGGCAGCTGACCACGCTGGCGGCTGCGCAGGTCGATGCGCTCGGCGGCTGGCCCGACTGCGTCGTGACCGGTGCCGGCTACCTGCTGCCGCGCGCGCCCGACGGCAGCGGCCGCGTCGGCTCCAGCTATGACGAAGACACGGGCCCGCTGGTGGCGCAGCCGGCGATCCACGCCGCCAACCTGGACCGGCTCGCCGGCTTGCTGCCGGACCTGGCCGGTGCGGTGGCCGGCATCGATCCCGCTGCCGTGTCGGGCTATGTCGGCGTGCGCACGGTCACGCACAACCGGCTGCCGCTGATCGGGCAAGTGCCTGACGAGGCCGCCGCGATGGCGCAGGCGGCCTCGCTGCGCGGCGCGCACCTGCGCGACCTGCCGCGCCTGCCCGGGCTCTATGCGGCGCTGGCCTATGCCTCGCGCGGCCTCACCTGGGCAGCGCTGGGCGCGGAACTGCTGGCCAGCCAGATCGAAGGCGAGCCCTTGCCGCTGGAGTCGGACCTGGCCGATGCGGTGGATCCGGCACGCCTGCTGCTGCGCGCGCTGCGCCATGGGCAGGCAGCGTAGCGCGACGCAGCCAGCCGGCGGGGTTGCCGCGCGTTCCGGGCAAAATCTGCCGGAAGCGAATCAAAACCGTGCGATAATCCCCGTTTTCCGTTTGCGCGGAGCTTTCCGTTCGCCGGTGCGCTGCCCCGGCCGTCCTGTGGTGACGGCGACGTGGCGGTAAAGCGGACGGTACGCGTACAAGACGGCAGCACCTACGAACACAACTACATTTCTGGATTGGATCTACGACCATGTCGAACGTGATTGAGAACCTCGGCAAGCTGGACCGCAAGGTGACCCTGGCCATCCCCAAGGCCGAAGTGGAAAAGGAAAAGCAGGAGCGCCTGGTTCGCCTGTCGAAGACCGTGAAGATGTCGGGCTTCCGTCCGGGCAAGGTGCCGATGAAGATGGTCGAGAAGCAGTACGGCCAGCAGGTCGAGTTCGAGGTGCGCTTCGACAAGGCCGCGCGCAAGTTCTTCGACATCACCAAGGAACAGGACGTCAAGGTTGCCGGCCAGCCCAAGTTCGAGATCAAGAACGAAGGCGTGGGCGAGGATGAAGTGGCGTTCGACGCCACCTTCGAGGTGTACCCGGAAGTGACCATCGGCGACCTGTCGGCCGCCGAAGTCACCCGCACCAGCACCGAAATCACCGATGCCGAAGTCGACAAGACCATCGACATCCTGCGCAAGCAGCGCGTGCACTACCACGCCCGCGGCGAAGCCGGCGAGCACGGCGACGGCGGTGCCGACGTCAGCGCCCAGAACGGCGACCGCGTGACGCTGGACTTCGTCGGCAAGATCGACGGCGAAGAGTTCGCCGGCGGTAAGGCCGAGGACTTCCCGTTCGTGCTGGGCGAAGGCCGCATGCTGCCCGAGTTCGAGCAGGCCGCGCTGGGCCTGAAGGTCGGCGAAAGCAAGACCTTCCCGCTGGCCTTCCCGGCCGACTACCACGGCAAGGAAGTGGCCGGCAAGACCGCCGAGTTCACCGTGACCCTGAAGAAGATCGAGTGGGCCCACCTGCCGGAAGTGAATGAAGCCTTCGCCAAGTCGCTGGGCATCGCCGACGGCAGCGTCGACAAGATGCGCGCCGACATCCGCGAAAACCTCGAGCGCGAAGTGAAGCGCCGCACGCACGCCATGCTGAAGGACCAGGTCATGGAAGCGCTGCTGAAGGCGAGCGAGCTGGACGTGCCCAAGGCCCTGATCGAGCAGGACCAGGAGCGCCTGGTGGAAATGGCCCGCCGCGACCTGGAACAGCGTGGCATGCCCAACGCCAAGGACATGCCGATCCCGGCCGAGATGTTCGCGCAGCAGGCCGAGCGCCGCGTCAAGCTGGGCCTGATCCTGGCCGAGATCGTCAAGGCCAACGGCCTGGAAGCCAAGGCTGACCAGATCAAGGCCGAGATCGAAGACTTCGCCAAGAGCTACGAGGACCCGAAGGAAGTCATGCGCTGGTACTACGGCGACCAGCAGCGCCTGGCCGAAATGGAAGCCTACGTGCTCGAAAACAACGTGGTAAATTTCGTGTGCGGCAAGGCCAAGGTCACCGACAAGAAGGTGTCCTTCGAGGAACTCACCGCCGAAGGCAACCAGCAGCAAGCCTGAAGCCGGAAGTGACCGGCAGCCCCGCGCCACGGTGCGGGGCACGGACTTCCCGAGTTACCCGGATTGCCTTGCGATCCGACGAATCCATGGAGAACATGCATGACCCGCAATGATTTGCTTGACCGTCTCGCCACCACGCAGGCTTCGGCACTGGAAACCCAGGGCCTGGGGCTGGTGCCGATGGTCGTCGAGCAGTCCGGCCGGGGCGAGCGCGCCTATGACATCTACTCGCGCCTGCTGAAGGAGCGCGTGGTGTTCATGGTGGGCGAGGTCAACGACCAGACCGCCAACCTGGTGGTGGCACAGCTGCTGTTCCTGGAAAGCGAGAACCCCGACAAGGACGTGTCGCTGTACATCAACTCGCCGGGCGGTTCGGTGTCGGCGGGGCTGGCCATCTACGACACCATGCAGTTCATCAAGCCGGACGTGTCGACGCTGTGCATGGGCATGGCGGCCAGCATGGGCGCCTTCCTGCTGGCGGCCGGCGCCAAGGGCAAGCGTTCGGCGCTGCCCAACTCGCGCATCATGATCCACCAGCCGCTGGGCGGCGCGCGCGGCCAGGCCTCTGACATCGAGATCCAGGCGCGCGAGATCCTGTACCTGCGCGAGCGGCTCAACACCATCCTGTCGGAAGTGACGGGCCAGCCGGTCGAGAAGATTGCCCGCGACACCGATCGCGACAACTTCATGAGCGGCGACCAGGCGGTCGACTACGGCCTGATCGACAAGGTACTCGCCCGCCGCGGCTGATGCTGCGCGCCGCCGTGGCGTATGCTGCAACTGCGCTGCAACGGCGGCCGGCCATGCTGGCCGGGCCCAAATGGCGAAGGCTACACCGGAACGAGGCCCCGTGCCTCGTTTTTTGCATCGGCACCCGTGCAACGGGGGCTTGGCCCCACAGCCGGGGGGAAGCGCCGGTGATGCCAATTGTTTTGGCGTATGATGCGTTTGAAGCGTATCGCCGAGGAGCCTGTCGCCCCGCGGTGTGCGCACTGCAAAAGTGACTGATTCCTATGGCGGACAAAAAAGGTTCATCCAGCGAAAAGCTTCTGTACTGCTCCTTCTGCGGCAAGAGCCAGCATGAGGTCAAGAAGCTGATTGCCGGCCCGTCGGTGTTCATTTGCGACGAATGCATCGACCTGTGCAACGAGATCATCCGCGATGAGGCCACGGCATCCGAGAAAGACGCCGCCGCGGCCGCGCGCTCCGACCTGCCCACGCCCCACGAGATCCGCGAAAGCCTGGACCAGTACGTGATCGGCCAGGAACAGGCCAAGAAGATCCTGGCCGTGGCGGTCTACAACCACTACAAGCGCCTCAAGCACCTCGGCAAGAAGGACGATGTCGAGCTGTCCAAGAGCAACATCCTGCTGATCGGGCCCACCGGCTCGGGCAAGACGCTGCTCGCGCAGACGCTGGCGCGCCTGCTCAACGTGCCCTTCGTGATCGCCGACGCGACCACGCTGACCGAAGCCGGCTACGTCGGCGAGGACGTCGAGAACATCATCCAGAAGCTGCTGCAGAACTGCAATTACGAAGTCGAGAAGGCGCAGCGCGGCATTGTCTACATCGACGAGATCGACAAGATCTCGCGCAAGTCGGACAACCCGTCGATTACCCGCGACGTCTCCGGCGAAGGCGTGCAGCAGGCCCTGCTCAAGCTGATCGAAGGCACCATGGCATCGGTGCCGCCGCAGGGTGGCCGCAAGCATCCGAACCAGGACTTCCTGCAGGTGGATACCACCAACATCCTGTTCATCTGCGGCGGCGCCTTCGATGGCCTGGAGAAGGTCATCATGCAGCGCTCGGACAAGACCGGCATCGGCTTTGCCGCGCAGGTCAAGAGCAAGGAAGAGCGCGACGTCAGCGAAGTGCTGCCGCAGACCGAGCCGGAAGACCTGATCAAGTTCGGCCTGATCCCCGAACTGATCGGCCGCCTCCCGGTGGTGGCGACGCTGGCCAAGCTCGACGAGGCCGCGCTGATGCAGATCCTGGTCGAGCCCAAGAATGCGCTGGTCAAGCAATACCAGAAGCTGCTGGCGATGGAAGGCGTCGAGCTGGAAATCCGTCCGGGTGCGCTCAGCGCCATCGCCCGCAAGGCGATCCGCCGCAAGACCGGTGCGCGCGGGCTGCGCTCGATCCTGGAGCAGTCGCTGATGGACGTCATGTATGACTTGCCTAATTACAAGGGCGTACAAAAGGTCGTGATCGATGAGAATACGATCAACGGCGATGCACCGCCGCTGCTGATGTATGAGGAGCAGCAGCCCAAAGTGGCAGGGTCCAACTGACGCGAGTGCTGCCAACGTGAGCCAGGGGGTCGGCAACCACAGCGGCAGCAGGGCGGAAAGGCCGTTCGCGTAGAAGCGAGCGGCTTTTTTTGTTTATTTCTACCGACGACAGGGAGGAAACGCGGGTATGCTGTTTCAGAGGGGCCACCAAGTGCAGGTAGCGGCATCTGCCTGTCTTGATGAATCGATTGGCACGTATCTTGTAATCGATTCGGGCGGCCCAATTTACGCCTTAAATGACTGACTTGGGGAAAATGATGTCCGGAACACAACTCCTCCCGGCCGAGCCGATTCGCCTGCCACTGTTGCCGCTGCGCGACGTGGTGGTGTTTCCGCACATGGTGATCCCGCTGTTCGTGGGTCGCCCAAAGTCCATCAAGGCGCTTGAGACTGCGATGGAGGCGGGCAAGAGCATCATGCTCGTGGCCCAGAAGACGGCGGCCAAGGACGAGCCGACCGCCGACGACCTGTACGAGGTCGGCTGCATCGCCAATATCCTGCAAATGCTGAAGCTGCCCGACGGTACCGTGAAGGTGCTGGTCGAGGGCACGCAGCGTGCCAACATCCGCGAGGTGAGCGAGGACGATTCGCACTTCATGTGCGAAGCCGTGCCCGTGCCGCCCGCACCTGGCGAAAGCGCCGAGACCGAGGCCCTGCGCCGCGCGATCGTGTCGCAGTTCGACCAGTACGTGAAGCTCAACAAGAAGATCCCGCCGGAGATCCTGACCTCGCTGTCGGGCATCGACGAGGCCGGGCGCCTGGCGGACACCATCGCCGCGCACCTGCCGATCAAGCTCGAGCAGAAGCAGAAGATCCTGGAGATGGTCAATGTGACCGAGCGCCTGGAAAGCCTGCTGTCGCAGCTCGAGGGCGAGATCGACATCCTGCAGGTCGAAAAGCGCATCCGTGGCCGCGTCAAGCGCCAGATGGAGAAGAGCCAGCGCGAGTACTACCTGAACGAGCAGGTCAAGGCCATCCAGAAGGAACTGGGCGAGGGCGAAGAAGGCGCCGACCTGGAAGAACTCGACAAGCGCATCAAGGCTGCGCGCATGCCGAAGGAAGCCAAGAAGAAGGCCGATGCCGAATTCAAGAAGCTCAAGCTGATGTCGCCGATGTCGGCCGAGGCCACCGTCGTGCGCAACTACATCGACACGCTGGTGAACCTGCCGTGGCGCAAGAAGAGCAAGGTCAACAACGACCTCGCCAACGCCGAGCGTGTGCTGGATGAAGACCACTACGGCCTGGAGAAGGTCAAGGAACGCATTCTCGAGTACCTCGCGGTGCAACAGCGCGTGGACAAGGTGAAGGCGCCCATCCTCTGCCTGGTCGGGCCTCCCGGCGTCGGCAAGACCTCGCTCGGCCAGTCGGTGGCGCGCGCGACGAACCGCAAGTTCGTGCGCATGGCACTGGGTGGCGTGCGCGACGAAGCCGAGATCCGCGGCCACCGCCGTACCTACATCGGTTCGATGCCGGGCAAGATCCTGCAGAGCCTGTCCAAGGTCGGCGTGCGCAATCCGCTCTTCCTGCTCGACGAGATCGACAAGATGGGCATGGACTTCCGCGGCGATCCGTCGTCGGCGCTGCTCGAGGTGCTGGACCCGGAACAGAACCACACCTTCCAGGACCACTACATCGAGGTCGACTTCGACCTGTCCGACGTGATGTTCGTGGCGACGTCGAACTCGCTCAACATCCCGCCGCCGCTGCTCGACCGCATGGAAGTGATCCGCCTGTCGGGTTACACCGAGGACGAGAAGGTCAATATCGCCCAGCGCTACCTGCTGCCCAAGCAGATCAAGAACAATGGTCTGAAGGCAGGCGAGATCGAGGTCACCGAAAGCGCAATCCGCGACATCATCCGCTACTACACGCGCGAAGCGGGCGTACGTTCGCTGGAACGCGAGGTGTCCAAGATCGCCCGCAAGGTGGTCAAGCTGCTGCTGCTGAAGAAGGAGTCGGGCACGATCAAGGTCGATTCCGAGAACCTGGACAAATTCCTGGGCGTGCGCAAGTACGACTTCGGCCTGGCCGGCAAGGAAAACCAGGTGGGCCAGGTCACCGGCCTGGCGTGGACCGAGGTGGGCGGCGACCTGCTGACCATCGAAGCCGCGATCATGCCGGGCAAGGGCAACATCACGCGTACCGGTTCGCTGGGCGACGTGATGAAGGAGTCGGTCGAGGCCGCGCGCTCGGTGGTGCGTTCGCGGGCACGCCGCCTGGGCATCACGGATGAGATGTTCGAGAAGCGCGACATCCACATCCACGTGCCCGAAGGCGCCACGCCCAAGGACGGTCCGTCGGCGGGCGGTGCCATGACCACGGCGCTGGTGTCGGTGCTGACCGGCATCCCGGTGCGCGCGGATGTCGCCATGACCGGCGAGATCACGCTGCGCGGCGAGGTGCTGCCGATCGGCGGCCTCAAGGAAAAGCTGCTGGCGGCCCACCGTGGCGGCATCAAGCTGGTGCTGATCCCCGAGGAAAACGTCAAGGACCTGGCCGAGATCCCCGACAACGTCAAGAACGCCATCGAGATCGTGCCGGTGCGCTGGATCGACAAGGTCCTGGAACTGGCGCTCGAGCGCAAGCCCGAGGCGCTGCCGGAAGACGACGCCAAGCCCGCCGAGGTGGCCGACAAGGCCACGGCCAAGGTCGAGCGCCTGCATCACTGACAGCGGCTCGGCCGCATGAACCAAACGCCGCAGGGCAGCGATGCCCGGCGGCGTTTTTTTGTCCGCCCGGGCCTTGGCAAACCGAAATCAACTGTATTAAACTTGCGCCCTCGCAACGCAAACCACGGCATCTGCCGCGAGGTGCGGAGCGTTCAGCAAGTGGCAGGCACACAGCCTGCGACGGTCGAGCGGGTGCTTAGCTCAGTTGGTAGAGCGGCGCCCTTACAAGGCGTAGGTCGGGGGTTCGAACCCCTCAGCACCCACCAACGTTCGATCGATGAAATCAAGGACTTGGAGCGATCCAGGTCCTTTTTTTTGGGTTCATCGAGGAATACCGGGGAAGGCTGCGCGGATCTTGAGGAAGAAGTATTCCTCGTCGCGACCGCCGTAGGCCCGGCGCTTGATCACTTTGATAGTGTTGTGGATGCCCTCGACGGGCGCTCGATCCCGCCAGTCCACTGCTCGAGCGCCTGCGATGGCCGGGTGCCGAATCTTTCCGACCGGCGCGGCAACCGTGCCGCCCGTGCCGGCCGGCAAGGCGGCGCATGGCATGCCTGCTGGCTGCTCTGACCTGAGGACATCGCAACGAGGTAGAACCTTGTTGTGGCCATGTTCCGGTGACGGGATCGCTCAAATGAGCCAGCGCGCCGAAGGCTCAGTCGTGGTCAAACGCCGTCACCTTCGGTAGCACCACGGCGAGATAATCCACGAGCGTGCGGACCGCGGGAAGCAGGCCCGTGCGATAGGGGATGAGGGCGGTGATACGAGCGTCCGCCGCGATCCAATCCGGCAATACCTGCCTGAGCGAGCCGGCCGCTAGCTCCGCCTGACAAGCGTACACCGGCAGCGCGGCGACCCCCACGTTCGCACACGCGGCCTCTTTCAGCGAGATCAGGCTGTTGCTGAGGAACCTCGGTTCAAACTGCACCGTGGCCACGCGCTTGTCCGGGCCCAGCAATTGCCATTGCGACGCGCTCTTGCCGGCCATGGCAAGGATGGCGTGAGATTCCAGCGCCGCGGGCTCTGCCGGCACTGACGTTCGCTCGAGATAGTCCGGGCCTGCGAAGAGATACCACGGCGTCCTGGCCAGGGGATGCTGAACCAGGTTGGAGTCCTGCAGCTGGCCGACATGGCCTCTGATCGCCAGATCGAAGCCCTCGCCGACGATGTCCACGACCCTGTCCGTGGCAGTTTCTTCGATCCTGACCTTGGGGTGGTCGGAGAGAAAGGTCGGCAAGACATGGCGCAGCGCGAACTGGGCAATGTCCGTCGCTGTCGTCACGCGGATCACGCCGCTCGGCTCTGCCAGCCGCTGACGCATCGCTTCCTCGGCAAGCTCGGCGCTGCGCATCAGCGCCATGGCGTACTGGTAGAACTCCTGCCCCACCTCCGTTACCGCGAACTGGCGCGACGTCCGGTTGATCAGTCGCACGCCCAGCGAGGATTCCAGTTCCTTTACGCGGTGACTCAGCGTGGACTTCGGAAGCCGGAGTGCTTCCCCGGCCGCGGTGAATCCGCCACGGTCGACCACCTGCACAAAGTAATAAACGTCCTTTAGGTCGAGCATTTCATGGAGGCTGGCCGGCCATTCCCATGGGGGCGGCGAGGGTCAAGAAGCGAGTGGGTGACGCGGATCATACTCCACGCCCGCAGCCCGCTGCCACCCGGGCAAGCCCTTGGCGCATCGCCGCGTTTGCGGCGGCCGCGGGGTCCATTTTTTCCTGCCCGGCGGAACGCTCCGCGTCTCGACAGGGCGCCATTGTCCAAGTTTGCCGAACCCTGCGTACAACCCCTGACGGCTGCCCAAGCGGAATCTGCCGTCATAAGCTGTTGCGCAGGAGCGGCTGTGCGCTGTTTCCACATCCCTATTTAAACTGGAGAGGACAATGACAATGCTCAAGGGATTTCATCACCTGACTGCCGGCGTGCGGCACGCGCAGGAGGATGTCGATTTCTACGTCAAGCTGCTCGGGCAGAGCCTCGTGAAAAAGACCGTGCTGCTCGACGGCGAGGATCCCATCTACCACCTGTACTACGGCAACGCGAATGGCGATCCGGGAACGCTGGTGACGTCGTTTCCGTTCCGCCAGCGGGGGGTCATGGCACGCCAGGGATCGGGCCAGGTGCGCGTCATCAACTACTCGGTGCCCAAGGGCTCGCTCGAGTTCTGGCGCAGCCGCTTCGACGCCATGAACGTGCCGTATGACAGCGAGATCGTCGAGCGCTTCGGCGAGCGCCGCCAGCGGTTCGAACATCCGTGTGGCATCGAGTTCGATCTCGTCGAAACGGATCTCGACCCGCGTCCGGCTTGCGTCGCAAGCGATATCCCCGCCATCCATGCCATCCGCGGCGTGCACAGCATCACCCTGTCGCTGCGCGATGTCGCTGAATCCGTCCGCTTCATGAGCGAAGCAATTGGCTTCCGCAACGTCGGCCAGGCGGGGCCGTACTACCGCTTTGAGACGTACACCGGCGGCCCGGGCAAGGTCGTCGAGTTCCTGCATGAGCCCGACCGGCACCAGGGCTCGTCGATCTACGGGGAAGGGACGATCCACCATGTCGCCTTCGCCGTGGACAACGTCGAACAGCAGGCGGCCCTGAAGGAAAGGCTGTTTGCGCTGGGCTACATCGACACTTCCGAGTCGGTGCACCGCAACTACTTCCGCTCGATGTACTTCAAGATGCCCGGCGGCGTCATGTTCGAGGCCGCCACCACCGACATCGGCTTCGCGATCGATGAAGCGCCCGGCCATTTCGGCGAAGAGTTCCAGCTCCCGCCCTGGCTGGTGGATCGCAAGGACGAACTGCTGGGCCGGCTCGAGCCCATTTCTGCATGAGGTTGCCGGAGATCGATATGCGCAAGCCAAAAGTACTGATCGTCTTCTATTCACGGAACCGCTCTACCGAGCTGCTCGCCAGGGCTGTCGCCGAGGGTGCCCTCGAGGCTGGCGCCGAACTGCGCATTCGGCGTGTGCGGGAATTCGTCGGCCCCGATGTCATGCGGCAGGCGCCGGGCTGGCTCGAGAACGCCACGGAGATGAACGCGAAATATGAGGCGCCGACCGAAGCCGATGCCGAGTGGGCCGACGCGATCGTGTTCGGCACGCCGACGCGGTTCGGGACGATCTCGGCCGAACTCAAATCGTATATCGACGGGCTCGGCGGCCTCTGGTTCGCGGGCAAGCTCAACGGCAAGGTGGGCTCGGTGTTCGGCACGACGTCCTCGCGCCACGGCGGTAATGAGGCCACGCTGCTGGCGGCCTATACGCCCATGGCGCACCTTGGCCTGATCATCGTTCCGCTGGGCTATGCCGACGCGGCGATGTTCAAGGCTGGCACCCCGTACGGCGCCACTCACGTCTCGCACCGTGACACCGTGAAGCCCGACGACGATCACCTCGACGTGGCACGGTACCAGGGCCGCAGGGTCACGACTGTTGCTCGCGCCCTGCACGTCCAGCCGGAGCCGGTAGCCGCCTGAACGTAGAGCCTGGGCGCAAGAAAGGGCGGAGACTCGCAGTCTCCGCCCTTTTTCTTCATCGGCACAGGCCGATAACAGGATGGCTGCCGCTCAGGCCGGGGACGTCTCCACGCAGGTTCCCAGGGCGTCCATCTGTTGCGATGGCGGCAGCGAGTCGATGGTGGCGCGGATCGCCTCCCTGCAGAGCGAAGGGCGCCTGGCCAGCATCTCGACATAGCGGGCAACGTTGGGCAGGTCGTCCCACATTGGCGCGAGCCCGAGGTATGCCAGCCGCACCAGGTTGACACCCCAAAGCACATCCCCCAGAGAGAACGCGTGTCCCGCAACATACTGCGCTGGTGCAGTCACCAGGGTACGCTCCAGCTCCTTCAACACGCGTTCGACGTGATGGCGCGCGGCGCGCTGGAATGCGGCATCGCGGCGCACCGCCCGGCCGCCTCGCTCCTTGGCGAGCTTGGCGCGATAGGCGGCAACGAGTTCGTTGTCTTCGGCGTTGTCTGCGAGCATGGCCTCGATTGCGGCGATCTTGTGATCGTAGACGGTTTCCATGATCGCCTTGAGCGCGTCGGGCCGCCGGTCGGCGTCGGGATGCGAGCCATAGAGCAGGGCGCCGTTCGGCATCTGGTCGACAATCTCCACTTGACGCATTACCGCGGCACGCTCCTGGTCATCGTCGGGCAGGAGCTGGATTGGCGCGCGCGACACCGCGTCGAGATAGGAGCAGATCCGCCGCGAATCCGCGATCACGCGGGAGGCTTCGTGGTCGACGAGCAACGGCACCGCGCAGGGATCGAAGCCATCGGTGTCCACGGAGGGACGTCCGCTATAGCCGGTGACGAACTCCCGTCCGATTTCCTGTCCGGCTATCAGCCGCAGGCGGACGTAGGGCGGGTGATAGTGCTCTGCCGGAATGACGCCGTCCGGACCCAGCGCGCTCAGGATCAGCATGTCGTTCGATCGGTACGGCAACCGTTTTTCCAACAGCACCGTGCGTACTTTCTGGGAGCACAGGGAACTCGCAGCATGGAACAGCTCGAAGCGCGGGTTTGCATCGTTCCCCACGATGGTGATCCGTGCAGGATCGGCGATGGCAGCGCGGGCACAGGCTGCCAGGCTGCTTATGGAATCATTGTGCATGGGTGTCTTCCAGCTCGATGGTCAGTCACGCCGTCCCATTTCCCGGCCGCCTTGCTGCCCGCGGGCGTGCGGGCACACCGCGGGTGGATCGCCGATGAAGCCGCGCGCCGACCAGAGTTCCGGGAACGGGATCTCGTTCATGGTGGGCAGCAGCCAGGCAATGCCCTCGGTGCCGAAGTAGGCCGGCCTTGCGCCGAAGGTCCGGCGCGTGGCCATCAGGTGCAGGTGTTTCCATGCGGCGAATCCCTCCGCGATATCGGCCAGCGTCTCGCCGAGCTGCTGCAGTTCGCGGTGCTGGTCCGGATCGGCGTAGACGTCGCGCCAGACCTTCTCGACCGCCTGGTCCGGGGTATAGGGCATGCTGAAATCGCGGTCGAGTGCCGGCGTCGGCACGGCGAAGCCCTGGCGGCTCAGATGGGCAAGCACGTCGTCGTACAGGCTCGGCTCTGCCAGTGCCTTGCTGAGTTGCTGCCAGCGGTGGGGCTGCGGCAGGAAGTGCTGCAGGTGCTCGCCCTGCTTGATGCCGAGCAGGTAGACCATCTGGCGGAAGGTCCAGCCCTGGAGCGCGGTGTCCTTGCCATACTTCGGACCAACGCAGGACAGGATCGCCAGCAGGTCGACCGGTGTCATCCACGCAATGGAGCGCCAGGTCGCATTGAGCGGCTCGTGGTGGGCGACGACGCGCCGCAAGGTGCGGCAGGCGCCAGCCAGGTCGTCGGCACGCAGTTGCGCCTGCGCGGCCTGGATTTCCCGGATGATCAGCATCCAGTAGAGCTCGGACACCTGCGCCGACACGATCCAGGCGTGCTCGCCGGGATGATCGCTGACGGGGTGCTGCAGCGAGTGGAGCAGCTCGGTCTGCAACCAGTCGCTGTAGGGCGTATGGCCGGCGGGCGCTTCTGGCGGCGCCAGCGATGCGGGCTTGACGGTAGGGTTCATTCTGGTCTCCTCGTGGTGGTGGTCAGGGCAAGTCTGGTGCATCGCAGGCGGTCCCCAGCAACGACTCCATCTGCTGCGCGACCCGCAGCAGCGCGGCGTCGCCGCCGGGCCGGGCGACGATCTGCAACGCCGCCGGAAGGCCGCCGTTGCGGGACGGCAGGGGAATCGAGATGGCGGGAAAGCCGGCGAGGTTGAACGGGGCGGTGTAGGTCATCAGGGCTTCGCGAACCGTGCCGGTCCAGTCGCCGATGCCGACCGTGCCGGCGTCGCGGCGCGGCGCGGTGCAAGGGCAGGTCGGCAACACGAGAAAGTCGAACGCCGACATCGCCGCATGCAGCCGGGCCGTGAACTCTCGCCTCGCCTGCTGGGCTGCCGCATAGGCGCGCAGATCCATGGTCTGTGCGCGCCGGAGCCGATCGACCGTTTCCGGGTTGTAATGCCTGGCGATGCGATCCCACTCGTGGCGGCGCAGATGCTCGATGCCGCCCTCGATCAGGACGATGGCGGCGAAGGCATCGAACACGGTGTCGAACATGGCATCAAACCGGCGGCTTCCGCCGAGGTCCTCGCAGGCAAAGTCCTGGGCCAGTTTTTCAACTGCTCCATCGAAAGCGCTGGCGATCTCCGCACTCAGCGGCACCGGCGCGATGTGCCGGACGATGCCGAGGCGAGGGGACAGCCTGGCATCGGCGTGGGAATTCCCGATGCCGAGGGCTTCGGCGAGCACCCGCACGTCATCGACCTGTGAGCCCAGCAGGCCGACATGGTCGCAGGTGGGCGCCAGCGGAAACACACCGCGCGTAGAAAGCGTGCCGAGCGTCGGCTTGAAGCCGACCACACCGCAGAGCGCGGCCGGAATCCGCACTGAGCCGCCGGTGTCGGTGCCCACGCCCGCCATGACCGCGCCATGCGCGATCGCCGCCGCGGCGCCGCCGCTGGAGCCGCCTGGAATGCGGGTGTGGTCGCGGGGATTCAGGGTGTCGCCGAAGCTGGGGCTGGCGGTGGTCACGCCCCACGCAAATTCGTGGGTGGTGGTCTTGCCGATGACGATGGCGCCGCAATCCGTCAGGATCTTCACGATGTCGGCGTCGGCTGCGGGAACATTGCCGCGGCAGGCCGTCGATCCGTACAAGGTTTCGATGCCCCTGGTGTCGATCAGGTCCTTGATGGCGATCGGCAGACCTTCCAGCGGGCGCTGGCTGCCTTCGCGGTAGCGACGGTCGCTTTCCGCCGCGGCCTGCAGGGCGCGCGCCCCGTCAATGGCAGCGAACGCGTTGAGTGACTGTTTGCATGCCTGCGCGCGGTGGAGTGCCGCTTCAGCCAGGCCTGTCGCGGTGATCTCCCGGCTGGCCAGGGCTTCGAGCGCGTTGCGCAGGCCGGCGGGGTGCGGGAAGCTGTCGGAGGGCTGGCGGTTCATTACCACATCCCCTCCAGCAGCGCATCCAGCCTGGTGTCGGCGTTGTCGCCCAGGTCGCCGACCTCGGCGGGATAGTTCTGCTTGAGCAGCGCCGCCATCTCGGGAAGCCTGGCCCGGTCGAAATCGAGGTCGGCGAGCCGGCTCGGCAGTTGCAGCGTGTCCACGACTGCCTCGATGCGGTCGGCGAGGAAGGCGGCAGGCGTGCGGCTGCCACGGTCCATGGCGAAGATCTCGAGCTTGCGGCCATAGGCGCCGGCACAGGCCCGGATAACCGGCGCCAGCGCAATGCAGGAGGTCAGGCTGTGAGGGACGCCGAAGGTCCCGCCGAGGATGTGCCCGATGCGATGGCTCAGGCCATAGATGACCGAAGCGGGATAGAAGTAGCACTGCCACGCGGCAAGCTGAAGCTGCATCAGGTCGTCGGTCGAAACCAGGCCGCCCGCGATGGCATCCCGCGTTTCGAGCTTGCGCGGCCACTTCTCCAGCACGGCCAGGAAGCGCTCCACGCCCCTGGCGGCGAGGATGGCGTGAGGATGATCCACGTCGACCCGGCGCATGCCTTCCACGGCATGGTCGATGCCCTTGATGGCCGAGCTCAGCAGCAGCATGCGCGGGGTATCGACGATCATCCTCGGGTCGAGCACCACCAGCCTGGGTGTGGTTTCGCGGACGGCATGGCTGCGCTTGAATTTGCGCGGGCCATCCGTCTCGGTCACGCCGAAATAGTGGGAGAACTCCGAACCCGACAGCGTGGTGGGAATCGCCGCGATCGGCAGGTAGCGGCCGGTCTGCTGGAAATGCAGGTGCGAGACCGCCTTGGCGGCGTCGAGCACGGAGCCGCCGCCGAGCGCGATGATCGATTCCGCACGGGCACCGATGCAGGCGCGCAGCCCGTCCTGGACGGCGAAATCGGGAACATGCGGCGGCAGGCCGGTGAAGGTGCCAACGCTGTCGCCGACGGCAGGCTGCAGGTGCTCGCGGTTCAATGCGTCAAGGAACTCGACGGTGAATATGATCGGACGGCGGATGCCGTAGCTCCCCATGGACGCTGCGACGGTCTTCAGCACGTCGAGTCCCCAGACAATTTCTTCCTGCGGCAGGCATTTCAACTGATTCATTCCACATCTCCACCGTGTTTTCGTATCGGATCGGGCGTCGATCCGAGTAGGAAGATAGGCGAATCGGCTGCGCGCGTGCCCGTGGGATTGCGGAACGCAGCGTCCAGGATTCTGGACGCCTACCTGTGCCGACGGGTGCTGGTCGTTCGTCGATTCCGGACGGAGCTTTCCAGGCTTGCCGTCTTCACAAGGCCGTGGAGATATCTATGATCCTTTCCAGCGTAGCGACCCCCACCACTAGAACGGAGACATGAAGATGGAGGCAATCCAATTGACGGAAGCGCTGATCCGCGGACGCCGCAGCAAGCGCGGCTTCCTGGACCACACGGTGCCGATCGAGACGGTCAGGGACATCCTGTCCGTGGCGAAGTACGCGCCCAGTTCGAGCAACACGCAGCCCTGGCGCTGCTATGTGCTGACCGGAGCGGCGCGCGACAAGATCGCGGCAGCCGCAGTCGAAGCGTATCGCGCCGCGCCCACGGGGCTCGCGCCCGAATACCCGTTCTTTCCCAAAGAATTGCCCGCGCCGTTCTCTTCGCGCTTCAACACGTTTCGCGGCATGCTGGGCGATGCGCAGGGCGTGCAGCGCAGCGATATCGTCGGGCGCCGACGCGACGTCGAACGGCAGTTCCGGTTCTTTGATGCGCCAGTGGGGCTGATCTTCACCATGGATCGGCGCCTGGAATGGGCCAGCTTCATCTGCTACGGCTGCTTTCTGCAGAACATCATGCTGGCCGCACGCGCGCGCGGGCTGGATACCTGTCCGCAGCAGATCTGGTCGTTGCAATCGGGGGTGCTTCGGGAAAGTCTTGGCATCTCCAGCGAGGAGATGATCGTGGCCGGCATGTCGCTGGGCTATGCGGACAACAGTATGCCGGAGAACAACATGGACCTCAGCAGGCTGGAACTGGACGAGTTCGTCTCGTTCTTGACTGGCTGATACGCGTGCTGCGCAAGCTGGCCGGCGCCAATGGCATTCGCGTTGCCGGACGCAGCCGGCCGCTGAGCATCGTGCCGAGGGACGGTCAGCCGACCGCTCAGATCACGCCGCTGCGGCAAAGCGCGAGCGCCAGCCCGATATGGAGAGTTGCGAGGGAAATCCACCCGACAAACGAAATGCAAAGCCGGTAGCGGTACATGATGCTCTCCACTGGATCGGGCCAGACGCCAATGCATAGCAGCTTAGGCGCAGTGGCCATGCGGCAGTAGATTCGTACCTGGGCCTTCAGCGTTTCCTTGCCCGCACCAATGCACCTGGCCGCAGGCGCGCTGCATCGTGCAGCTGCGCCACGCCAGGCATGTCTCGTCATGACTGCACACGCTACCGGAACAGCCGCCTGTGCGGGCGCCCAGACAGCCCCGGAAAAGGGCGCGGCGCCCGCGGCAGGGCCTGCCGCGCCCGGATGCTGCAAGCCATCTGGAACGGGAGCGGGCGCACCGATTGGTGCCGGTGTGGTAACAGAGTGGGTACTTTGATGATGCTTCCGCTGCAACCGGCCGACAGCTAGGATGCTCTTCAAGCGGCCGCTGTTTGCCTTCCGGCGCAGACGCGCCGAGCATCCCCGTCATCTCAGCAGGAGAGAACATGACGCAACGCCTCAACGACTTCCAGCAATCGCCCGAGCTGTCCAGGATGCTCATGGAGCTGCTGGAACCGGCTGGACGTCGCCTTGCGCATGGTGCCGGGTCCTCCGACAAGGCCTGCTGGCCGGACAAGGCCAACCCGAGTCATGCCATGAAACGGTCGGGGCGCCGGTCTTCACCCCGGTGAACTAGCGCAGCCGTTCTCCCGGGCTGGTCACGGCCCGGTTCCCCCGATTTCGGACCCCGGATCTGCCGGTTTTGCACCGCGCGGCCAGGCGTCATCTACCGTTCGGTGGCCACGTCGTGCCGCCGAAGGCCAACAACAGAAGGAAGCGAGGTAACCATCATGAAACGTAGGATCCTGATTGTCGGCGGCGGCTTTGCCGGACTGTGGACGGCGCTCGGCGCGGCGCGCGTCGTCGATATGCAAGGCAGCGCTGCGGCGGATGTCGAGATCACGCTGGTTTCACCGCGGCCGGAGCTCCACGTCCGTCCGCGCCTGCACGAGGCCCACCCCGAGCAGATGGCGGTGCCGTTCCTTCCGGTGCTGGATGCCGTTGGCGTCAAGTTCATCGAAGGCTCGGTCGAGCGCATCCATGTGGCGGACCATTGCGTCGAGATCACCAAGGGCGATGGCCAGACCAGCACCGAAGGCTACGAGCGCCTGGTCCTTGCCAGCGGTAGCCGCCTGTTCCGTCCGCCGCTGCCGGGCCTGGCAGAACACGCCTTCGCGGTGGACCAGCTGCACGAGGCGGTGGCGCTGCGCGAGCATCTGGAACGCCTGCCGTCGCAGCCCGAGGGCCCGCGGCGCAATACCTTTGTCGTGGTCGGCGGCGGCTTTACGGGGCTGGAGGTGGCGACTGAACTGCCGCAGCGGCTGTGCGCGATCCTGGGCGAGTCCGTGCGCCCCCGCATCGTCATCGTCGAGCGCGCAGATGCGATCGGTCCGGATCTCGGGCCGGGCCCGCGCCCGCAGATCCTGCAGGCACTGGAGCAGCTGGGTATCGAAACCCGCGTTGGCGCGGGCGTGGTCTCGGTGGATGCCGCCGGCGTGGTGACCGCGACCGGTGAACGGATCGACGCGGGCACGGTCATCTGGACGGGTGGCATGATTGCCAGTGGCTTGACCGCGCAAGTCTCGCCCCACCTTGACCGACAGGGGCGCATGGAAGTCACCGCGGACCTGCGGGTGACCGGTACAAGCGGTGTGTTCGGCGCCGGCGACGTGGTGCGCGCACTGACCGACGACGACGGCCACTACTCCCTGATGTCGTGCCAGCACGCCTTGTACATGGGGCGATTTGCCGGACATAACGTGGCGGCGGACCTGCTGGGTCTGCCGACGATCGCGTACCGGCAGGACTTTTATGCGACCTGCCTTGACCTGGGCGCATGGGGCGCGGTCTACACCGAAGGCTGGGATCGGCAGGTCAAGCTGACGCACGCCGAAGGCAAGGCACGCAAGTTGCTGATCAATACCCAGTGGATCTACCCGCCGGCCGCGGACCGGGAGCAGGCGCTGGCCGCGGGCAATCCGGAGGTCACGTACGCCTGAGGCGTTCTCGCCCCGGCCGTGCCGACGCCCCGCTCTCGCGGGGCGTCGGCTTTGCGGGGGTGGGTCCCGCGTCTTTCCATCCGGTGGAAGCCTGTAGACTACTAGCGTTTACAGGTTGTCTTGAGGACATGATGTCCTTCCTTTCGTCGCCGGGCCTTCCATGAAAAGGAAACTGGGATTTCGCCACATTGAGACGGTCCACGCCATCATCTTGACTGGATCGGTGACCGGAGCATCGACGCGCCTGCATCTTACACAGCCGGCGATCAGCAACATCCTGCGTGATGCGGAAGAACGCCTTGGTTTCGCGCTATTCGAGAGGCGCGGCGGACGTCTTTTGCCGACCCCAAGTGCAGACCGGCTGTTCGAGGAGATTGAGCGCTCCTTCATCGGGCTGGATGCCATCAACGCCTGTTGCGAGCGTATTCAACGCAATCAACTCAGGCACATGTCGGTTGCCTGTACCCCCGCCTTTGCTGCTGCCGTATTCCCGAGGCTGGCAGCGGGGTACGTGCACCGCTTCGCGGACGTATTCCTGTCAGTCCATTCCCGCGATGCACATCATGTTGCCGCCTTGGTCAGCTCCAGAAAGGCTGACATTGGCTTCGCACTTGAGGTGCCGCCCGTGCCGGGCGTGGAGAGCGTGGTGATTGCCGAGCTTCCGATGCTGTGCTATCTGCCGCCTGACCACCCGCTTGCCGGACAGGATGAGGTTACCCCTGCCCAATTGCTGGGCGAGCCCATGATTTCCCTTTCGAGTATCGAGGGTATCCAGGAACTGGTGGCAGCCTCGTTTGCAGGCTGCGGAGCCGAGCCGGCTCCAGTGGCAGAATGCCCGGCCGCGATTGCCGCGTGCGGCATGGTGGCGGGGGGCATGGGTTTTACGCTGTTTGATTGCCTGCCGGCACAGATCTTCGACCCGGCTCGCGTGAGTGTGAGACGGTTTGCGGGATCGCGTCCGCTAACTTACCGGGCCTACTGGCCAAAGTCGCGGGCGGCAGATTTCGATCCCGGTCCGCTGGTCACACTGGCGCGCAATATCATGGCAGAGATGGCCGGCCAGAACCTTTAGCAAAAGCGCGCCAGCCGGTATGGTCGCGGGTCAATTGGAGCAGTGCCACCAGTCATAAGGTGTGTGATCAGGCGGCCAGTGACTGGTGCTCCGGTCAGTCCGGTGTGGCCATGGCCAGTCGCAATATAAAGTCCGGGATGCGCTGGGGATTCGTCGATGATAGGCACGCTATCCGGTGTAGAGGGACGAAGGCCGAACCATCTGCGGGCGCCGCTCGTGGCAATGCCGGGAAACAGGCTTCGCGCCGTAGCAAGGATGGTCTCTGCCCGTCTCTCGTCGGGCGGATGGCGCAGGCCCGCGATCTCAACGGTGCCTGCAAACCGCAGGCCGCCGTCCATTGGCGTCACGGCAACGGCCTTATCCTTGTAGATAAAGGGATAGGGCACCGTGACGCCGGGATCGGGCAGTTGCACGTGGTAGCCGCGTTCCGCCTCAAGAGGTAGTCGAATCCCGAGCGGTCTCAACAGTTCGCCGGAGAATGCACCGGCGGCCACGACTACGCGCTCCGCGCGGTCGTCACCAAGATTGCTCCACAGCCGGAATCCGGTGCCATCCGGTTGCAGCTTCAGGATTCGCCGCTGCAGGATGCGGCCGCCTTCGCGTTCGAACCGGGCGGCCAGTGCGCCAGTCAGTTGCAGCGGGTCCACTGTGTGTGCGTGCCTGGGGAAGCGTATGCCACCGCGCACGTGGCTGGCCAGGCCCGGCATCATCGTCCGAATCTGTGCCGCGCTCAGGCTTTCGTACATCACGCCCTGCTGTCGGCGCAGTTCATCCACGAACCGGTCGGTCCGGGACCGGCCGTTGCTGGCTGACCACAGATGCAGCTGGCCGCCAGCCCTGATCAGTTGGTCGCATTCATCCGGGCCAAGGAGTTCACGATAGGCTTGCAAGGCTGGCGCGTGCAGGGCAGCCAATGCGCGTGAAGCCTGTATGACGCGCCCGCGATTGCTGGCGCGCCACCATGCAAGCAGCCATGGGGCGGCCCGTACCAGGTGCGGTGGATGAATGGCAAGTGGCCCGCTGGGATCCAGTAGCCAGCGCGGCAATTGCCATGCCATTCCCGGTAGCGCGATCGGGACACAGCTGTCGACGCTGATCAGCCCGGCATTGCCGTACGATGCACCGCCTCCCGGGGCGAGTGTGTCGTAAATGGTGACTTTGCATCCCGCGCGCTGCAGCCACAAGGCGGTACACAGACCGACGATGCCAGCGCCGACGACGACGATCCGGCCAGGGCTGGTATAGGACGGCACAGAGGGTGCCGGAAGATGCGGATTCGAGTGCATGCGTGAGTGCCAATAGGGTTGGGCAGCCGTGCCCCGCACAGGATCGGCGATGCATCGACTCTGGCACCCATGTTGCGGGCGAATGCAAAATCTGGCGAGTTCGCATTCGTGATAGCGTATTTGCAATCGTGATTCGACAGGGCCCTCAATAACCTCCGATGATTGGCTGACGCGGCCTGGATCGGGGGCGGCCGGCAGATGACCCTCGGTCCAGTAGCTAGCCGCCAAAAGCAATCCAGGCAAACCGATGGGGGAGAGCAAGCATGTCGAGCAAAGTAAAACGAATTGGACGGCGCCGTATCATCCGCGGTCTGGCAGCGGCGGGACTGGCTGTGGGCCTATGCGTGACGCAGTCTGCCTATGCGGAAGCGCCGGCACGCTTTATCGTGCCGTTCCCGGCCGGTGGGGCCGCCGATGCCATGGCACGCGTGTTGGTGGAAAAGCTTAGAGGCGAGCTTAAGCAGACCGTGATCGTGGAGAACCGTCCCGGTGCCAGCACGCGGGTGGCGGCGGAAGTCTTGAAGCAGGCGCCGCAAGACGGCAATACCGTGCTGATGACGTTACACGATACGATGGTGATTGCGCCCCTGGTCTACAGCAATCTTCGCTATGACCCCGACAAGGACTTCTCGCCCATTACCGAGGTGGCTGCCCTCAACTATGGACTGGCCGTGAGCGCGAGCTCGCCGTATAAAACCCTGGCTGACTACGTCAAGGCCGCAAAAGCCGACCGCAACGTGGCGACAGTCGGCGTGTCCGGACTCGGCTCTGCACTGCACTTTGTTGCATTCGAGTTCACTAGGCGTTCCGGGGGCGATTTCTCCATCGTGCCGTTCCAAGGTGGCCCGGCGATGGTGACCAATCTGGTCGGCAATCAGATCGGCTCGGCAGTGGATGGTCTCGGCGTGTTTGTGGAACAGCATCGGGCGAACAAGGTCCGTGTGCTGGCGGTATCGGGCAAACAGCGAAGCAGCCAGCTTCCCGATGTTCCCACCTTCAGTGAACAGGGCTACGCCTCGTTGGTGGTTGGCTCGGGCTATGCGCTCTACGCGCCAGCCGGCACCCCGCCAGCGCAGGTGTCACGCTGGAACGCAGCAATGCGAAAGGTGTTGGCCATGCCGGATGTCCGAAGTCGCATCCAGAACATCGGGTATGAGCCGCTCGCGGGTTCGACGCCGCAAGAAGTTACCCAGCTGAGGAAGCGGCTGGTGGAATTTTGGACGCCGATCGTCCAGACCGTGGGTTTCAGGGGCGATTAAGCGCTAGGACCTTGACACGGCGAGCGGGCGCGGAGGGGGGAACTTGCCGGGAGCAATTAAGGTTGCCGGGGCTGCGGCGCAAGTCCCGCTTGGCGCGCAGGGCTGGTGGCAGCACTATCCGCGGTCAGGCTGGCTGGCTGACACAAGCTGCACGCCGGGCCGCCGGTCCTCCACCACGAACGCCGCCTGCGTGCCGACCGCGCTGTCCGCGCGCGTGACGTCTTCCACGGCGCGCAGCGTGGCGGCCCATCGTGCCGGCGTGGCCTCGACCACGGTGTAGCCGCGCTGGTCGGGCCGCGCATGCACGATATGCGGATTGTGGGCCATGATTTTTGCGGCGCTCTCCATGCTGCTGCCCGAAGCCGAGGCGATGGAGGTGGTGCAGAATTCGCTGGCGATCACTTGGGATGACGGCTCGCTGAAGTCCGCCAGCACATTGCACGCGTAGTGCTGGTGGATATCGCCGCCGATGAACACGGTATTGCGCGGCGCCGCCGCCGCGATGCTGTCGAGCAGGCGCTGGCGCGCGGCCGGATAGCCGTCCCAGGTGTCGCTGTGGAAGGCTTCCTGCGGCGGCGCCTTGTAGTTGCGCCGCGAGAAGATGGTCTGCTGCGCGATCGCGCTCCAGCGCGTCTGGTCGCGCTGGTCCTGCGCCAGTCCCTGTGCCAGCCATTGTTCCTGCGCGCTGCCCAGCATGGTGCGGCGCGGGTCGCCGAGCGCGCTGCAATCGCCTGGGGACACGGAGCCCTTGCGTAATTGCCCCGGTTCGCGGCAGGGCTGGAGATCGCGATACTGGCGGTCGTCCAGCAGATGGAAATCGACCAGCCGGCCCCAGCGGTGGCGCGCGTGGATGCTCAGCGCATCCGGCGCGCCAAGTCCTGCCATGCCATGCACCAGCGCGCTCGCGCGGATTGGCATGTTTTCGTAGAACGCCTGGTAGCCGGCCGTCCGCCGCGCGAGAAACGCGGCCGCTGGCTCGCTGCCCGCGCGTCCCGCATAGTCGTTCTGCACTTCATGGTCGTCCCAGGTTACCAGCCAGGGGCACGCGGCATGCATGGCCTGCAGCAGCGGGTCGCTCTTGTACAGCGCGTAGCGGTCGCGGAAGTCCTGCAGGCTGGTCGCGGTGGGCAGGCTGTGCGTGCGCGGCAGGCGCGCGCGCGCGTTGGCCGGCACCGCGGCTTCGTAGATGTAGTCACCCAGGAATACCACCAGGTCCAGGTCTTCCTGCCGCATCTGCCGGTACGCGGCGTAGTGGCCTTGCTCCCAGCGCTGGCAGGAGGCAAAGGCAAAGCGCACCCGCGGCGCCAGCGTGTCGGACGCCGGCGCGGTGCGGGTGCGCGCCGGCGCGGTGACTGCGTCGCCGTGCATGAAACGGTAGAAGTACCAGCGGTCCGGGCGCAGCCCATCGACCTCCACATGAACGGAATGGCCGAGTTCTGGCAGCGCCTGCGCCTGGCCGCGGCGCACGATGCGCCGGAATGCTTCGTCCTCGGCGACTTCCCACCGGACGGTCAGCGGTCCCTGCAGCGGCCTGGTGCCCTGGGCGTCGGCCTGCGGCGTGCCAGGGATCGCACCGCCGAGCAGGCGCGTCCACAGCACGAATCCGTCCGGCGCCGGCGCGCCGCTGGCCACGCCCAGCGAGAACAGATCGCGCTCGCGCAGGGTGGCGGAAAGGGCCCAGCGGGGCAACTGGGTGGCAAGGGCGGAGGCCGCTGCCAGCTTCAGGAAGGTTCTTCTTTGCATGCCGGTTCCGGGATATCGGAGTTCGTGACGCGCTGTCGATGTGCAGAACTATAGCGAAGCGGGTCAGCCGGTTCCGGCTATTCAAAAAGTCGTCTCGGGTGCGCTTGGTCGGCCTTGGCGACAGATGACGGCCGTGCGGTCCATGGCCCTCGCGGGGCAAGGCAGCCGTCGTTCTGCTGACCGGCCACGAACGTCGCTTGGCTCGCAATTCCGGCAAACAGGCCGGCATTCACCGGCCTGCGCAGCCTTAATCAGCCGTGATGTTGTTGGCCTTCACCACCTCGCCCCACATCTTGTAGTGGGTGCGGGTCAGCGTTGCGAGCTGCTCGGGCGTGCCGCCGCCGGGCTCGTCGCCGCGGTCGACAATGCTCTTGACCACGGCCGGGTCCTTCAGCGCCGTATTCAATGCGGCGTTGGCTTTCTTGACGATGTCAGGGCTCAGGCCCGGCGGTCCGTACAGGCCGATGAACGAGATGATGGTGAAGTCCTTGATGCCGCTCTCGGTGGCCGTTGGCACGTCCGGGATCATGGCCACGCGCTTGGGTCCCGTGACCATCAGCGGCCGCAACTGGCCCGACTTGATGAAAGGCGCGACGACCGAGGTGGCATCGAACATCGCATCCAGACGTCCGGCCATCAGGTCGACCATAGCCGGGCTGCTGCCCTTGTAGGGCACATGGTTCATCTTCGGACCGCCCATGCGCTCGCGCAGCAGTTCCATCGTGACATGCGGCAATGCGCCAGTACCGCCCGAGCCATAGTCGACGGTCTTGCCCGACTTGTCGCGCGCCTTGACCTCCTCGACGAACTGCGCGTAAGTCTTGATGGGCGAACTGGCGGGCACGACGAGGACCAGCGGCGACTGCAGCATCACGCCTATCGACGTGAGCTTCTGCGGATCGACGATGCCAAGCTTGGTGTAGACATGCGGCATGATCGTCATCGAGCCGTTGCCTACCAGAAGCTTGTTCCCGTCGGGCGCCGCGCGCATGACCTCGATGGAGGCGATATTGCCGTTCACGCCGGCCTTGTTGTCGATGACAAACGACTGGCCGAGCGAACTCTGCAGGCCGTTAAGCAGCGCACGTCCCGCGAAGTCGGTCTGGCCACCGGGCGGAAAGCCGACCAGCAGTGTCACCGGCTTGGTTGGCCAGGCGGTCTGCGCCCAAGTGGCCGTCGGCGCCAGCGTGCCGAGGCCGAGCGCGAGGCCCAGTATCAACGCCGAACGGCGCGAATTCACGGGCGATTTCTTGGTGATTGTCATGACAGGTCTCCGATCATGTTTTAAATGGACCTCAATCCATGGCGCTTGAGGCCGTCTTTTCCATCGCTTCCCACATCCCGTTGATATAGACCGCGCCGAGTGCCCGGTCATAGAGGCCGTATCCCGGCTTGCCCGTCTCGCCCCAGATCATGCGGCCGTGGTCGGGGCGGTAATAGCCCTGGAAGCCGACGTCGTGGTACGCCTTGACGATCGCGGCAATATCCAGCGATCCGCAACTCGACAGGTGGGCGGTTTCCTCGAAATCGCCTTCCGGCGTGATCTTGACGTTGCGGATATGGGCGAAGTGGATGCGTCCCATGCCGCCGAACTCGCGCACCAGCGCCTCGACGTTGTTCTGCGGGCCGGCGCCAAGCGAGCCGGAGCACAGCGTCAGACCGTTTGCCGGCGTGTCGACGATCCCCAGGATGCGTGCCAGGTCGTCGCGGTTCTTGACGATGCGCGGCAGTCCGAAGATCGGGCGCGGTGGATCGTCCGGATGAATGGCCATTTTGATGCCGCACGCCTGGGCCACCGGAATGATCGCGCGCAGGAAATGCTCCAGGTGCTCCCAGAGCCTGCCCTCGTCGATGCCACGATATTCGGCCAGCAGCGACTGCAGTTCTCCTGGCGCGTAGCTGGAATCCCAGCCGGGCAGGGCGATACCCTGGCTGACGTCGACCTGTTCGACCTCGCGGTTGCTGAAGGCAAGGCAGGTCGAGCCGTCATCGAGCTTTTTTGCCAGTTCCGTACGGGTCCAGTCGAACACCGGCATGAAGTTGTAGCAGATGACCTCGATGCCCGCGGCGGCCAGGTTCCTGATGTTCTGCTGGTAGTTCGCGATCAGCCGCTCGCGCGTCGGCTTGCCGAGCTTGATGTCCTCATGGACCGGAACCGACTCCACCACCTTGAACTGCAGCCCCGCCGCCTCGATAGTGGACTTGAGCGCCAGGATCTTGTCCAGCGGCCATACCTCGCCGACCGGTTCGTCGTAGATGGCGGAGACGATGTGGGTCATGCCCGGGATCTGCCGGATGTATTCGAGAGGGATCGGGTCGGTCGGGCCAAACCAGCGGAACGACATCTTCATGGGCGGGGCTTCCTTGAGACGACTCTTTGGCGGCAGAAGGGGCGGAATGGCGATCTGGTCTGAACCCGCGCCCCCGTCATGGCGTGATGGTCACGCGGCATTGGTGTGCCGGATGGATTAAGTGGTTCACCAATTGTGCGTGTGGTTGCCCAATTTCGCCGTCATGGTTTACCATGGTGTGCAACAGGCACTGTCCAATATGCCTTCTTGGGCCCGTGGTCAACCGGTGCTCATACCTGGCAGATGCCGCCTAACCTGCGATGACACATTCCCCCAGCGATCTTGCAACCCGTGCGCCAGTCGAGAACCCGCCAGCGGCCAGCGACCGTTCGTACCTGAGCCTGGCCAGCCAGGTGCAGGCATTGATCGTATCCGGAGAGTTCTCCGCCGGCATGCGGCTGCCATCCGAACGCACGCTGGCTGAGCGGTTCAGCGTCAGCCGTACCCTGGTGCGCGAGGCCATCATCGCGCTGGAGGTGCAGGGACTAGTCGAAGTGCGCGGCGGCTCCGGGATCTACGTCTGCGCAGAAGCGCCCGCGCGTGGTCGCGAGCCGTTCGAGATGCCCTGGCGGCCGGGACCGATAGAATCGCTGCGCGCCCGAGTGCTGATCGAATCGGAAATCGCCGGCCTGGCGGCCAGCGAGCGTAAGGATGGCGACCTTGACCGCATGTTCGCGGCCCTGAGCCTGATGCGCGAGCACATGGACGACAAGCAGGCCAACGAGGCGGCGGACCGGCAGTTCCACCTGTGCCTGGCCGAATCGACCGGCAACAGGGTCTTGCTGCATATGGTCACCGCACTGTGGGACAGCGGGCGCAGCGATCCGCTATGGGGCAAGATCGAGGAACACTTCCATACCACGCGGCTGCGGCAGGCATCGCAGGAAGACCATCAGCAGATCTTCGCGGCGGTGATGGCGCGCGACGCGACAGCGGCCCGGGCGACAATGCGCAACCACCTGGAGAGGGTGATCAGCGAGTTCACTCAGGCGTGGCGTTGAGGGATAGCCCGTTGGGCCAATTGGGAAT
Organism: Cupriavidus sp. MP-37; assembly: GCF_020618415.1. Taxonomy (NCBI): domain Bacteria; kingdom Pseudomonadati; phylum Pseudomonadota; class Betaproteobacteria; order Burkholderiales; family Burkholderiaceae; genus Cupriavidus; species Cupriavidus sp. MP-37. The sequence continues at coordinate 2,387,115 of NZ_CP085344.1, read as the reverse complement.
TGGTTGCGCGGATCGCTCAGGTAAGGCGTGCTGCTATTAGAAGCGGCTCAGCGGCTTCACACGACTGCAATAGCCCTCTCCTGGCGGGAGCATCCCATGCTGCTGCCGCTTTCGTTCTATCCGCTTTTCCAGCGATTTGATGTACTCGCAGGCAACAGCGCGAACTTACGCTAACGCCACACCATGCATGACATGGAGTACGCGTTGACCGACAGGCCATGGTCGGCTTCCGTGCGAACAGTCCAATCGACCAGAGCAAAAGCGATGACAAAGGGCTCCCTACACCTGCAGCAGACTCCACTCTATGACCATCACCGTCTCCTTTGCGCGCGTATAGGCGACGTCGATGGCTGGAAGCTTCCTGTTGCCTATGGATCCCAGATCGAAGAGCACTACGCCGTGCGCGGCGATGCCGGTATGTTCGACATGTCACATATGTGCGTAGTCGATCTGCATGGTCCTGATGTACGAATCGTGCTTGGCAAGCTCCTGGCAAACGACGTTGGCAAGCTGAAGACGCCGGGAAAGGCGCTGTATAGCTGCATGCTTAACATGTCTGGCGGTGTGATCGATGACCTCGTTGTTTATTACCTGGGAGAGCAGCATTTCCGCGTGGTCCTGAACGCGCAAACGGCCGTGGGTGACATAGCGTGGATCCGGTCAAAGATCGACGAGGCGAAAGGCGAGGTGACGGTGGTCCCGCGACGACAGGATTGGCCAGCCGAAGCGGTTGAGCCATTGGCGGTCATCGCCGTGCAAGGTCCGAAGGCGCGGGAAAAGGTACTCCGCGCAATTCCGGCCGCCCGCCCAGCCGAAAAACTGAAGCCGTTCAACTCGATCATGGTGCACGACCCGGAAGTCGGGGAGTTGATGGTGGCAAGAACCGGGAAGACCGGGGAGGATGGTTTCGAATTGCTGCCGCTGGCCAGGCATGCCGGCCGCATTTGGGACATGTTGCGGTCGGCGGGCATCGATGCAGTGGGCCATGCAGCATGGGATACACTCCGGCTCGAGGCGGGCGTGCATCGAAACGGGAAGGACATGGATCACCTTACTTCGCCACTCGATGCCGGTCTGGGCTGGAGTGTCGATCTGGATTCAGACCGGGATTTCTTCGGCAAGTCAGCCGTATGTGCCCGTCGCCAGACGCAGCAATTCGTTGGACTTGCGCTGGAAGGCAGCGCCGCTGTCCCGCCGGCGCATAGCACTGTGACAGGCGACGAGGGCGCAGTGATCGGCAAGGTCACCAGTGCAACCTATAGTCCGACGCTGCGGATCGCTATCGCGTTGGCCCGTGTCGCGCCCGAGGTCAGGATCGGCTCGTGCGTCAATGTGGAGGTCTACGGCAACAAGATCGCCGCGAGAGTCGTGCGCACCCCATTCGTGCGTAGCGGAACATGACCCTGCGGCCGGCTTTACCGCGACGCTGCGTGCAATGAGAACTACCGTAGACATCGTCATCTATCCCGGATTCAAGGCCATCGAAGCCGTCGGCGCCATCAATGTCTTCGACTATGCCAACACCCATCTGCAGCGGCTCGGCTGCGAGCCGAAATACGCGCTCCGCATCGTCGCGCCGCAAGCCGGCGCGATCCGCTCCGACACGCTGGTTTCGCTCGAGGCCACGCGGGCGCTTGCCGGCCTGCCGCCCGCCGATGTGGTGGTGGTCGTCGGCGCACGCGACATCCTCAATGTCCTGGCGGCGTGCGACGACATCGTCGACTGGTGCCGCGCGCATGCCAACAGGATCCAGGCCATCGTCGGCCTGTGCTCGGGCAGCTTCTTCCTCGCCGAGGCGGGTCTGCTGAACGGCCGGCGCGCGACCACGCACTGGAGCGTGGCGGAATTGATGCGGCAGCGGTATCCCGGGATACAGGTAGATGCAAACGCCATCTTCGTCCGCGACGCGCACATCTGGACATCGGCCGGCGTGACCGCCGTGTTCGACCTGGTCCTGGCCATGGTGGAGGAGGACCTGGGGCGCGACATCGCGCTGTCGGTGGCGCGGGATCTTGTGGTCTACCTGAAGCGGCCCGGTGGGCAGTCGCAGTTCAGCGAGCACTTGCTCAGCCAGATGACGGCGCATCCGAAGGTGCGCGATATCCAGGACTATATTCATCGCACGCCGAAGGCTGACCTCTCGGTCAAAGTGCTGGCGGCACGCTTTGCGATGAGCGAGCGGAATTTCTCCCGGGTGTTCCTGAAGGAGACCGGGCATACCCCCTCGGGCTATGTGGAGCAGACCCGGCTCAATGCGGCGCGGCGGCTGCTTGAAGGCGGCACGCAGCCGCTCAAATGGATCGCCGTGGAGAGCGGTTTTGGCTCGGAGGCGAAGCTGCGGCAAGCGTTCCAGCGCCGGCTCAATGTCACCCCCGGCGCCTATCGCGAGCGTTTCGCCGGCACGGGCGTCGACGATGCCGCCGGTGCCACCTGACGCGGCACGGCAACGCGGGCGCCTTCGACCCTGGCGCGTCTCCCGCGATGCGTTTTTCCAGCCTTAATACAACACTACGGAACGGATCGACTCGCCGCGCTTCATCAGGTCGAAGCCTTCGTTGATGCGCTCCAGCGGCAGCGTGTGCGTGATCAGGTCGTCGATATTGAGCTTGCCCTCCATGTACCAGTCGACGATCTTCGGCACGTCGGTGCGTCCGCGCGCGCCGCCGAAGGCGGAGCCTTTCCATTCGCGCCCGGTCACCAGCTGGAACGGACGCGTGGAAATCTCCGCGCCGGCCTCGGCCACGCCGATGATGATCGACTTGCCCCAGCCCTTGTGGCAGCACTCCAGCGCCTGGCGCATGACCTGCGTATTGCCGATGCATTCGAACGAATAGTCGGCGCCGCCGTCGGTCAGCTGGATGATGTGGTCGACCACGTTGTCGACATCCTTCGGGTTGATGAAATGGGTCATGCCGAACTTGCGCGCCATCGCCTCGCGCGCCGGGTTCAGGTCGACGCCGATGATCTTGTCGGCACCCACCATCTTCGCCGCCTGGATCACGTTCAGGCCGATGCCGCCCAGGCCGAACACGACCACGTTGGCGCCGGCCTCGACCTTGGCGGTGAAGAGTACCGCGCCCACGCCGGTGGTGACGCCGCAGCCGATGTAGCAGACCTTGTCGAAGGGGGCATCCGGGCGGATCTTCGCCAGCGCGATCTCCGGCACCACGATGTGGTTGGCGAAGGTCGAGGTCCCCATGTAGTGGAAGATCGGCTTGCCGTCGAGCGAGAAGCGCGAGGTGCCGTCCGGCATCAGGCCCTTGCCCTGGGTGGCACGGATGGCCTGGCACAGGTTGGTCTTGCGCGACAGGCAGAACTTGCACTGGCGGCATTCCGGCGTGTACAGCGGGATCACGTGATCGCCCGGCTTGAGCGAGGTCACGCCCGGGCCGACGTCGGTGACGATGCCCGCGCCCTCATGGCCCAGGATTGCCGGGAAGATGCCTTCCGGATCGGCGCCCGACAGCGTGTAGTAGTCGGTGTGGCAGATGCCGGTGGCCTTCACTTCCACCAGCACTTCGCCGGCGCGCGGGCCGTCGAGGTCCACATCCTCGATCGTCAGCGGCTTCGCCGCACCCCAGGCAATTGCTGCGCGTGTTTTCATTGGTTGCTTCTGTCGGTGGGTTCGTGGCGCCAGACTATAAGGCGACAGACGATGGTGACGGGCGGGGCGGGCATGCTTTTGTCCGAAAACCGATCCAAGTTGGCCGATGGCCACCATCAAAGCTGGCTTTCGCTTTCGCTCTCACTTTCGCCGAGCATGCAAGCCGCGTCGCCGTCGCCCTCGGCCAGCGTCGATTCGGCGGCAGTCGCGCCCTTGTCGCGGTAGCTCGCGGGAGGCACGCCGTATTGCTTGCGGAATTCGCGGCCGAGATGCGAGGCATCGGCAAAGCCGCAGCTCAGCGCGATGTCGGCGACGGCGCGGTCCGAACTGGTCAGCAGCCACGCGGCGGTGCGCAGCCGCACGTGCTTGGCGAAGGCCTGCGGGCTCTTGCCGGTCTCGGCCTTGAACAGGCGCTCCAGCTGCCGTGCCGACAGGTCGAGCTTGCACGCCAGCGCCTCGAGCGGCAGGGCACGCCCGACGTGCTGCTCCATCAGCAGGATCGCGCGCTTGACCTTCGGGTGCGTCGCCGGTTCGAGGCCCGGCGGATGCGGCTGCGGCGCATTGCCTTTCTGCATCTCGCCGACCAGCAGGATCCGCAGCGCCTTCTGCACGGTGGCATGGTCGAAGTGGCGCAGCAGGATCGCCGCGGCGACGTCGATGGACGCGCGCCCGCCCGAGCACGTGATGCGCCGCCGGTCGATCACGAACAGCCGGTCGGCGACCAGCAGGTCCGGATCGACCGACGGGAAGCGCTCGATGAAGTCCCAGTAGTGGAACCAGCTGACGCAAGCCCGGTGGCCATCGAGCACGCCGGCGCGCATCATGGAAAAGACCCCGGTGCAGATGCCGACGATGGTCGCGCCGCTGCCCGCCGCGCGGCGGATGAAGTCGAGCGTCTCCGGACCGGCCTGCGGCCCGGAGTGGAGCAGCCCGCCGACGACCACCACGTAGTCGAACGGCTCTGCCTGGTCAAAGGTCGCCCATGGCGCGACCTGGATCCCGCAGCTCGCGCGCACCGGCGCCAGGGTTTGGCTGACCACGCTCCACACGCAGCGCACCGGCTTGCTGTAGTCGCCATCGTCCGCCGACAGCCGCAGCATGTCGACGAAGCCGGAGAACGCGGTCAGCGTGAAGTTCGGCAGCAGCACGATGCCGAAGCGGATGCGCCGTGGCGCCGGTTCGGCAACAGGAGAAACAGGAAGGTCAGGTGTCATGGCGGCATCCATCTTGACAGGCTCGCGCGGGCGGGCGCATTCCGGGTCAGCCCGGAAGTCGACTGGCAGGGGAGAGCGCCCTGGCCTCGGGCAAGCCTGTGATGCGTACTGCATCCATTGAGCCTCCCGGCGCCGAGTTCGCCCCGTTTTGCGCCCGCTCGCACGACGCATGCCGTCCCAGCCAGAGTCGCCGATCCACCCGCTGCGGACTTGCAAAATTCCGACGCAAATCATCGCCAAAGCGAAATCCGGCGCGGTCCGCGGCGGTGACTGGCGACGGCATCCCATGTTGATGCCGGTTTTGTTCTATCTGCAGATTCCCGGCTCTGCTGTACTGGCTTCCAACGACAGCAACCCAGCACCCGCAGCGAGGCAGCCAGATGAATGTCAGCGTATTCGACCTGTTCAAGATCGGCATCGGACCCTCGAGTTCGCATACGGTCGGCCCGATGATCGCCGCGTGCCGCTTCGTCTCCCATCTCGAGGATGCGAACCTGCTCGGCTTCGTACGCCGCGTCCGGGCGGAATTGTATGGCTCGCTCGGCGCGACCGGCAAGGGCCATGGCACCGACAAGGCGGTGCTGCTCGGCCTGGAAGGAAGCCTGCCCGACCGCATCGACCCGGACCTGATCGAGCCGCGGCTGGCGCGGATCCGCAAGGACAAGCGCGTGCTGCTGCTCGGCAAGCACGCGATCGGCTTCGACGAGAAGGAGCACCTCGGTTTCTACCGTCGCCTGATGAGCGGCAGCGGCGGCGTCGTGCATCCGAACGGCATGCGCTTCCAGGCGTTCGACGAGCAGGGGCAGCTGCTGGTCGAGAAGGAGTATTACTCGATCGGCGGCGGCTTCGTCGTCAACCGCGACGGCGACCGTGTGAACGGCGTGCGCGCCGCGGCGGAGGTGCCATACCCGTTCCGCACCGGCGCCGAGCTGATGCAGGCGTGCCGCGACAGCGGGCTGTCGATCGCCGAGCTGATCTTTCGCAATGAATGTGCGCTGCGCCCTGCCGAAGAGGTGCGCGCCGGGCTGCTGGCGATCTGGAACGCCATGGCCGCCTGCGTCGAGCGCGGCTGCAAGGTCGAGGGCGAGTTACCCGGCCCGATGCGGGTCAAGCGCCGCGCGGCGGAGCTCAATCACCGGCTGCGCACGCGCTCCGAAGAATCGCTGCGCGATCCGCTGTCGATGCTCGACTGGGTCAACCTGTACGCGATGGCGGTCAATGAAGAGAACGCCGCCGGGGGCCGCGTCGTCACCGCGCCGACCAACGGCGCGGCCGGCGTGATCCCGGCGGTGCTGCACTACTACGTGAAGTTCGTGCCCGGATCGAACCACGACGGCATCGTCGACTTCCTGCTGACGGCGGCCGCGATCGGCATGATCTACAAGGAAACCGCGTCGATCTCGGGCGCCGAGGTGGGCTGCCAGGGCGAGGTCGGCGTGGCGTGCTCGATGGCCGCGGCTGCGCTTGCCGCGGTAATGGGCGGCACGCCCGACCAGGTCGAGAACGCAGCCGAGATCGGCATGGAGCACAACCTGGGCATGACCTGCGACCCGGTCGGCGGACTGGTGCAGATTCCCTGCATCGAGCGCAACGCGATGGGCGCGATCAAGGCGCTCAACGCCTCGCGCATGGCGCTCAAGGGCGATGGCCAGCATTACGTTTCGCTCGACTCGGTGATCAAGACCATGCGCGAGACCGGTGCCGACATGAAGACGAAATACAAGGAGACGTCTCGCGGCGGCCTGGCCGTGAACGTCATTGAATGCTAAGGGAGTAGGAAATGAGCCGCTATTCGATATTCAGCCTGTTCCGCAACGGGCTGTCGTACCACGAGAACTGGGAGAAGCAGTGGAGGAGTCCCGAGCCCAGACGCGAGTATGACGTGGTGATCGTGGGCGGCGGCGGGCACGGGCTCGCGACCGCATACTACCTTGCCAAGGAACACGGCATCACCAACGTCGCCGTGCTCGAGAAAGGGTGGATCGGCGGCGGCAACACCGCGCGCAACACCACGATCGTGCGCTCCAACTACTTGTGGGACGAGTCCGCGGCGCTCTATGAGAAGGCGATGAAGCTGTGGGAGGGCCTGTCGCAGGACCTGAACTACAACGTCATGTTCAGCCAGCGCGGCGTGATGAACCTGGCGCACACGCTGCAGGACGTGCGCGACACCGAGCGGCGCGTGAACGCGAACCGTCTGAACGGCGTCGACGCCGAGTTCCTGACCCCGGCGCAGGTCAAGGAGATCGAGCCGACCATCAACCTGAACAGCCGCTACCCCGTGCTGGGGGCTTCGATCCAGCGGCGCGCCGGCGTGGCCCGGCACGATGCCGTGGCGTGGGGCTTCGCCCGCGGCGCCGATCGCGCCGGTGTCGACATCATCCAGAACTGCCAGGTCACCGGCATCCGCCGCGACGGCGGCGCGGTGGTCGGCGTCGACACGGTGAAGGGCTTTATCAAGGCGAAGAAGGTAGCGGTCGTTGCTGCAGGCAACACCACCACGCTGGCCGACATGGCGGGCATTCGGCTGCCGCTGGAAAGCCACCCGCTGCAGGCACTGGTGTCCGAGCCGATCAAGCCGGTGGTCAACTCGGTGATCATGTCCAACGCGGTGCACGCCTATATCAGCCAGTCCGACAAGGGCGATCTGGTCATCGGCGCGGGCATCGACCAGTACACCGGCTTCGGCCAGCGCGGCAGCTTCCAGGTCATCGAAGGCACGCTGCAGGCGATCGTCGAGATGTTCCCGGTGTTCTCGCGGGTGCGCATGAACCGGCAGTGGGGCGGCATCGTCGACACCTCGCCGGACGCGTGCCCGATCATCAGCAAGACCGACGTGAAGGGCCTCTATTTCAACTGCGGCTGGGGCACCGGCGGGTTCAAGGCGACGCCCGGGTCGGGCTGGGCATACGCGCACACCATCGCGCGCGACCAGCCGCATGCGCTGAACGCCCCGTTCTCGCTGGACCGCTTCTATACCGGCCACCTGATCGACGAGCACGGCGCCGCCGCCGTTGCGCACTGAACGCTAGCAGGAGACAGACATGCTGCTGATCCAATGTCCATGGTGCGGCCCGCGCGCCGAATCCGAATTCTCTTGCGGCGGCGAGGCCGATATCGCGCGCCCGCTCGAGACCGACAAGCTGTCCGACCGCGAATGGGGGGACTACCTGTTCATGCGCACCAACACCCGCGGCAAGCACCGCGAACAGTGGCTCCATGCGCAGGGTTGCCGCCGCTGGTTCAAGGTCGAGCGCGATACCGTTTCCTATGAGATCGCGGGCTACGAGACCTTCGGCCAGCCCGCCGCCAACGCACAGCAAGGAAGGGCCAAGTCATGAGCCAGAAGGATCGTCTCGCCACGGGCGGCCGCATCAATCGCGGCAAGCCGCTGACCTTTACCTTCAACGGGCGCGTGTACCAGGGTTTCCACGGCGACACACTGGCGTCGGCGCTGCTCGCCAACGGCGTGCGCTTCGTCGCGCGCAGCTTCAAGTACCACAGGCCGCGCGGCATCATGACCGCCGACGTGGCGGAGCCGAATGCGGTGGTGCAGCTGGAGGGCGGCGCCTACACGGTGCCGAATGCGCGCGCGACCGAGATCGAGTTGTACCAGGGGCTGGTTGCGACCAGCGTGAATGCCGAGCCGGATCTCGAACGCGACCGCATGGCGGTCAACCAGAAATTCGCGCGCTTCATGCCTGCCGGCTTCTACTACAAGACCTTCATGTGGCCGCGCAAGATGTGGCCCAGGTATGAGGAGAAGATCCGCGAGGCGGCCGGCCTGGGCAAGGCCCCCACGACGCTGGATGCCGACCGCTACGACAAATGCTACGCGCACTGCGACGTGCTGGTGGTCGGCGGCGGGCCGACCGGCCTCGCCGCCGCGCATGCCGCGGCGGTGAGCGGCGCGCGCGTGATCCTGGTCGACGACCAGTGCGAGCTCGGCGGCAGCCTGCTGTCCGGGCGCGCCGACATCAATGGCAAGCCTGCGCTGCAGTGGGTCGCCGAGATCGAGGGCAAGCTGCGCAAGCTGCCCGACGTGACCATCCTGTCGCGCAGCAATGCCTTCGGCTACCAGGACCACAACCTGGTTACCGTGACGCAGCGCCTGACCGATCATCTGTCGGTATCGATGCGCCACGGCTCGCGCGAGCTGCTCTGGAAGATCCGCGCCAGGCGCGTGATCCTCGCGACCGGTGCGCACGAGCGTCCGATCGTGTTCGGCAACAACGACCTGCCCGGCGTGATGATGGCGTCGGCAGTGTCGACCTACATCCACCGCTACAGCGTGCTGCCGGGTCGCGAGGCGGTGGTGTTGACCAACAACGATCGCGGCTACCAGGCGGCGCTGGATCTGAAGGCGTGCGGCGCGAAGGTGACCATCGTCGACCCGCGCGCCACGACCAGCGGCGCGCTGCCCGCGGCGGCGAAGCGGCAGGGCGTGAACGTGATCAATGGCGCGGTCGTGGTGGCTGCCACCGGCAAGACGCACGTGAGCTCGGTCGACGTCGCCTCCTATGCCAACGGCAAGGTCGGCGGCAAGGTGTCGCGGATCGCCTGCGACCTCGTTGCGATGTCGGGTGGCCTCAGCCCGGTGCTGCACCTGTTCGCGCAGTCGGGCGGCAAGGCGCAGTGGAGCGACGAGAAAGCTTGCTTCGTGCCGGGCAAGTCGATGCAGGCGGAGACCAGCGTCGGCGCGGCCGCTGGCGAATTCAGCCTCGCGCTGGCCCTGCCGTTGGCAGTGGAAGCCGGCACCGAGGCGGCGCAGGCCGCCGGCTTCACGGCCGCAAAGCGGCCGGCCGCGCCCAAAGTCAGCACCGTCGCCGAGGGGCCGCTGCTACCGCTGTGGCTGGTCGGCAGCCGCGAGGCAGCTGCGCGCGGGCCCAAGCAGTTCGTCGATTTCCAGAATGACGTCGCGGCCTCGGACATCCTGCTGGCGGCGCGTGAAGGCTTCGAGTCGGTCGAGCACGTCAAGCGCTACACCGCGATGGGTTTCGGCACCGACCAGGGCAAGCTCGGCAATATCAACGGCATGGCGATCCTGGCGCAGGCGCTGGGCAAGTCGATTCCCGAGACTGGCACCACCACGTTCCGGCCCAATTACACGCCGGTCACGTTCGGCACCTTCGCCGGACGCGAGCTCGGCGAGTTTCTCGATCCGGTGCGCAAGACCTGCGTGCACGAATGGCATGTCGCGAAAGGCGCGTTGTTCGAGGACGTCGGCAACTGGAAGCGCCCCTGGTATTTCCCGAAGCGGGGCGAGGACCTGCACGCCGCGGTGAAGCGCGAATGCCTGGCGGTGCGCAACAGCGTTGGCATACTCGACGCGTCGACGCTTGGAAAGATCGACATCCAGGGCCCGGACGCGGTCACGCTGCTGAACTGGGTGTACACCAATCCCTGGAGCAAGCTCGAAGTCGGCAAGTGCCGCTATGGGCTGATGCTCGATGAGAACGGCATGGTGTTCGACGACGGCGTGACCGTGCGGCTCGGCGAACAGCATTTCATGATGACCACGACCACCGGCGGCGCCGCGCGCGTGCTGACGTGGCTCGAGCGGTGGCTGCAGACCGAGTGGCCCGACATGAAAGTCCGCCTGTCTTCCGTGACCGACCACTGGGCGACGTTCGCGGTGGTCGGGCCGAAGAGCCGCAAGGTGCTGCAGAAGGTCTGCGCCGACATTGACTTTGCCAACGCGGCCTTCCCGTTCATGAGTTACCGCAACGGCACCGTGGCAGGCGCCAGGGCGCGCGTGATGCGCATCAGCTTTTCGGGCGAGCTGGCGTACGAGGTCAACGTGCCGGCCAACGCTGGCCGCGCGGTGTGGGAAGCGCTGATGGCCGCCGGCGCCGAGTTCGACATCACGCCGTACGGCACCGAGACCATGCACGTGCTGCGTGCCGAGAAGGGCTACATCATCGTCGGCCAGGACACCGACGGCTCGGTCACGCCGTACGACCTCGGCATGGGCGGGCTGGTGGCGAAATCGAAGGACTTCCTCGGCAAGCGTTCGCTGACGCGTTCGGACACGGCGAAGGAGGGCCGCAAGCAGTTCGTCGGCCTGCTGACCGACGACGCGCAGTTCGTGCTGCCCGAGGGGGCGCAGATCATCGCGCCGGGCACGCAGGTGTCGACCACCGAGCCGACGCCGATGATCGGCCACGTGACGTCGAGCTATTACAGCCCGGTCCTGCAGCGCTCGATCGCGCTGGCCGTGGTGAAGGGCGGCCTGGGCAAGATGGGCGAGAGCGTCGCCATCCCGCTGGCCAATGGCCGCCGCGTGATGGCAAAGATTGCCAGCCCGGTTTTCTACGATACCGAAGGAGTGCGCCAGAATGTGGAATGAACAAGGTATGGCCTCGGCATTGGCCGACGCGCCGGTAACAACCGCCCGCACGCGCGACGTGCGCCTGGAGTCGCCGCTGGTCGGCGCGGCCAGCCTGCTGGAAGCTCCGCACCTGCGCGGATCGATGTACTTCACGGTGCGCGAGCGGCAGTTCCTCGATCTGGTCATGGTGCGCGGCGAGTTGGCCGATGCTGCGTTCGTCGATGCGTTCGAGGGCGTGGTCGGCTGCTGTCCGCCGGCCGCACCGAACACGTGTGCGCGCAGTGCTGCGTACGACGTACTGTGGCTGGGCCCGGACGAATGGCTGGTGCGCTCGAACGCGCCGGTGCCGGCCGGCGTGCTGGAGGACAAGCTGGCGCCGGCCATCGCCAGCTCGTATGCGACCGCGGTCGACGTCGGCAGCGGCTACACGGTGGTCGAAATCAGCGGGGATCGTGTGCGCGATGTGCTGGCCCGGGGTTGCCCCCTGGACCTGCATCCGCGCGTGTTCCAGGTCGGACAATGCGCCCAGAGCCATTACTTCAAGGCTCCGGTCATACTCGTGCCGACCGGCGACGACCGCTTCGAGATCGTGGTGCGGCGCAGCTTCGCGGACTACTTCTGCCGCATTCTGCTTGACGCGGCGACGCCGCTACTGTCATGAAGCCGGTCGAGAACGCGTTCACCGGGCCGCTGGCGGGGCGCGACGCGCTTGGTGCCGCGCTGCTGCCGGGGCGCGGCTGGAGCGTGTTTGTCGATGCGCTGACAGTGCCGGTGCGCATCGGCATCCATCCGCACGAGCACGACGCCCCGCAGCCCATCGTGATCGACGCGCGCCTGGGCTACCGCAGCGAGCCGAGCGAGCAGACGGCATGGATCGACTACGAGGGCTATTGCAACCGCGTCGCGGCGTATCTGGCGCGCAAGCCGCACACGCGCCTGCTCGAGACGCTGGTGGCGGATATCGCGGAGCTGTCGTTCCGCGAATGGCCCGCGCTCGACACGCTTGCGCTCGCGGTGCACAAGCCGAAGATCCGGCCGGGCACGCAGCGCGTCGGCGTGGAGCTGGAATGGACCCGCGCCGACTACCTGCAGCGCCGCGGCAAGCCGGCCTGAGCGATGGCCGGTGTGGTGGTTGGCGGCCCCGGGGCCGCGCAATGGCGGCGCAGGGCAAGCCTGCGTCGCGTCTTGCATGCATCCGGCACGGCCCTGGGCACTACTCTCGTAGGCGCAACGATACGAGGAGGAAAGCCAATGAAAAAAACCACGCTGGGGCCGGCCGCGGCCCTGTTGTTTTCCGTGCCGGCCTTTGCCCAAAGCGGCGTCACGCTGTACGGCATCATCGACGAAGGCATCAACTACACCAACAATGTCGGCGGCGACCGGCTGATCGAGATGCAGAGCGGCTTCGCCCAGGGGAGTCGCTGGGGCCTGAAGGGCTCGGAAGACCTGGGAGGTGGCGTCAAGGCGCTGTTCCAGCTCGAGAACGGCTTCAGTGCCAGCACCGGCCGGGCCGCGCAGGGTGGCGCGATGTTCGGCCGGCAGGCCTATGTCGGGCTTGCCGACGACCGGCTGGGAACCGTCACGTTGGGGCGCCAGTATGATTCCGTGATCGACTACCTGGCGCCGACGACCGTAGTCGGGAACTGGGGCGGGTATCTGTTCGGCCACCCTTACGACAACGACAACATGGTCTACTCGTTCCGTGTCAACAACACGGTCAAGTACACCAGCCCCTCGCTCGGCGGCTTCCAGTTCGGAGGCACCTACAGCTTCAGCAACGACACCAGCTTCGCCAACAACCGCCAGTTCGGCGCGGGGATGCAGTATGCGAACGGTGGATGGCTGCTGGCGGCGGCCTACCTGCAGGCGGACCATCCGTCCGCCACGGCGAACGGCGCCATCAGCAGCGGCGGCGACCAGAACTTCCTTGCCAGGAGACTGCGCATCTTCGGCGCGGGCGTCAACTACACCTTCGGCGCGGCGACCGCCGGCTTTTCCTACTCGAACACGAACCTGACGCAACCGTTGTCGACCTCGTATATCTCGGGTTCGATCCTGCCGGCGGCCGGCACGCTCGATGCGCTCAAGTTCCAGAATTTCGAGTTCAACTTCAAATACCAGTTCACGCCGGCGTTCTATGCCGGGGCGGTCTACACGCTGACCACGGAGAAGTTCCAGGCGTCGTCGGGCGAGGCCAGGCCCAGGGTGCACAGCATCGGGCTGATGGCGGACTACAACTTTTCGAAGCGCACCGACGTCTATCTGCAGGGCGTCTACCAGCGCGTCCGCGGCGACAAGACCGGCACGGCACTGGACCAGGCCTACATACCCGGTGCGGCCGACTCGTCCTCGACGTCCAGCCAGGTGCTGGTGCGCGCGGCGATCCGTCACAAGTTCTGAGCTGCACCGGAAAACATGTCGGGCCCGTTCAAGCGCGCGTCGGATTTTGCACAAGGCGCCGCCATGCCGCGCATTACTCTCGAAGGCACATGCCGCGCATGCGGTGCCGGGCGGCGCGGCCGCGGCATGCCTCAAAAAGACATGGAGACAAGGCAATGAGCAAGAACCGGGGTGTCGTCTATCTTGGGCCGGGCAAGGTCGAGGTGCAGAACATCGGCTATCCGGAAATGGTCGATCCAAACGGGCGCGCGATCGGCCACGGCGTGATCCTCAAGGTCGTCAGCACGAATATCTGCGGCTCGGACCAGCACATGGTGCGCGGCCGCACCACCGCGCCGGTCGGCCTGGTGCTGGGCCACGAGATCACCGGCGAGGTGATCGAGGTCGGGCGCGACGTCGAGACGCTGCGCATCGGCGACCTGGTCTCGGTGCCGTTCAACGTTGCCTGCGGCCGCTGCGCCATGTGCAAGGAACAACATACCGGGGTCTGCCTGAACGTCAATCCGTCGCGCGCCGGCGGCGCGTACGGCTACGTGGACATGGGCGGCTGGATCGGCGGGCAGTCGGAATACGTGATGGTGCCGTACGCCGACTTCAACCTGCTGAAGTTTCCCGACCGGGACCAGGCGATGGCGAAGATCCGCGATCTCACCTGCCTGTCGGACATCCTGCCGACCGGCTACCACGGCGCCGTGACCGCAGGCGTGAAGCCGGGCGCTACCGTGTACATCGCCGGCGCCGGCCCGGTCGGCATGGCCGCCGCAGCCTCGGCGCGCCTGCTGGGCGCGGCCTGCACCATCGTCGGCGACATGAACCCGGCGCGCCTTGCCCATGCCAGGGCGATGGGATTCGAGGTGGTAGACCTGTCGCAGGACGCGACGCTGGGTGAGCAGATCGCCGCCATCCTCGGCACGCCGGAGATCGATTGCGCGGTCGACTGTGTCGGCTTCGAAGCCCACGGCCATGGCGCGTCAGGCCACGTGGAAGAGGCGCCCGCGACGGTACTGAACTCGCTGATGGAGATCACCCGTCCCGCCGGCGCGATCGGCATCCCGGGCCTTTACGTCACCGATGATCCGGGCGCGAAGGATGCCGCGGCGCAGCGCGGCAGCCTGAGCATCCGCTTCGGCCTCGGCTGGGCCAAGTCGCATTCCTTCCACACCGGGCAGACGCCGGTGCTGAAGTACAACCGCAACCTGATGCAGGCCATCCTCCACAATCGCCTGCCCATTGCGGAAATCGTCAATGTCACGGTGATTTCGCTGGACCAGGCGCCGGAAGGCTACCAGCAGTTCGACGGCGGCGCACCGCGCAAATTCGTCATCGACCCGCATGGGATGCTGGCGGCCGCCTGAGCGGCCGCGCGCCGCGCGAAAGTAGGCGGCACCAAGAAAGAAGGGCGGCTCATGGGCCGCCCCTTTCCATTGGCGCTGGTTCCGCCGAATCAGCGCAATGCCGCCGCCTGCGGTCCGTTCATGCGTGCAGCACCGGCGCATACGCCTGCACCGGCACCTTGGCATGGGCTGCCGGCTTGGCCAGCGGTGCCGCCTGCGCCCGCCGCTCGCGCGTCGGCGCGACCCCGAACGCCTCCCGGTAGCTCTTGCTGAAATGGCACGCGGACTGGAAGCCGCACGCCATGGTGATGTGCATGATCGACATGTCGGTCTGCAGCAGCAGCTCGCGCGCGCGGCGCAGGCGCAGCGTCAGGTAATAGTGGGTCGGCGTCATGCCGAGATGGTCGCGGAACAGGCGCTGCAGCTGACGCTGCGACATGCTGGCAAGGCGCGCGAGCTCCTCGCGCGACAGCGGTTCTTCGATGTTGTTCTCCATCAGCGAAATCACCTCGAACAGCGACTTGTTCGCCGAGCCCAGCCGCGCCACCAGCGGCATCTTCTGCTGCGCACTGGTGTCGCGCACATGTTCGACGATGAACTGCTCGGCGATCTGCGTCACGCGGGCGGTGCCGACGCGCCTGGCGATCAGGTACAGCATCATGTCGAGCGGCGCGACGCCGCCGGTGCAGGTCACGCGGTCGCGGTCGATGACGAACAGTTCCTTCAGGAAGCGGGTGTCGGGAAACTCCTCCTTCAGCGCCGACATGTTCTCCCAGTGGATGGCGCAGGCATAGCCGGCCAGCAACCCTGACCTGGCCAGCGCGTAGGTGCCGGTGCAAAGGCTGCCGAGCATCAGGCCGTCGCGCGCCGCGCGCCGCAGCGTCGACAGGTGGGTGGCCCCGGTGGCGCGCTGGACGTCGATGCCGCCGCAGACGAACAGGATGTCCGGCCGCCCGATGCTGTCCACCGGAGCGGTATCGATGGTGAGCCCGTTGCTGGCCGTCACCGGACCGCCTTCCGGACTGACGACAGACCAGCGGTACAGCTCCTGCCCGCTCAGGTAGTTGGCCATGCGCAGCACTTCGATGGCGTTGGTAAACGCGATCATCGTGAAGTTTGGCAGTGGCATGAAGGCGAAGTGGGACAGCGACGCGGTTCGGTCGGAGGACATGGGGGCGTTCCTTGGTGCTGTTCCGGCGGCTCTGCTGGCCTGGGAAGCCATGGCGCCGTTGTCTATGGGCTATTGATAATGCGAGCGCAACAAACGTGCCATACGGCGAAACCCTAGCAATGGGCGCGGCAACAGCCGCAAGCGCCGCAATGCGCCCGCATTGCACCGTACTTGCGACCTAGCCATGGCGGCTGGCGTGCCGGGCGCACCGTGCCGGTGCGGGGCGTGGAAGGCCTGCGGACACGTCACGCGCCTTGGCGCGTGCGTACCGCTTCGCTTGCCTCCAGCGCCCTACTTGTTCAAATCGGACGCGAATGGCGGAATTGGAAAAGAACGCGTCTGAATTCGCCAACCGGCGAAAAACGCGAACGACAAGAATAGATCCGTCGGCAACGCTGCGTGGAACCGGGCCAATCCTCCCAGGCGCAGCGGTCATCCCGCCCCGTCAGCAGCCATTTCAATCAGTCACGGAACCCCTATGTCGAACACCAAGTCTTTCTTCTCGCAGTCCCTGGCCGAGCGCGACTCGCGGGTGCGCGGCGCACTCCTGAAAGAGCTCGAGCGGCAGCAGTCGCAGGTCGAAATGATCGCTTCGGAAAACATCGTGTCGCGCGCGGTGCTCGAGGCGCAAGGCTCGGTGCTGACCAACAAATATGCCGAGGGCTACCCGGGCAAGCGCTACTACGGTGGCTGCGAGTTCGCCGATGAAGTCGAGGCGCTCGCCATCGATCGCGTCAAGCAGCTCTTCAACGCCGGCTTCGCCAACGTGCAGCCGCACTCCGGCGCGCAGGCCAACGGCGCGGTGATGCTGGCGCTGGCCAAGCCCGGCGACACCGTGCTGGGCATGTCGCTCGATGCCGGCGGCCACCTGACCCACGGCGCCCGGCCGGCATTGTCGGGCAAGTGGTTCAACGCCGTGCAGTACGGCGTGAGCCGCGACACCATGCTGATCGACTACGACCAGGTCGAGGCCCTCGCGCACGAGCACAAGCCCAGCCTGATCATCGCCGGTTTCTCCGCCTATCCGCGCAAGCTGGACTTCGCGCGCTTCCGCGCCATCGCCGACAGCGTCGGCGCCAGGCTGATGGTCGACATGGCACATATCGCCGGCGTGATCGCCGCCGGCCGCCATCCGAATCCCGTGGAGCATGCGCACGTGGTCACGTCGACGACGCACAAGACCTTGCGCGGCCCGCGCGGCGGCTTCGTGCTGACCAACGACGAAGAGATCGCCAGGAAGATCAACTCGGCGGTGTTTCCCGGCCTGCAGGGCGGCCCCCTGATGCATGTGATCGCGGCCAAGGCGGTGGCGTTTGGCGAGGCGCTGGAGCCGGCGTTCAAGACCTATATCGACAATGTGCTGGCCAATGCGCAGGCGCTTGGCGAAGTGCTGAAGGCGGGCGGCGTCGACCTGGTGACGGGCGGCACCGACAACCACCTGCTGCTGGTGGACCTGCGTCCCAAGGGGCTCAAGGGCACCCAGGTGGAACAGGCGCTCGAGCGCGCCGGCATCACGTGCAACAAGAATGGCATTCCCTTTGACACCGAGAAGCCGACCATCACGTCCGGCATCCGGCTCGGCGCGCCGGCCGCGACCACGCGCGGCTTCGGCGTGGCGGAGTTCCGCGAGATCGGCCGGCTCATCCTGGAAGTGTTCGAGGCGCTGCGCGCCAGCCCGGAAGGCGACCCGGCCACCGAGCAACGGGTGCGCCGCGAGATCTTCGCGCTGTGCGAACGCTTCCCGATCTACTGAGCCCTGACAACGACAGCCACAACAAGATGGCCGCAATGGAGCAAACCATGAGCCCCCTGCACGAAGACAGCATCATCATCGACGGCCTGAACATCTCGAAGTTCGAGCGGTCGGTGTTCGAAGACATGCGCAAGGGCGGCGTCACCGCCGCCAACTGCACCGTATCGGTGTGGGAGAACTTCACCAAGACCGTCGACAACATCGCGCTGATGAAGCAGCAGATCCGCGAGCACGGCGAGCTGCTGACACTGGTGCGCACTACCGACGACATCCGCCGCGCCAAGCGGGAAGGCAAGACCGGCGTGATCCTCGGCTTCCAGAACGCGCATGCGTTCGAGGACAATCTCGGCTACATCGAGGCATTCGCCGACATGGGCGTGCGCGTGGTGCAGCTGTGCTACAACACGCAGAACCTGGTCGGCACCGGCTGCTACGAGCGTGACGGCGGGCTGTCCGACTTCGGCCGCGAGGTGATCACCGAGATGAACCGCGTCGGCATCATGGTCGACCTGTCGCATGTCGGCGGCAAGACCTCGTCGGAAGCGATCGCCTTCTCGAAGAAGCCGGTGTGCTACTCGCACTGCCTGCCGTCGGGCCTGAAGGAACATCCGCGCAACAAGAGCGACGAGCAGCTCAAGGAAATCGCCGACGCCGGCGGCTTTGTCGGCGTGACCATGTTTGCACCGTTCCTGAAGCGCGGGATCGAGGCGACGGTCGACGACTACATCGAAGCCATCGACTATGTCGTGAACCTGGTCGGCGAGGATGCGGTCGGCATTGGCACGGACTTTACGCAGGGCTACAGCACGGAATTCTTCGACATGCTGACGCACGACAAGGGCCGCTATCGCCGCCTGACCAACTTCGGCAAGGTGATCAATCCCGAGGGCATCCGCACCATCGGCGAGTTCCCGAACCTGACCGCGGCGATGGAGCGCGCCGGCTGGAAGCCCGCACGCATCCGCAAGATCATGGGCGAGAACTGGGTGCGGGTCTTCGGTGAAGTCTGGGGCGCCTGAGCGGGCACCGCCGCCGGCAGCCACAGACGCTTCAGCACCCTTCAAGCGATTCACTACAAGACGGGACGTGCCCGCGCGCCGCGCGGGCACGCGGGCAATGCCGCGCCTGCGCCACGACGCTAGCGGCGAAATCTTCCTCACGGAGCCACCACGATGCAACCGCAACTGCCGATCGACGTCAATCCCGACACCGGCGTCTGGACCACCGACGCGCTGCCGATGCTGTATGTCCCGCGCCATTTCTTCACCAACAATCACGTCGCGGTCGAAGAGGCGCTCGGCGCCGATGCATACGCCGAGATCCTCTACAAGGCGGGGTACAAGTCCGCGTACCACTGGTGCGACAAGGAAGCCCAGCTGCACGGCCTCAGCGGCATGGCGGTGTACGAGCACTACCTGAAGCGGCTGTCGCAGCGCGGCTGGGGCCTGTTCTCGCTGCTCGAAGCCGATCCCGCGGCGGCGCATGCGCGCATCGCACTGCGCCACTCGTCGTTCGTGCTTGCGCAGCCGGGCAAGGAAGGCAAGCTCTGCTACATGTTTGCGGGCTGGTTTGCCGGCGCGATGGACTGGGTCAACGACACGGCGCCCGCCGGCACGGCCGCGCCGCGCGCGCAATCGAAGGAAGTGCAGTGCGCGGCCGAGGGCCATGAGCATTGCGTGTTCGAGGTATCGCCAATCGGCCACTGAGCGCCGGCCGAGTCCCGAGCCAGATCTGATCCGCAACAGCAAAGATATACGAACGCCAGAGGTCGCCTGCGATGCGCTATCCCCACTTGTTTAAACCCTTGCAGCTCAACCAGCTGACGCTGCGCAACCGGATCGTCAGCACCGCGCATGCCGAGGTGTATGCCGAACCGGACGGCCTGCCGGGCGACCGCTACCTCCGCTATTACGAGGAAAAGGCGAAGGGCGGTGTCGGCCTGGCGATCTGCGGCGGCTCCAGCCCGGTATCGATCGACAGCCCCCAGGGCTGGTGGAAGTCGGTGAACCTGGCCACCGACAGGATCGTCGAGCCGCTGTCCCGGCTGGCGGAGACGATGCATCGGCACGGCGCCAAGATCATGATCCAGGCCACCCACATGGGCCGCCGCTCGGCGTTCCACGGCGAGCACTGGCCTCACCTGATGTCGCCCTCTGGCGTGCGCGAGCCCGTGCATCGCGGCAACGCAAAGATCATCGAGGTGGAAGAGATCCGCCGCATCATCGCCGACTTCGCCGCGGCGGCCAAGCGAGTCAAGGACGCGGGGATGGACGGCATCGAGATCTCGGCCGCGCACCAGCACCTGATCGACCAGTTCTGGAGCCCGCGCACCAACTTCCGCACCGACGAATGGGGCGGCAGCCTGCACAACCGCCTGCGCTTCGGCGTGGAGGTGCTGCAGGCGGTGCGCGAGGCGGTCGGCAAGGACTTCTGCGTCGGCCTGCGCATGTGCGGCGACGAGTTCCACGAGGACGGGCTCGATCACCAGCAGCTCAAGGAGATCGCGCAGGCCATGTCCGAGTCGGGCCTGATCGATTACCTCGGGGTGATCGGATCGGGCGCGGATACGCACAACACGCTCGCCAACTGCATGCCGCCGATGGCGCTGCCGCCGGAGCCGTTCGTGCACCTGGCGGCGGGCATCAAGTCGGTGGTCAGGATTCCGGTGATGCACGCCCAGAGCATCCGCGACGCGGGCCAGGCCGAGCGGCTGCTGGCCAGCGGCATGGTCGACCTGGTCGGCATGACGCGCGCGCAGATGGCGGACCCGCACATGGTGATCAAGATCCGCGACGGCCGCGAGGACGAGATCAAGCAGTGCGTCGGCGCCAACTACTGCATCGACCGCCAGTACAACGGCCTCGACGTGCTGTGCGTGCAGAACGCGGCCACCTCGCGCGAGGCGACCATGCCGCACGTGATCGAGAAATCGCGCGGCCCCAGGCGCAAGGTCGTCGTGGTCGGCGCGGGCCCGGCCGGCCTGGAGGCGGCCCGCGTCGCGCGCTCGCGTGGCCATGACGTGGTGCTGTTCGAGAAGAACGCCGAAGTCGGCGGCCAGATCATGCTGGCGTCGAAGGCGCCGCAGCGCGAGCAGATGGCAGGGATCGTGCGCTGGTTCGACATGGAGACCAGGCGCCTGGGCGTCGACCGCCGGCTCGGCGTGGAGGCCGACGCCAAGATGATCATGGCGGAGAAGCCCGACATCGTCGTGCTGGCCACGGGCGGCCGCGCCTACTCGGACCAGGTGCCGGCGTGGGGCGTTGCCGAAGGGCTGGCGGTCAGTTCGTGGGAAGTGCTGTCTGGCCGCGTCGAAGCGAAGGAGAACGTGCTGGTCTACGACGGCGTCAGCACGCATGCGGGAGCCGGCGTCGCCGACTACCTGGCCAGCCGCGGCGCGCGGGTCGAGATCGTCACGCCCGATGTGAAGGTTGCCGACGACTGCGGCGGCACCACCTTCCCGATCTTTTATCGCCGCCTGTACGCGCAGGGCGTGATCCACACGCCCAACTACTGGCTCGACCGCGTCTACGAGGAAGACGGCAAGAAGATCGCGGTGCTGCGCAACGAGTACACGGAAGAGCTGGAAGAGCGCGCGGTCGACCAGGTCGTGATCGAGAACGGCTCGACGCCGAATGACGCGCTCTACTGGAAGCTCAAGCCCGAATCGCTGAACCGCGGCCAGGTCGACGTGCACAAGCTGTTCGCCGCCGAGCCCCAGCCATGCCTGTCGGAGACGCTGGGCAACGGCCGCTTCCTGCTGTTCCGTGTCGGCGACTGCATCTCGATGCATAACATCCACGGCGCGATCTACGATGCGCTGCGGCTCGTGAAGGATTTCTGACCATGAATCCGTCCTTGCTGATTACCGTCCTGCTGTGGCTGTCAGTGGCGGGGCTGGCCTTCGCGGTACTGCGGCGCGCGTCGTACTGGCGGGTCGGACGGCCGGCGACGCCGGGCTCGTTCGGCCTCGCCAACCTGTTCGCGATTCCCAAGCGCTATTTCGTCGACCTGCACCATGTGGTCGCGCGCGATCCGTATATCGCGAAGACGCATGTGGCCACGGCGGGCGGCGCGATTGCGGCGCTGGCGCTGGTGTTCGTCAACTACGGCCTCGCCATCTACTCGCCGTGGCTCGACAAGCTGATCCTGGTCGCCGCGCTGGCGATGCTGGTCGGCGCGGTGTTCGTGTGGCGGCGCCGCCAGGCGATGGATGTGCCGGCGCGCCTGTCGAAGGGGCCCTGGAATACCTTGCCGTGGCTGCTCGGCTCGTTCGCGCTGGGCCTGGCGCTGTACACGATGGTGCCGGCCGGGGTGATGTCGGGCGCGTTCGCGGTGCTGTGCGCGGCGCTGATCGGCGTCGGCGCGTTCGCGATGACGGTCGGCGCCGCCACGGGCGGACCGATGAAGCATGCCATGGCGGGCCTGCTGCACCTGGCCTTCCACCCGCGCCAGGAGCGGTTTGCCGCGACGCCCGAGTCGTACACCGGCAGCGGCACGGCGACTCCGCCGACCGCGCTCAGGCTGCCCGACATCGAGCAGAAGGAATTCGGTGTCGCGAAGCCGGTCGAGTTTCGCTGGAACCAGTTGCTGAGCTTCGACGCCTGCGTGCAGTGCGGCAAGTGCGAGGCGGCCTGTCCGGCGTTCGCCGCCGGGCAGCCGCTCAACCCGAAAAAGCTGATCCAGGACCTGGTGGTCGGCATGGCGGGCGGCAGCGACGGCGCCTACGCCGGCAGCCCGACCCCGGGGATTCCGGTCGGCCGCCATCGCGGCGAGCCCAACGGGCCGATCGTGTCGGGCCTGATCGAAGCACAGACGCTGTGGTCGTGCACCACCTGCCGCGCCTGCGTGCAGGAGTGCCCGATGCTGATCGAGCATGTCGATGCGATCGTCGACATGCGCCGCAACCAGACGCTGGTGCATGGCACCGTGCCGGGCAAGGGCGCCGAAGTGCTGGCCAACCTGCGCGAGACCGGCACCATGGGCGGCTATGACAAGGGCGCGCGCTACGACTGGTCGGTCGACCTGAACGCGCCCGTCGCGCGGCCGGGCCACGCCGTGGACGTGCTGATCGTAGCCGGCGAGGGTGGTTTCGACATGCGTTACCAGCGCACGCTGCGCGCGCTGGTCAAGGTGCTGGACAAGGCCGGCGTCGATTATGCCGTGCTGGGCGAGGTGGAGACCGACACCGGCGACGTCGCGCGCCGGCTGGGTGACGAGGCTACCTTCCAGCAGCTGGCCAAACACCTGATCGGCACGCTCGACGCGCTGTCGTTCGGGCAGATCGTGACGGCCGACCCGCACGTGATGCACAGCCTGCGCAACGAGTATCGCGCGCTGGGCCTGCGCGTGACGGTGAAGCACCACACCACGTACCTCGCCGAGCTGGCGTCGAGCGGACTGATCGCGCCCAAGGCGGTGGAGGCGCTGCGCGAGAAGCGCACCACCTACCACGACCCGTGCTACCTCGGCCGCTACAACGGCGAAACCGAGGCGCCGCGCAAGCTGCTCAAGACCATCGGCATCCAGGTGGTCGAGATGGAACGCCACGGCATGCGCGGCCGCTGCTGCGGTGGCGGCGGCGGCGCACCGCTGACCGACATCCCCGGCAAGCAGCGCATCCCGGATATCCGCATCGCCGATGCGCGGGCGGTGGGTGCGGAGGTGGTCGCGGTCGGATGCCCGAACTGCACCGCCATGCTCGAGGGCGTGGTCGGCCCGCGCCCGGACGTGCTCGACGTGGCCGAACTGGTTGCCGCTTCGCTGGAGTGAACTGATGGACACGATCAAACGAATCGATCCGCGCCGGCCGTTCATCATCACGGCGGCGGGACTCAGGCGCATCACGCTCGGCGCGAGCGGCGGCGCTGACACCGGCGCGGCCCACTGGCCCGCGCCCGGGCATGCCGCGGCGGCAAAGCCGCGCCGGCTGGTAAGCGATGCCCGCCATGTGCTGCTCGTTGCCGCGCACAGCGAACGCGGCGCGCTCGACGACCACGCGCGGCAGGCGGTGGCCGCCGCGGCACTGCTGGCGGACGCGCACACCGAAGTCGCGCTGCTGGTGTTCGGCGAACTGAAGGACGATGCGGCGGACCTCGGCGCCGACAAGCTGATCGCTCTGCCCGAGTTCGACCGCCGCACTTTCAACCCGGAGGCGGAACTGCGGGCGTTGCAGGCCTGCGCCACGGCGCTGTCGGCCAGGCATGTCTTCCTTCCCGACAATGCCTGCGGCGACGGCGATCTCGGTCGCCGCTACGCCGCCGCGGCCGCCGGGGCGGGGGCCAGCGTCGCGACCCATGTGGTCGAGCTGGACGCGAGCCATGTCGGCACGTATGCGCACGCCAGGCGTGCCTTCGCCACCCGTGCGCTGCCCGACGTGATCCTGCTGGCGCCGGGCGCGGTGGACGCGAAGCTGCCGTTCACCGGCGCCGGCGAGCGTCTCGCGCCTGACTTCCTGTGTGCAAGGGGCAGCAGCACGCATCCGTACCGCGATCTCGGCATCGAGGAGATCGATGCCGCGCGCGTCGCGCTCGAGGAAGCGGACTTCATCGTCGCGGCCGGCAACGGCGTGACCGACATCGGCGCCTTCGAGCAGCTCGCGGGAGCGTTCGGCGCGGCCATTGCCGCCAGCCGGGTCGCCGTGGACAACGGACATTTCACCCGCGACAAGCAGGTGGGCGCGACCGGCAAGACCGTCGAGGCAAGTGTCTATATCGCGTTCGGCATCTCCGGCGCGGTGCAGCACCTGCAAGGCATCAAGGATTGCCGCCATGTGATCGCCGTGAATACGGACGGCAGCGCGCCGATCGCCAAGCGCGCCAACCTGACCATTGTCGGCGACGCGCACGCGACCATCGCCGCGCTGACGGAGCTGGTGCAGGCAGCACGCCCCGCGCGCGGGCAGGCGGCCGCGGCGCGGCCGCGGGAACTCGCAGGAGTCGCAGCATGAACGCCCCCCGACAAGTGAAACGCATTGCCGTGCTGGTCTCCATTGGCCGCCATCCGGTCAGCGGCGCGCCGCGCTACAGCCGCAACGACGCCGCCGCGCTGGAGCTCGGCAGGGATCTGGCGGGCAAGCACGGCGCGCGGCTGGCCGTGCTGCATGCGGGCGATGCCGCCGATCCGGCGCTTGCGGACTACCTCGCGCTCGGCGCGGGCGAAGTGGAAGTCCTGGCGTGCGCGGAGGGCACAGATGCCGCGCGCGTGCTCGCGGCTCGTGTCGAGGACTGCGACCTCGTGCTGACGGGCACGCGCGCGGAAGGCGCCTACGACACCGGCATGTTGCCGTACCGGCTGGCCGCGGTACTTGGCCGCCCGCTGCTCGGCGCCGCGGTCGACCTCGACATCGAGGGCGGACGTGTCGCGGTGCGGCAGTTCCTGCCCAAGGGGCTGCGCCGGCGTGTCGATGCTGCGCTGCCCGCGGTGGTCTCGGTGCATCCGCTCGCCAACGTGCAGCCGCGCTATGCCTACGCGCGCCTGCGCGAAGGTGCGATCCGGACGGCGCCCGCGCCGCACGTGCACGACGATGCGGCACAGAACGACGCGGCGGCGTGGACACTGGGCGCCGTCGAGCGCAAGCCGGTCAGGCTGGCGGCCGCCGAAAAGCGTTCCGGCCACGCCCGGATGTTGTCCGCGACCACCACCGAGAGCCGTGGCGGCAACGTCGTAAATGGTGGGACTTCGGTCGAAAAAGCACAAGTCATCCTCGCCTATTTGCGCGAGCATCAACTCATCGACTACTGACATTGCCGGTCTGTCGGCAAACAACCAGAACGCAGGGAATCCGGAGCAAACGATGAAAGTATCGGCAGACATTCGCGCGCTGGTGGAGCGGCGCAAGGCAGGCCACAGCCTCGAAGCGCCCTTTTACCTGAGCGACGAGATCTTCGCGCTCGACATGGAGGCAATCTTCCGCCAGCACTGGATCCAGGTGGCGGTCGAGCCCGA
Source organism: Cupriavidus sp. MP-37 (assembly GCF_020618415.1). Taxonomy (NCBI): domain Bacteria; kingdom Pseudomonadati; phylum Pseudomonadota; class Betaproteobacteria; order Burkholderiales; family Burkholderiaceae; genus Cupriavidus; species Cupriavidus sp. MP-37. The sequence goes on along the minus strand of NZ_CP085344.1, from coordinate 2,361,364 downwards.
CGTGCCGGAACCGGGAGACTACGTGACCGTCGAGCTTGGCCAGGACTCGATCCTGATCGTGCGCGACGACGACATGCAGGTGCGCGCGTACCACAACGTGTGCCGCCATCGCGGCGCGCGGCTGTGCAACGAAGACAAGGGCACGGTCGGCAACATCGTGTGCCCCTATCACAGCTGGACCTACAACCTGAGCGGCGAACTGATGTTCGCCGAGCACATGGGCGAGAAGTTCGACCGCTGCAAGCACAGCCTGAAGGCCGTCCACGTGGAGAATCTTGCCGGGCTGATCTTTGTCTGCCTGGCCGCGGAGCCGCCTGACTTCGAGGCGATGCGCGCCGCCATGGAGCCCTACCTGCTGCCGCACGACCTGCCGAACGCGAAGATCGCCGCGCAGGTCGACATCATCGAGAAGGGAAACTGGAAGCTGACGATGGAGAACAACCGCGAGTGCTATCACTGCGTGGCCAACCATCCGGAGCTGACCATCTCGCTGTACGAATACGGCTTCGGCTACCAGCGCTCGCCGGCCAACGCGGAAGGCATGGACGCGTTCGAGCGCACCTGCCAGGCGCGCCTGGCGCAATGGGAAGCGATGAAGCTGCCGTCGGCCGAGATCGAGCGGCTGCTCGAGACCACCGGCTTTCGCACGCAGCGCCTGCCGCTGGACCGCAGCGGCGAATCGCAGACGCTGGACGCCAGGGTGGCATCGAAGAAGCTGCTGGGCAGTTTCGAGCAGGCCGACCTCGGCGGGCTCTCCTTCTGGACGCAGCCGAACTCGTGGCATCACTTCATGAGCGACCATATCGTCACGTTCTCGGTGATCCCGCTGTCGGCGGGCGAGACCCTGGTGCGCACCAAATGGCTGGTGCACAAGGATGCGCGCGAGGGCGTCGACTACGACGTGAAGAACCTGACGGCGGTCTGGAACGCGACCAACGACCAGGACCGCGCACTGGTCGAGTATTCCCAGCGCGGCGCGGCCAGCAGCGCCTACGAACCGGGGCCGTACTCGCCGTTCACGGAAGGCCTGGTCGAGAAATTCTCGGCCTGGTATATCCGCCGTCTTGCCGAGCAGATCGGCGCCTAGCCGCTAGGAGCGGAGTCCGACATGATGCGCGACGCGATGCCTTTCGAACTGGCGGAGAGCCGGGTGACACGCCCGGCGTTCTGGAACGCGCTGCCCGAGCGCTGGACGAGCGACGTCGAGGAAACGCTCGTGTGCTGCCACGTGCGGCAGGAAACGCACGACGTGAAGAGCTTCTTCTTTCGTTCGCCGCAGGGGCGCGCCTTTGTCTTTGAACCCGGGCAGTTCATCACGCTGGAGCTCGACATTGACGGCGAGACCGTCAACCGCTGCTACACGATCTCGTCGTCGCCCGCGCAGCCGCACACGGTCTCGATCACGGTCAAGCGCGTGCCAAACGGCAAGGTCTCGAACTGGCTGCACGACACCGTCAGGCCCGGCACGCCGATCCGCATGCTGGGGCCGGGCGGCGCGTTCACGTGCGCGCGGCATCCGGCGCACAAGTACCTGTTCCTGTCCGCCGGCTCGGGCATTACGCCACTGATGTCGATGAGCCGTGCGCACCACGATCTCGCCGAGGACCGCGATATCGTGTTCGTGCACAGTGCGCGTACGCCCGACGACATCATCTTCGCGCGCGAGCTCGATCTGATCGCGTCGAACCAGGCCAACTTTCGCACCGCATTCGTCTGCGAGCGGGTCGGCACGCGCACCAACTGGCACGGCGTCACCGGCTTCCTGTCGCTGCCGCTGCTGAAGCTGGTGGCGCCGGATTTCATGGAGCGCGAGATCTTCACGTGCGGGCCCGCCCCGTACATGAAGGCGGTGCGCGGATTGCTCGACGAAGCCGGCTTCGATCGCAGGCGATACCACGAGGAAAGCTTTTCCTTCGAGACGCTGAACGCAGACGCCGCCGCCGACGCCGCCGAGGCGGAACCCGCGGCCAGGGCCGAGGCGGACACGGCGCAGTTCAGCATCCGTTTCGCCAGGAGCGCGCGGGAGATCGCCTGCGGCGCGGGACAGAACGTGCTCGACGCGGCGCGCCAGTCGGGCGTGCGCCTGCCAGCGTCATGCACGCAAGGCATGTGCGGTACCTGCAAGGTCAGGCTGGTCAGCGGGCAGGTCGAGATGAAACACAACGGCGGCATCCGCCAGCGCGAGATCGACCAGGGCATGGTGCTGCTGTGCTGCAGCAAGCCGCGGTCGGACCTCGTGATCGACAAGTAAGGTCCGGCGCCCATCGCGTCCGACGGTTTGCAGTCTGAAGGGGAGCGCCTCGGCGCCGATTACAGGAGGGTAAATCATGAAGCTTCTCGGGAAACTATTCTTTACCGGCGCCGCGTCGGTCATGCTGACATGGAGCGCGCTCGCGCTCGGGGAAACCAAGCCGACCCTGAAGATCGGCTACGTCGAAGGCTGGGACGACAGCGTAGCCACCACCAACGTGGCCGCGCGCATCATCGAGAAAAAGCTGGGGTACCCGGTGCAGCTGGTGCCGGTGGCGGCGGGTGTGATGTGGCAGGGCGTCGCGCGCGGCGACCTGGACGCGACGCTGTCCGCCTGGCTGCCGGTCACGCAGGGTGCCTACTGGGAGCAGTTCAAGACCAAGGTGGTCAACCTGGGACCGAACTTCACCGAGGCCAGGATCGGCCTGATCGTTCCCGCCTCCGTCAGCGCCAGGAGCATCGAAGAGCTGAACACGCAGAAGGCGTCGTTCGAAGGACGGATCGTCGGCATCGATGCCGGTGCCGGCGTGATGCGCAAGGCGTCGGATGCGATCAAGAGCTACGGGCTCAGCTATACGCTGATGCCGAGCTCGGGCAGCGCGATGACGGTCGAACTGGCGCGCGCGATGAACGCGAACAAGCCGGTGGTGGTGACCGGCTGGGCACCTCACTGGATGTTCGCCAAATGGAAGCTGCGCTTCCTCGACGACCCGAAGAAGGTGTTCGGGGACTCCGAGCATGTCGACAACATCGTGAATCCGGGGCTGGAGACCAAGGCCAGGCCGGTGGTGGCTTTCCTGAAGAAATTCCAGTGGAAGGCGGGCGAGATCGACAGCGTGATGCTGGCGATCCAGAACGGTACGAAACCGGATGCGGCGGCCGACGCGTGGATTGCCGCGCACGGTGACCGCGTCAGCGCCTGGCTCGAGAATCCGCAGTAAGCGCGCCGCCGGGCATTGCAGCCCTACCCGCAACAGGACGCAGGCCACGATCCCATCGCGATCGTGGCCTGCGTCGTTATGCGGATGGCTTACGGCAAGACGACCGTGCGGTCGCCGTTCAGGAATACCCGCCGCTCGATAAACGCCTTGACTGCGCGCGCCAGCGTGATGCATTCGACGTCGCGCCCGACCGCCAGCAGCTGGTCCGGCCGGTACGAATGGTCGACGCGCTCGACTGCCTGCTCGATGATGGGGCCTTCGTCCAGATCGTCGGTGACGAAATGCGCGGTTGCGCCGATCAGCTTGACGCCGCGCGCATGGGCCTGGTGATACGGCTTCGCACCCTTGAAGCCGGGCAGGAACGAATGGTGGATGTTGATCGCGCGGTGGGCGAGCCTGGCGCTGGTGGCGGCCGACAGCACCTGCATGTAGCGGGCCAGGATCACCAGCTCCGCACCGCTCGACGCGAACAGGTCCAGCCATTGCGCTTCCTGCCGGGCCTTGGTCTCGGGCGTGATCGGGAAGTGCCGGAACGGCAGGTCATGCTGGCGTGCGAGCGGTTCCAGGTCGGCATGGTTCGAGACGACCCCGGCGATATCCATCTTGAGCTCGCCCATGCGCCAGCGAAACAGCAGGTCCGCCAGGCAGTGCTCGAGCTTCGACACCATGATCATCACTCTGGGGCGCGCGTGCGCGTCGTGGACCGCCCACTGCATGTCGTAGCGCTGCGCGATCGGTGTGAACTCCTGCCGCAGCCGCTCGACATCCATCGGCTGCGCATCGGTGGGATGGAACACGCAGCGCAGGAAGAAGCGGTGGCTCAGGTCGTCGTCGAAGACCGTCAGTTCGTCGATATAGCAGCGGTGGCGCTCGAGCAGGCCGACGGTGGCGGCGACCTGGCCTGGGGCGCTCGGGCACGACAGCGTCAGGATGAGCTGCTGCGATGGAGACAGCGCGTGCATGGGATTCCTCTCTTGGTTGACTGGCCGCGGGCGCCTCGTGCGCGCGCATGCCATGCGCCCAAGTAGAGCAGGGCGTGCGCGCCACGGATAGAACCGAAGCGCCGCCGGGCTGGTATCGACGCGCCACCACGGTCGGCACGCCGGGCGGGCGCGGCGGAATCATTTCCTCCAGCTTTCCAGCTCCCGTTTGTGTACTCCCTCTCCCGCTTGCGGGAGAGGGTTGGGGTGAGGGCGGAGCGTCAACGAAGTGAAGCGCGTCGTCATTGCCAGCGCCGGCCCTCACCCCCGCCCCTCTCCCGCAAGCGGGAGAGGGGAGAAAACCAGCGGCGGCAACATTTCCTCGAGCTTTCCAATTCCCGCTTGCGTACTCCCTCTCCCGCTTGCGGGAGAGGGTTGGGGTGAGGGCGGGAGCGCCAACGAAGTCGAGGGCGTCGTCATTGCCACCGCCGGCCCTCACCCCCGCCCCTCTCCCGCAAGCGGGAGAGGGGAGAAAACAGGCGGGCAAGAAAGGCCACCCCCAGGACACGGAATGTGCCACTTCAGCCCCCGACATTTCCGGAAGAAATCAGTGTTGCGTTTGTCGTTGTCGCATTTCCGCAAGCCCTTGTCGGAATTAGTCGGCAGGGGCGGGCGTTTCTTGGCAACCATGTAGGGAATCGCGCAACGCAGGTTGCAAGGCGACGACAAGGTTTGCTCAGGCATTCCAGGGAGGAAGGTAGTAGCGCGCCGCCAGCGCTTCCCGCACGTGTGGTGAGAAAGCGTTGGCATGCCATATGACGAGTGAGTCCCCGCAGGGCCAGGAGAGGTTTCGATGGATAGTCCAAAGGTCGTGGTCGAAGGTCTGTGCAAGGTGTTTGGCAGCAATCCCAAGCAGGCACTCGACATGCTCGCCGCCGGTTCGACGAAGGATGAGGTATTCCGGCGCACCGGCCACGTGGTCGGTGTCCACAACGTATCGTTCGACGTCAGGGAAGGCGAAATCTTCGTGCTGATGGGCCTGTCGGGATCCGGCAAGTCGACCCTGATCCGCCTCGTGAACCGGCTGGTCGAGCCCACCGCCGGCAAGGTTCTGATCGGCGGGCGCGACGTGGCCGCCGTAAGCCGCGGCGAGCTGATCGCGCTGCGCCGCAAGGACATGAGCATGGTGTTCCAGTCGTTCGCGCTGATGCCGCAGCGCACCGTGCTGTCCAATGCCGCCTTCGGCCTGGAGGTGGCGGGAGTCGGCAGGACGGAGCGCGAGCGCCGCGCCATGGAAGTGCTGGAGCAGGTCGGCCTGGCGACGTTCGCGCAGAAGCTGCCGCGCGAGCTGTCGGGCGGCATGCAGCAGCGCGTGGGCCTGGCGCGCGCGCTGGCGGTCAATCCGTCGCTGATGATCATGGACGAGGCGTTCTCCGCCCTCGACCCGCTCAAGCGCAAGGAGATGCAGAACGTGCTGCTGCAGCTGCAGAAGGAGCATCGCCGCACCATCATGTTCGTCTCGCACGACCTCGAGGAGGCACTGCGCATCGGCAGCCGGATCGCGATCATGGAGGGCGGCCGGCTGGTCCAGGTCGGCACGCCGCAGGAGATCATCGCCAATCCGGCCGACAACTACGTCCGTACCTTCTTCGATGGCATCGATACCAGCCGCTACCTGACCGCCGGCGACCTGATGCAGACCAACGCCGTGCCGACGCTGTCAAGGCTCGACGCGGCCAACATCGCCGCGACGCTGAACGGCAGCGAAGACTATGCCTTCGTGCTCGATGCGCAACGCAAGCTCCGCGGCTTCGTCACGCGCGACGCCACGCACAGCGTGCGACCGGTGGAAAGCATCCGGCGCAGCGCTTCGCTCGACCATGTCGTCGAGCGCGTGGTCGCGAACCCGAATGCGCTGCCGGTCGTCGACGACGACGGCTGCTACTGCGGCTCGGTCAGCCGCGCCGTCATCCTGAAAGCCATCACGCGTTCGCGAGGTAACCATGTCTGAACTCCTGCCCCTCGGCCGCTGGGTCGACCAATCCGTCCATTACCTGCTCGAGCACGACGCGGCGACGTTCGACGCCATCGGCCGCGCCATCGGGGGTCTCGCTGAACTGATCGAGCGCGGGCTGCAAGCCGTGCCGATGTGGCTGATGATGGCAATCTTCATCGGCATCGGGCTGTGGCGCGTAGGCTGGCGCTTCGCGGTCTTCACCGCCGCGTCGCTGTTCGTGATCTTCGCGACCGGATTCTGGGACCAGACCATCATCACGCTGGGGCTCACGCTGTCGTCCACCATCATCAGCCTGCTGCTTGGCGTTCCGCTCGGCATCTGGGCGGCGAAGAGCAGGGTGGTCGCCGCCACGGTGCGCCCGGTCCTTGACCTGATGCAGACCATGCCCGCCTTCGTCTACCTGATTCCCGCGGCGATGCTGTTCGGCCTCGGGCGCGTGCCGGGCATCCTGGCGACGGTGATCTTCGCGATGCCGCCTGCGGTACGGCTGACCAGCCTTGGCATCCGCCAGGTGAACATGGAGATTGTCGAAGCCGGCCATGCCTTCGGCTGCACGCCGTGGCAACTGCTGTACAAGGTGCAGTTCCCGAACGCGCTGCCGTCGATCATGCAGGGGGTGAACCAGACGATCATGATGGCGCTGTCGATGGTCATCATCGCCTCGATGGTCGGCGCCGGCGGCCTGGGCAATGAAGTGCTGGCGAGCATCCAGCGGCTGGATATCGGCCTGGGCTTCGAAAGCGGGCTGTCGGTCGTGCTGCTGGCGATCGTGCTGGACCGCATCACCGAGAGCTTCGGCCGCGCGCCGGGCGAGGCGAAGGCGCCGCTGTTCTCCGGCCTCCGGCAACTCTTCGGCGCCAAGGCCAGCACGGCGCAAGCCTGATCCCGCGGCCGCCGCCAGGAAACCGATCCGAGGGTCGTTGCACCGTGCCGACCGACAGCGCTTTCCCATCGATAGCGGCCAGCGCAGCCCTCGGGCCAGCTGGCCAGTTTGGGCCCCTCTCGCCCCTCTCACATTTCGGCTTCCTGACTTTGCCTGACTTCTCGATGATCGCGTTCTCGAGCGCGGTCGAAGTGCTGCGCATGGCCAACTACCTCGGGCGTGCCGATCATTACACGTGGTCGATCTATTCGACCGACGGCGAGCCGGTGCACGCGAGCAACGGCATCGTGGTGCGGCCGACGCGCGCGCTCGAGGACTCGGCACCGCCGGACGTCATGATCGTCTGCGGAGGCATCGGCATCCGCGAGACCGTCAACGAAGCTACGCGCGCCATGCTGGCCCGGCTGGCCGCGCAGGCCATACCGCTCGGCAGCCTCTGCACAGGCGCCTACGCGCTGATGTCGAGCAGGCTGCTCGACGGATACCGCTGCGCGGTGCATTGGGAAAGCCGATCGTCGCTGCACGAGGAATTCCCGCTGGTGCAGTTTGCCGACGAGCTGTTCGTCATCGACCGCGACCGGCTTACCTGCACGGGTGGCACGGCGCCCATCGACATGATGCTGCATCTGGTTGGCTTGCGCTTCGGCCGGCAGCTTGCGGCGCAGGTCTCTGAACAGTTCATTCTGGAGCGCATCCGCAGCGCCACCGATGCGCAGCCGATCCCGGTCAATGCGCGGGTCGGTTTGTCGCGGGCGGAGCTGGTCGAGGTGGTGCGGCTGATGGAGGCGAACATCGAGGAACCCCTCTCGCTCGATGAACTGGCACGGCTGGTGCAACTGTCGCAGCGCCATTTGCAGCGCATGTTCAAGTTTTATCTGAACGTGTCGCCGACCCACTACTATCTGACCCTGCGCTTGAAGCGCGCGCGCGATATGCTGCGCACCACCAACGCGTCGATCGCGCAGGTGACGGCGGTCTGCGGATTCCAGTCGCCGTGCCATTTCAGCAAGGCCTACCGTACACAGTTCGGCCATGCGCCCAGCCATGAACGCCGGCAGCAAGGGTGACGGTACCCTTGGGGGATGAATGTGTCTTTTGCGGTATGCGAAGCCGCGATCGCTCGCACGGCTGCGCCATTAGAATCCATGGCAGGGGATTATGCCCGCCGTAAAGGGAATCCCGTCGACTCATCTGGTCGCGGAGACGAATCAATGACCAATCTTGCCGGAAGGCTGCTCGTTGCGAGCGTGAATGTCATACTGCTGTCCTGCGCCTGCACCCAGTCTTATGGGGCCGACCGGCAGCAAGTAGTGAGGATCGGCGTGTCCGCGCCGCTAACCGGGCTCAATGCCGCCAATGGCAAGGACATTGAAAACGGTGTTCGCCTCGCTGTAGAGGAAGCCAATGCACAGCGTATCCGGCTCGATGGCCAGGTGGCGCGTTTCGAGCTCGCTGCGGCGGACGACCAGAGCGATCCGCGCATCGGCGTCCAGGTGGCCCAGAAACTGGTCGATGACGGGGTGGCCGTCGTTGTCGGCTACTACAATTCAGGCGTCGCGCTTCCGGCCGCGCCGATTTTCGCCCGGGCAGGCATCCCCGTCATCCATCCGGCGGCTACCAACCCGGCGATTACGCAGCAAGGCCTGAAGGCCGTATTCCGCATCATCCCGACCGATGCACAGAACTCCGGCAATGCAGGCAAGTACGCGGTCAGAGTCATGAAGGCGCAGCGTATTGCCGTGATGGATGACCGGACGGCATTCGGCCAGGGGGCGGCGGACGAGTTCAGGAAGGCCGTCACCGCATCCGGTGGCGAGATCGCGATCGCTGAACATACCAGCGACAAGGCGGTGGAGTTCAGCGCGCAGCTCACGAACATCCGTGCTGCCAACGCCGGCCTGCTGTTCTTCGCCGGACTCGACAACCAGGCGGCGCTCATCACGAAACGCATGCGCGAGCTCGGCATGCGAACCCAGTTCGTCGGCAGCGGCGGCATCGCCGACAGCATTTTCCTGAACATTGCAGGTTCGGCGGCGGAAGGCGCGATGGCATGGGAATATGGGCGCCCGATCGACACCCTGCCACAAGGCAAGGCTTTCATGCAGAAGTTCCGCAAGCGCTTCGGCAGCGACAGCCTCATCTATGCGCCGTTCGCCTACGATGCCGCGTGGGTGGCCATCAACGCGATGACGCAGGCAGGCTCCGCCAAGCCTGGCAAATTCACGCCGGCGCTGCGCGCAACGCAGTACGAGGGGGTGACCGGGAAGATTGCCTTCGATGCCAATGGCGACCTGAAGAATCCGACCTCGACGCTCTACCAGGTGAAGGGAGGCCGCTGGACGCCGGTCACGACCATCGCCGTCTAGTAAGCCGATGGATGTTCCATTGACGTAGCCCGCTGAGCATAGAGGTGGCGGGGGAAGGTATCGGGCCTTGCCGTAGCGAAGGATTCCACGCGAGGCGGGAAATCTTCATGATGGTCCGATGGAAATGCGGAGGGATAACGGGATCGACAGGGAAAGCTAATCAACCGGGAACCGTCAGGCGTAGCGAAATGCCGCGGCGGCATGGCGCGCCGGCAGCCGGTCGCCTTCGGCGAACAGCTTGCGGCGCAGCGTGCCGTCGGCATACGCGGTCTTGTAGCGGCCGCGCTCCTGCAAGGCGGGGACCACAAGGTCGACGAAATCCTCGTAGCTCTCCGGCACCACGGTGCGGCTCAGGTTGAAGCCGTCGATGCCGGTGTCGTCGATCCATTCGGCCAGCGTGTCGGCCACCTGCGACGGGTCCCCGACGATGGCGGGGTAGCGCCCGCCCAGCTCGAACAGGTCCAGCAGCTTGCGGCGGGTCCAGCCATGCTGCGCGGCCGTCCGGGTGGCCGATTCGATGGCGTTGCCGCCGTCGTAATCCACGGGATCATCCAGGCCGTAGCGTGCGAAGTCCACGCCCGTGCTTGCCGCGAAATGCGCGAGCCCGGCTTCGCGGCTCGCGTAGTCGCGGTACTCGGCATGCTTGGCGCGTGCCTCGGCCTCGGTGCGCCCCGTGACCACGGCAGCGCCCATGAAGACCTTGACGTCATCCGGTCGGCGGCCCGCCGCGGCGAGCTGCTCGCGCAGCGCCGACACCGTCTTGCGCGCCGCTTCCTTGCTCGGTGGGGAAATGAACACGCATTCGGCGTGGCGCGCGGCAAAGCGCTGGCCGCGCCCCGAGCTGCCGGCCTGGAACAGCACGGGCGTGCGTTGCGGCGACGGCTCCGACAGGTGGTAGCCGTCAACCTTGTAATAGTGGCCGTGGTGGCTGACCTTGCGCACCCTGGCGGGATCGGCGAACACGCGGGCGGCCTTGTCGCGCAGCACCGCGTCGTCCTGCCAGCTTCCCTCCCAGAGCTTGTAGAGCACGTCGAGGCACTCGTCGGCGCGGTCGTAGCGCTCGTCGTGGGCAAGCTGCCCGTCCAGGCCCATGGCGCGTGCCGCGCTGTCGAGGTAGCCGGTCACGATGTTCCAGCCGACCCGGCCGCGCGTCAGGTGGTCGAGCGTGGAGAAGCGCCGGGCAAGCAGGTACGGTTGCTCGTAGCTCAGGTTCACCGTGACGCCGAAGCCGAGATGCCGCGTGGCCGCGGCCATGGCCGGCACCAGCAGCAGCGGGTCGTTCACCGGAAGCTGGATCGATTCCTGCAGCGTGACGTCCACATTGCCGCGGTACACGTCGTAGACGCCGACGATGTCTGCGATGAACAGGCCGTCGAACAGGCCGCGTTCCAGTGTGCGGGCCTGGTCGACCCAGTATTCCAGCGTGTTGTACTCGGCCGAGCGGTCGCGCGGGTGCGTCCACAGGCCGTGGTTGATATGGCCCACGCAGTTCATGTTGAACGCGTTGAGCAGGATCTGCTTTGGCTGCGCATGCGGATGACTCGGCATCATATCGCTCCATGCCGCGGCGGCAACTTGTCATTCAGATGGAAGTTGCCGAGCGCGTGGTACTTCCAGCGGACCGGGTCGTGCAGCGTATGCGTGCGCGCGTTGCGCCAGAAGCGGTCCAGTCCCTGGTGGTCGAGCGTGGCCGAGGTTCCACCGAGCTCGAACAGCCGGGTGCCGGCGAGCAGCGACGCCGTGGTGGTCTGCGCACGCGCCGCCGCGACGGCCAGCGATGCCTGCGCGACGCTCTGCTCGTCCGGTGAGCGCTGCGCGGTGTCGGTGGCGCGAGCCGCACGGCGCACCAGCGCTTCGGCGGCGCGCAGCCGTACCCGTACCTCGCCGATATGGTGGAGCGTCAGTGGGTCTTCCACGGCGCGTGCCACCCCTGCGTCGATCCAGGGCCGCGCGTGGTCGCGCAGGAAGGGCAGCGTGGCGGCCAGTGCGCCGCGGCCGATGCCGAGATCGATGGCGGCATGCAGCAGTTGCGCAAACGGACCGATGGTCGTGGGCCGCTCGAACGATGCGAGGAAGGGCAGCACCCAGGCTGCCTCGACGCGCACGTTGTCGAACGTCACCGAACCGCTGCCCGTGACGCGCTGGCCGAAGCCGTCCCAGTCATCGGTGACGCTGACGCCCTCGGCCGTGCGCGGCACGAAGGCCAGCTGCGTGACTTCGCGTCCGGCTTGGTCGGCCACCACCAGGGTCGGAATCCAGTGCGCGTACAACGCGCCGGTGCAGTAGAACTTCTTGCCGTGGATGCGCAAGCCATCACCGTCCGGGGTGAGCTGCGTACGGCGCCGGAAGTCCTTGTGGCCGATCTCGGCCAGTGCATTGCCGAAGCGCTCACCGGCCAGCGCACGCTGGTAGAAGAACGCCTGCTGCGCAGGCGTGCCCCCGACGCGCAGGACTTCGAGCGCATAGAAGTGGTTCTGCGGAATCTGCCCGAGCGAACCGTCCGCCGCGGCGATGATGGCAATGACCTCCGCCAGCGTGGTGTTGGAAACGCCCGCGCCACCGTGCTCGCGTGGCACCGTAATGCCCCACAGGCCGCTCGCGCTGAAAGCCTCGAGCTCCTCCCATGGCAGGCGCCGTTCGCGGTCGCGCTGGGCAGCACCCGGTGCGAAGTGCGCGGCCAGGCGGTGCGCGATGGCGATGGCTTCGGCATCATCGCGGACCAGGTGCGGAACCACGGCGGGCGCGGGCGCAGGCAGGGACCGCCCATCAGCGGGCGGCGGATTGAAAAGCAACGACATATTCAGTTCCAGGAATGCCGCTTTGGCAGCGCGTGGTTCAGTTGATAGTTGCCGATCAGATGCAGCTTCCAGCGCACCGGGTCGTGCAGCGTGTGCGTGCGTGCATTGCGCCAGTGGCGGTCGAGGTTGTGCCCGGCGCGCGTGGCGGAGGAGCCGGCCAGCTCGAACAGCTTTTCGCTGGCCTGCAGCGCGACCTCGGTGGTCAGGACCTTGGCCTCGGCCACCGCGACGGAAGCCTGCGCGCTCGATGCTTCGGTGACGGGGCGCGCGGCAATGCCGTCGAGCGTCAGTGCCGCTTCGCGCAGCACTGCGCGGGCGGCTTCGAGATCGACGGCCAGCCGGCCGACGTCGGCAATCAGATGCGGGTCTTCGGTCGCGCGCGCGACACCTGCATCGATCCACGGGCGGGCGTGCTCGCGCACGAAGGCGATGGCGTCGTCGAACGCGGACTGGGCAATGCCGAGGTCGATGGCGGCCTGGATCAACTGCGATCTGGGGCCATAGAGACCTGGCCGGTCCGCGAGTTGCCAGACCGGGATCACGTCGTCCGCGGAAACCGCGACACGGTCGAACATCACCGTTCCGCTGGCCGTGGTGCGCTGGCCGAACGATGACCAGTCATCCACCACGGTCAGGCCGGCGGCATCGCGCGGCACCCAGATCTGGACCGCACGGCCGTCGTCGTCGAGCGCGCGCGTCGGCACACGGTGTGCGAACAGGGCGCCGGTGGAGTAGTAGCGTGTGCCACTCAGGCGCAGGCCATGCGGCGTGCGGTGCAGGCGCGTCGTGCCTTCGAGCACGTTCGGGCTCGCGGCGGAGCGCCGCTCGGGTCCGGCGTTGCCCAGGCGCTGCCCGGCCAGCACTTCGCCATAGAAGCGACGCTTCTGGTCCTCGGTTCCTGCCTCGCGCAGTACGCCAAGCAAGCCGAAATGGTTCTGCGGGATCTGGCCCAGCGAAGCATCGGCGGCGCTGAGGATCGCGAACACCTCCGCCAGCGTGGCATGGGACACGTCCGCGCCGCCATAAGCCTTCGGCACGGTGATGCCGCCGAGCCCGCTCTCCGACCAGCGCGCCAGCTCGTCCCACGGCAGGATGCGCTCGCGGTCCCGCGTCGAGGCGCCCGGGCGGAATGCATCGGCGAGCGCGCGCGCGGCGTCGATGGCCTCGGCGTCGTCACGAATGCGTCGTACGCGGGCGGGGTCGGGAAGGGTGGGTTCTCGCCCGGTGACGATGGGCGCGATGGGCGGTGTTGCTGCGTGTATGTCGGAGAGATCGGTCATGTCGGATCGGGAGGACGCTGGCGCGCCGCACGGGCGCGGGTTGGCACCGGAAAGGCTGATGGTTGATTGGAGCACGCGTCCCTGGGGCATTCCCACGAATATTTCCGAGGATGCTTGGAAGCGAAGGCATGGTGACCGCATGGGCGGTCGCGAGACTGGTGTCGCGCGTGCTTTCCCACCGCTCCCGCAAGCGGGAGTGGCAGGAACAACCCTGGCTTTTCACGTGGCCGGAAAGCGCGCCCGCAGGACCAGGCAGCCCGCGTTTGGCCAGCGCGGAGAGCGTAGGGATGGCGCAAGCGGGCGTCGGAGATGGAGCCGGGGCTGGCGCGCAAGCAGTAAGGACGTCTTGCATCGGTCAACGGTTGCGCGCTCACGCTGCCTTCAACGCGACCCGCCGGTGCGCCGCGAACAGCGGTGCAGCGCGTTCGGCCGCCAGCCGGATACGCTCGCGCAGCGCGGGACTCTGTACCGTGTAGCCCTCGAAGTCCGACGGGCTCGCATAGACGCCGATGGGCAGCGTCAGTGCCTGCAGGAAGCCGAAGAGCGGGCGCAACTGGTGCTCTAGCACGAGTGCGTGCCGGTCGCTGCCGCCGGTGGCTGCCAGCAGCACGGGCTTGTCGGCCAGGGCTTCCTGGCCGACGAGGTCGAACAGGTGCTTGAAATGGCCCGGATACGCGCCGCGATAGACCGGCGCCGCGGCGACGATCAGATCGGCGGATTCCAGCGCCTGCAGTTCCGACTCGATCGCGGCCGGGAGTTCCGTGCGCCAGAGCGCGCCGCCGAGCGGCCGGGCGATATCGGCCAGGTTGATGATATGGGCGTCGACGTGCAGCCGCGCGTCAAGCTCGGCAACCAGCGCCTGGACCAGGGCGAGGGTGCGCGAGGGCTGCTGGGTACTGCCGTTGACGGCAACGATCTTCAGGGGCTTGGACATGATGAGGCTCCGCAAAGGGTGAAGCTGTTGTCGGTGTTGTCGAGGCCGCAGCCGCACGGCTTGCCGTGCTGCCTGGCCGGGATGCTGCCAAGACGATACTGCGGCGCGGCCGCCATGCGAACGACGCGTTCGTTCTATGGATACGCGATGCGTGCGCATAAGGGCATGCGCATTCGTTCGTTCCGGGCAGCACGGGGCGTCTCTATAGTTGGTCACCCTTGCAGACATTGGATCCGCGCAGCGTCGCCCGACGCTGATCCCGCTCCAGCTTTCAGCCCATCGTCACCATGAAGAACCCGCTCCCGCTTTCACGGCCCTCGCAAATACTCCGGCCATTCGCGTTCCTGGCTCCCGTAGTGCTGTCGCTGCCGCTGCTCGGCGGCCTGCTGGCGGCGCCGGCAAGCGCCGCGCCGGCCGCACCGTCCGTGCAAGCGCCGCATGCGGGCGGCACGCTCACGACCATCATCCAGCCGGAGCCGGTGATCCTGACCTCGGCGCTCAATTCCGCGGCGCCGACCGGTTTCTTCAGCGCAAACGTGTTCGATGGCCTGCTCGAGTACGACAACGACTTCAAGCTCAAGCCGGCGCTCGCGCAAAGCTGGGACATCTCGAAGGATTCGAAGACGCTCACGTTCCACCTGCGACCGAATGTGAAATGGCATGACGGCAAGCCGTTCACGTCGGCGGACGTGAAGTGGACGCTGGAGAACGTGTGGAAGAAGCTGCATCCGCGCAACCAGATCCTGTTCGGCAAGGTCACGCGTGTCGAGACTCCCGATGCACTGACCGTGGTGCTGCACTTCTCCGAGCCGTCGCTGGCGGTGCTTAGCTCGCTGAACAGCAACGGCGCGCAGGTACTGCCCAAGCACCTGTATGAAGGCACCGACATCCTCAACAACCCGTACAACAACAAGCCGGTGGGAACGGGACCGTTCGTCTTCAAGGAATGGAGCAAGGGCAACTACATCGTGCTCGAGCGCAACCCCGACTATTGGGACAAGGGCAAGCCGTACCTGGACAAGATCGTCTTCAAGGTGATCCCAGACGCCAGCGCGCGCGCTGCGGCGTTGGAGAAGGGCGAGGTGCAGTACGCGCCGTTCAACCCGGTGCCGCTGAAAGACGCGCAGCGACTGTCGCAACTGCCTTCGCTGAAGCTGGAAACGCGTGGCTACGAATGGCTGTCGCCGTGGCTGTTCATGGATGTCAACGTCGACCGGCCGTACTTCAAGGACGTGCGCGTGCGCCAGGCGCTGGCCCATGCCATCGACCTGAACGCGCTCAACAAGGTGGTCTGGTTCGGCTTCGGCAAGCCCGCGGTGAGCCCGGTGGTATCGACGCTGGGGCAGTTCTTCAACCCCAACGTGCCGAAGTATCCGTATGACCCGGCCAAGGCCGAAGCCCTGCTCGACGCCGCCGGCCTCAAGCGCGGCGCCGACGGCAGCCGCCTGAAGATCCAGATCGACTACCTGCCGTATGGCGACGACTACAAGCGCAGCGCGGAATACATCAAGCAGGCGCTGAAGCGTATCGGCATCGACGTGACGGTGCGCACCCAGGACACCCCCAGCTATACCCGGCGCGTTTATGGAGATCGCGACTTCGACCTGGCGGTGGTCTGGTTCGCGGGCTTTGCCGATCCGCTGGTCGGCGTGACACGCGCCTACCGCGGCGACACTGTCGGCAAGAACATTCCTTGGTCGAATGGGTCGGGCTATCGCGGCGACGAGGCGAACCGGCTGATCGACCAGGCGCAGGGCTCGCCGAGCCAGGCCGAACGCGTCGAGCTGTTCCGCAAGTTCCAGACGGTGGTCCAGACCGACTTGCCGTCGATCCCGCTGCTCGAGCTACGCTTCTTCACGGTGCAGGCGTCGAACCTGCGCGATACGGTCAGCGGCGTCGACCAGGTCTATGCCTCGCTCAAGCGTGCCTGGCTTGCGCCCGCGGGCACGGCCGTCGCCACCGCAACGCCCCCCGGCGTCGCCCCGGCGCAGGCAGCACGCTGACCATCGGCGATGTCCATGCCATCGACCAAGCCTGACGCGCCTGGACCCAAGCCGGCATGGCTGGCGCGCGTGCCGTGGCGACCGGCCTTGCGCCGGCTGCTGCAGCTCGCCGGTATCGCCGCCGGCGTGGCGGTCGTCAACTTCTTCCTGCTGCGGCTCGCGCCCGGCGATGCGGCGCAGGTGCTGGCCGGGGAGGCGGGCGCCGCCACGCCGGAATACCTGGCGGCGCTGCGCTCGCAGTTCGGGCTCGACCAGCCCTGGTGGGTGCAGTTCGGCAAGTATCTGTGGCACCTGGCGCAGCTCGACCTGGGCTACTCGTACCGGCAGGGCATGCCGGTGCTGGACCTGATCCTGCAGCGCCTGCCCGCCACGCTGCTGCTGATGGGCGCGAGCATTGCGTTCGCGGTGCTGATCGGTGCGGCCCTGGGCGTGCTGGCGGCGGCGCGTGCCGGACGGGCGCTGGATACGCTGATCTCGTCGGTGGCGCTGCTGTGCTTTGCCACGCCGCTGTTCTGGATCGGCCTGATGCTGGTGCTGGTGTTCTCCGTCCGCCTCGACTGGCTGCCCGTCGGCGGCATGTTCACGGTGGAGGCCGGTCTTGCGGGCTGGGCCTACGCCGCGGACGTGGCGCGGCACCTGGTGTTGCCGGCCGCGACGCTCGGCCTGTTCTACATGGCCGTCTATGTGCGGCTGATGCGGGCCAGCATGATCGCGGTGCGGCGGCAGGATTTCGTGCGCACGGCCGTGGCCAAAGGCGCGCCCGCGGCGCGCGTGCTGACGCGCCATGTCTTGCGCAACGCGCTGCTGCCGCTGGTGACGATGGCCGGTGTTCAGGCCAGTTCCGTGATTGGCGGCGCGGTGCTCGTCGAGACGGTGTTCTCGTGGCCCGGGCTCGGACGGATGGCGTTCGAGGCGCTCTACCAGCGCGACTACAACCTGCTGCTCGGCATCCTGCTGTGCAGCGCGGTGGTCGTGGTGCTGGTCAACTGGATTGTCGATGCCGTCTACGCGCGCGTGGACCCGCGCATCCGGCTGGCCTGATGCAGCCCCGGGTGTTTACAGGAGTTGTCGCTTGTCCCTGCCTTCTTCCTCCATTTCCGTGCCGCTGCAGCGGCAACAGTCCAGTTCGCACCGCACTGCGGCCGAGGTGCCGGTGCCCCTGCCGCCATCCGTGGGCCGGCAGCGGCTGCGCCGGCTGCTGTCGTCGCCGAGCGCGGCGGCCGGCGTGGTCCTGCTGGGCATGGTCCTGGCGGCCGCGCTGTCGGCAGGCTGGATACACCCTGGCGACCCGCTCGAGATGGCGGCCGAACCGTTGTTGTGGCCGGGGCAGGACGCCGCGTTCCCGCTCGGCTCGGACATGCTGGGCCGCGACATCCTCGCGGGCCTGCTCCATGGCGCGGGCGCCTCGCTGCTGATCGCGGGGGTCTCGACGGCGCTGGCCGTGGTGCTTGGCGTGGCGGGCGGGGTGGCGGCCGGCTACTACGGCGGCCGTGCCGACCGCGTGTTCGGCGCGCTGACGACATTCTTCCTGACGATCCCGTCGTTCCTGTTCGCACTGGCCATCGTGGCGGTGGTACAGCCATCGGTATGGAAGATCGCCCTCGCGATCGGCATCACGTCGTGGCCGGCGCTCGGACGGCTGGTGCGTGCCGAAGTGCTGCGCCTGCGCCACGGCGACATGGTGCTCGCCAGCGAGGCCGCGGGTGCGAGCCACGCCCGGATCATCTTCGAGGACATCTTGCCGAACACGCTCACGCCGGTACTGGTGTCGGCGTCGCTGATGGTGGCGACGGCGATCCTGACTGAATCCAGCCTGGCGTTCCTCGGGCTGGCCGATCCCAATGTCGCGAGCTGGGGGAATATGGTCGGTGCGGGTCGCGAGGTGCTGCGCACCGACTGGTACGTGTGCGCATTGCCTGGCCTCGCGATCGTGCTGACCGTGCTCGCGCTGAACCTGCTCGGCGACGGGCTGGCGGCCGCCTTCGATCCGCGCGAACGCCGCTGAACACCCTTCGCTTCCTTATCTACCCACTTCACAGGAGAGCGTCTTGGCACGCATTCACGACATCGATCCCGACGCCCTGCAGGGCGAGGCCCGCACCACGTTCGAACGCGTGGAGCGCGAATATGGCGCGTTCGGCAACATGCTGCGCGTGCTTGGCCACCGGCCGCCCGCGGTAGCGCACCTGTTCGGCCTGCTGCTGGATTCCGCGCGCGACGCGCTGATTACGCGCAGGCATCTGGAGATCGTGCTGGTCACGGCATCGCGGCTGAACGCGTGCCACTACTGCATCAGCCACCATGTGCCGCGGCTGGAAGCGCTGGGCGTGCCGCCGGAAACGGTCGAGCGGATCCTGGAGCCCGACGTGCCGGGGCTGGATGCCGTGGAGCGCCTGGTGCGCGACTACACCGTGCAGGTCACGACGCAACGCGTCACCGACACCGTGGTGGCGCAACTGCGCCAGCATTTTACCGAGGCGCAGATCGTGGAGCTGACGCTGCGCGCGGCGCTGTGCGCATTCTTCGCGCGCTTCAATGAGGCGCTGCAGATCCAGGTCGAGCCCGAACTGTTGGCCGCGGAAATCCATGCACGCTGACGGCCCCGAGGCATCATGAAGCCGTTGCTTTCGCTGCAGGATCTTTCCATCCGCTATCCCGGCGCGGCGCGGCCCGCGGTCTCGGGCCTGAGCCTCGATGTCGGCGCCGGTGAGTCGGTCGCGCTCGTCGGCGAGTCGGGCTGCGGCAAGTCCACCACCGCGCTGGCGTTGCTGCGGCTGCTGCCGGCATCCGCGCGGGTGAGCGGCCGCCTACTGCTGGAAGGGCGCGACCTGCTGGCGCTGCGCGAGCGCGACATGGCCGCACTGCGCGGCAGCGCGGTTTCGATGATCTTCCAGGAACCGATGACCTCGCTCAACCCGGTGCTGAGTATCGGCGCGCAGGTGGTCGAGACGCTGCGGCTGCATACGGCGCTATCCGCGCAGGCGGCCCGTGCGCGCGCAGTCGAACTGCTGGACCAGGTCCGCATTCCCGAGCCGCAGCGGCGCTTCCATGCCTTCCCGCACCAGTTGTCGGGCGGGCAGCGCCAGCGCGTGATGATCGCCATGGCGATCGCGTGCGCGCCGAAGCTGCTGGTGGCCGACGAGCCAACCACCGCGCTCGATGTCACCGTGCAGGCCCAGATCCTGGAGTTGCTCGATACGCTGCGGCGCGAACTGCGCATGGCGATGCTGCTGATCACGCACGACCTCGGCGTGGTGGCGCGCTGGGCGGATCGCGTCGCTGTCATGCACGAGGGCATCAAGGTGGAGGAGCAGTCTGCCCGGACCCTGTTCCGCGAGCCGGCGCACCCCTATACGCGCGGGCTGCTCGGCGCGTCGCTGGGCGCCGCGGACGGCGTGGTGCCGCATTACCGGCAAGCCCGCTTGCCCGAGATCCGCGTGGAACGTCGTGACGACGGTACGCCGGCGGCATTCCGGCTCGAACGTCCGGCGCTGCGCGCGGCGAGCGGCAGTGGCAGTGGCGGTGGGCTGGCGCCGGCCATGCTCGAAGTCGCGGATCTCCATGTGACACACCGGTCCGGCGCGCACGCTACCGCCGCCGTGCAGGGCGTATCGTTCTCGATTGCCGCGGGCGAGACCGTGGGCCTGGTCGGCGAATCGGGCTGCGGCAAATCCACGCTCGCGCGGGCCGTGCTGCGCCTGGCGGACCATGACGCGGGGCGCATCGTCTTCGACGGCACCGACATCGCCAGCGTGGAGCGACGGCGGATGCGCCCGTGGCGCGGCGCCATGCAGCTCGTGTTCCAGGACCCGTACAGCTCGCTCAATCCGCGCCGGACCGTCGCCGAGGTGCTGGAAGGCACGCTGCAGATACACGGCGTGCGCGACCGGCACGAACGGCGCGCACGCGCGGCGGCAATGATCGACCGCGTGGGCTTGCCCGCCGCGGCGCTGCACCGCTATCCGCATGAATTCTCCGGCGGCCAGCGCCAGCGCATCGGCATCGCCCGCGCACTGATTGTCAGGCCGCGCCTGCTGGTGTGCGATGAGCCGGTGTCGGCGCTCGACGTTTCGGTGCAGGCGCAGGTCCTGAACCTGCTCGCCGACCTGCAGGCGGAGTATGGGCTGTCGTGCCTGTTCATCTCGCATGACCTTGGCGTCGTGCGCTATATCGCCGACCGCATCCTGGTCATGCGCTCAGGCCAGCTTGTCGAGAGCGGCGGCCGCGACCAGATCTGGGAGCGGCCTGCGCATCCCTACACGCGGCAGCTTCTGGCTGCCGTGCCAGGGCCCCTCGCAGCAGTCCCATGATCGTTAACTGGGACGGCTGGCCCGCCTGGAACGCTGCCGCGAGCCGTGGCATATGGACAGGCGGACGCACCCTATATCGATAGGCAAATAACTTCGTTCTGCTTGCGTGGCGTCTGCCGAATACTGGTGTGCCTGCATGACCGATTTCTCCTGGCGTCCCCGTGTTCGCGCGGGCCGCCCCACTTGCCATCTGGAACCTGCAATGTCGTCGAAACGAAGCGCTGACCTTTCTCGCCGTAACGCTCTGATGCGCATCGGCACGCTGGCCGCGATGGGCGGGACCGGACTGCTTGCCGCTTGCTCGCGCCATGACGCCGAAGCACCCAAGGCCGCCGCAAGCACCGGTGCCGGCTCGGCCGCGCCCGCGGTCGTCGGCAAGACCGGCGACAAGGTCGAGTTCAAGTACCCCGACAACCCGTCCTTCGACCTGGTCTACCTTGCCGACCAGCTCGGCTACTTCGACGGCACCAGCACACGGCCCAAGTACATCGGCAAGGTGTCCGCGCCGCAGATCATTCCGCTGACCGGGACCGGGGAGATCGACTTCGGCACCCGCATGGTGCCGCTGGTGATCTCCGCGGTGGCAAGCGGCGCCGACATCAAGGTGGTGGCCGCCGGCAACAAGACGCTGCGGGATGCCCCGCATATGAAGTACTTCGTGCGCAAGGCTTCGGGGATTCGCTCGCCGAAGGATCTGGAGGGCAAGACCATCGGCATCAACAGCTTTGGCGCCTGCGCGGAGTTCGTTACCAAGACCTATCTGCGCCAGCAGGGCGTCGACGTCACCAGGATCAATTTCGTGGTCATTCCCGATGATCAGGCCGAGCAGACGCTGGTGAACGGCAACACCGACCTGGCCATCATCCATGCCCCGTTTTCCGGCCGCGCCGATCATGCCGGGTCGCTGACGCGGCTGTGGACAGACTTCGATCTAGACGGGGGGCTCGGCGGCATGCAGCCCTACAGCGCGCACGGCCGCTTTGTCCGCGAGCATCCGCAGGCGGTACGCGATGTGGTGACGGCCCTGGCAAAAGCCGGCAACTGGGTCAATGCACATCCGGAAGATGCACGAAAGCTGATCTCCGAGCGTATCAAGCTCAAGCTCGAGTTTGTCGACCGCTACGCCTACGTCGACAACCTGGTCGTCACCGAGCCGCCGATCCAGTACTACATCGACGTACTGGAAGCTGAAGGCAAGCTCGCCAAAGGCAAGGTCAGGGCGAGCGACATCTACACCAACGAATTCAACCCGTACGCGACTGCCGCGGCCAAGGCATGACGTTGGCTCCCATGAATCCGAAGATCACGGCGCGCGACGTCAGCATGGCCTATACCGTGCGCAACGCGCGCGGCGCTGCCGAAACCGTGGATGTGCTGCACGGCTTCGATCTCGATGTGCGCGAAGGCGAATTCCTCTCGATCCTGGGACCATCCGGTTGCGGCAAGTCGACATTCCTCAGCATTCTCGCGGGCCTGGCGCAGCGCACCGGCGGCGACATCCTGATCAGCGGCCGGGAACTGCAGGGCGTCAATCTGAACCAGGGGGTGGTGTTCCAGGGTTATGCACTGTTTCCCTGGCGCACGGTGCTGGAGAACATCGAGGTCGGACTGGAGATACGCGGCGTCGGCAGGGCGCAGAGACGACGGATTGCGACCGAGTATCTCGAACTGGTCGGGCTCCATGGCTTCGGCAGCCGCTATCCGCACGAGATATCCGGGGGCATGAAGCAGCGCGTGGCCATTGCCCGCTCGCTTGCCTACGAGCCGGACGTGCTGCTGATGGACGAGCCCTTTGCCGCGCTCGACGCCCAGACCCGGGAAATCCTCCAGGGCGAACTGCTGCGGATCTGGGAGCAACGGCGCAAGACCATCGTGTTTATCACCCATAGCCTGGACGAAGCGATCTTCCTGTCCGATCGCGTGGCCGTGATGACGCGCCGGCCAGGGACGATCAAGGCGATTCTTGACGTGCCGTTGCCTCGTCCGCGTGAAGCGGAGCTGCGCAATGCGCCGGAGTTTGTTGGGCTGCGCCAGCAAGCGTGGGAGATTCTCAAGGATGAAGTCCAGTTCGCCAATCCGGCGGCTACGCCACGCCCGCTCGGCGCGACCGCCAGCCCCGGCGAACGGCTTGAAGCCGAGCCCGCCATTGCCACGTCGGCCGGCACAAAGGGTCAGCCATACGGCAGCGACAGCCGGCTCGCGCCGGCGGCGCAGGGTGTGATACGCCATGCAGCCGGGGAGGGGGCCGCATCATGACGACATCGCATGCCGTCACCGCCCGTGCATCGCGCAGCACCGGTTTTTCAGCCCGGCGGTGGTTCGCCCGGGCCGGCGATCGCGCACTTGGCCTGGCGGGCATTGTCGCGTTCCTGTTGCTTTGGGAACTGGTCCCGCGTGCGGGCATCGTCAGCGCAGCGTACCTCAGTCCACCGTCGGAAGTGTTGGCCACCATCTGGCAGATAGCGGGCGACGGCAGCCTCGCCAGGCACCTGTGGGCAAGCTTGCGGCGTTCGCTGTGGGGGCTGGCGTTGGCCATTTCGCTCGGGGTTTCGCTTGGGCTGCTGATGGGATGGTTCGCGCGTTTCGAGGCCATTGTCGATCCGATCCTGCAGTTTTTCCGTCAGACTTCGGCCTTTGCGCTGTTCCCGGTCTTTATCCTGTTTCTCGGCATCGGCGAGCTGTCCAAGGTTGCGTTGATCTTCTGGGCCTCGTTCTGGCCGGTGCTTCTGAGCACGATCGCCGGCGTCAGGCAGGTCGACAAGCTGCTGATCCACTCGGCAGTATCGATGGGCGCCTCGCGCGGCTTTGTGTTCCGCAAGGTCGTGCTTCCCGCCGCGTCCCCGTCGATCTTCACCGGTGTACGGCTGGCCGGCACGTACTGCGTCACCGCGCTGGTAGCGGCCGAGATGATCGGCGCGCATTCCGGGCTCGGCTTTCTCACGCTGAATTCGCAGGAGGTCTTCCAGATTCCCCTGATGTACGCGGGAATCCTGCTGCTTGCGCTGGTTGGTCTGGCGCTGAACTATGTGCTGGCCGTGGTCGAGCGGCGGCTCATGCGCTGGCGCAAGGGGCTGACCGTCAATGGCTGAGTTGCCGGCTTCCGGAACGCCCCTTGCCGAGCCGGCGGTTCGGGTACGGTACGGAGGCAAGCGCGAAGGAGAGGCCGGGAGTCGAGGCGCGCGCCGGCCGGGCCGGCGCAACGTGGCGGCAGCCGCCATCCTGCTGGCGCTCGCGGCAGCGGTGACAAGGCTGGCGGCTGGGCCGATCCTGGTGCGCATGCCCGAGATGCCGGAACGCTTGCCGGCACCCTGGCCAGGCTGGCTGGCGCAACTCGCGCGCGAGCCCGAATGGCGCGCGGTGCCTGCCGGCCCCGTGCTTGCCGGGGCAGTCAGGCGCGGCGAGCTTGTAGTTGGCGTGCGCGCCTATCCGCGTCCGGCACCGCCGAACCGCCCGACGCCGCCCGAGCCTGACGCGTTCGATGTGGAATTCGGGCGTTATATTGCCGCTCGCCTTGATGTGCGCTTGCGCGTAGTCGCGCTGCAGCCCGATGCGCCCGGCAAGGTCGCCGCAAGCGTGCCCGGGATCGATCTCGTGATAGCCGGCAGCGCAATGGACAGCGCGCGCCCGGCGAGCGCCTCGTCCACGAACTACACCGGAGGGAAAGGCGGGCTGGTCGCGCTGCGCGGCGGTCCGCTTCATACGCTTGCGGATCTCGCCGGCAAGCGGGTATGCGTGGCAAGCGGCAGCCCGTATGCCAGCGAGCTTGGCTACGCCGGCGCTCTGCCGCGGATCTACGCATCCGCAATCCATGCCGTATCGGCGTTCATGGCCGGAGACTGCGAAGCACTCGCCGAGGACGAGGTCGTGCTTGACCGCCTGATGGGCTTGCCCGAATGGCGCTTCTATCGCCGTCTCGAGGCGCGGCTGACGCCGGCGCCTTACGCACAGATGGCGCTGAGCGCGCCCGACACGGCATCGCAGGCGTGGATCGACCTGGCTGCGCGGCATTGGAAGGCAGGCGGGGCATTTGCCGGTGCACGCGAGCGCCGCGCGGCCAATGTCGGGTTCGAGGTGGGGCTGCTGCAGAACGGCCTGGTCTGCCACTCCTGATATCTTTTGCGGGGATCCGGCAGCGGCAGATGTTGGCGGCAATCCGGTGGCCGACGGTGCCATCGGGCCGCGTTTCTACACGGCCCTGCTGGACGGATTGCGCTTGTCCGGCGAGGCGCTGGCCGGCAGGAAGTTGCCGTAGATGAGGGGTGACGCCTCACCCTGTTCGATCCCGTGCACCATCCGCGGCGCGAGATCGCCAGATCTCACCCGACGTCCTGCGCCTCCGCCAGCGCCATCAGCGGCGCCATGCACGGGCTGGCCGCCGCCAGCGCGCGATGTTCGTCGAGGATGGACTGGAGCATGGCGGGCGTCGTATCCGGGTTGGCCAGCACCACCCGGAAGACGGCGATCGGGCGCCCGCCCCATTGCGCCGACACCAGTTGCGTGCGCGAGACGAACGAGCGGCCGGCATCGCGCTGCATTTCCTGGACGCTGATGGTCAGCGCATCGAGCGCATCGAGGAGCTTCTCGCGCCGGTCCGCCGAGGCCGTGGCCAGCGCGGCGCGGACGGTCTGCGGCACATGGCGGTAGGTCAGGATGCACAGCTGCGGATGGCTGTCGAGCTCGAAATCGGGCTGCTGCGCGATCAGGCCGGCAAAGTAGCGCGCGTTGTCGATGCTGCGCTCGATCAACTGCGCCAGCCCCTTGCGCCCGAGCAGGTGCAGGTTGGCATAGAGCATGACCGCCGCCGCGCCGCGCGATCCTTCCAGCGTATGGCGCCCCAGGTCGACCGAGCCCTTGCGCACGATATAGTTGGCGTGCTGGACGATGTCCTGCGTCCATGCGGGGCTGCGGAACAGCACCATGCCGGCGCCCATCGGCACGTAGAACTGCTTGTGCGCGTCGATGACCACGGAATCGGCACGCTCGATGCCCGCGAAGCGCCAGCGCTCGCGCTCCGACAGCAGCGTGGCGCCGCCCCAGGCGGCATCGACGTGGAAATGGCAGCCGGCCTCTTGCGCAACGTCGGCCATCGCGTCGAGCGGATCGACCGCGCCCGTCTCGGTGGTCCCGGCGATGCCGACGATTGCCATCGGCCGGATGTTGCGCTGCTGCAGCTCGCGCAGGGTGTCGCGCAGCAGGCCGATGCGCATGCGGCCGTCCGCATCGACCCCGACCGGCACGAGATTGTCGCGCCCGATGCCCAGCACATCGGCGGCCTTGCGCAGCGAATAATGCCCGCGCTCCGAGACCACGATGGCGAGCCCGTCATGGCCGTAATGGCGCAGCGCGGCCGCCAGTCCGGCGTGATGGATGCCGGCGAAGCCGTCACGCGCGCCCAGCAGCTGGTTGCGGCTGGCCCAGAGCGCGGTGAGGTTGGCGACGGTGCCGCCCGAGCAGAACGCGCCGAGCGCGTGGTCGGCATCGTGCAGCCATCGCGCATAGAACGCGCGGTCCCCGGCAAAGACCAGCTTGTGCAGCATGCCGATGACCTGGCGCTCCAGCCCGGTCAGCGCGCCCGAGGTCTCGAGCTTGACCACGTTCTGGTTCAGCGCCGTGACCACCTTGGCCAGGGACGGCATGAACGACGGCAGCGACGACGTCATGTGTCCGACGAAGGTTGGCGATGCCACCGGCATTACGTGCCGGAACACGTCGTTGAGCAGGTGATCGGCATGCGCTTGCGGCGACGTCGGCGTCTCGGGCAGCTCGACCGACGCGAACCGCTCTGCCCGCGTGGCGCAGGCGCCGGCCGGCTCGAAATGCTCGCCGGCAAAGAAATCCGCCGGGTGCTCGGCAATCAATCGCTCGAGCGATTCGAACGCGCCGCGGTCCGCGTCGAACCAGCGCAGGGGGCAGTCGTCGCCGCTGGTCGTGGTGGGTGAGGTCTCCAGGGGAGAGAGGTCCGCCTTCATTTGCATCGCCAGATTCAATCCAGTACCGCCATGGTGTTCCGGGCATTATGCCGGATCACAGGGATTCGGATGGCGAAGGGCCTCCCGCGCCATCTGGCGTGCTCGTGACGACAGCCCGGAAGCTGCTTCCGGGAGATAGCACGAGAGGCATATTCGGCAGTTTCCACTCGGGGCAGGCTGCGCCGGAGTGTGCTGCCGGGCTTCCAGGGGGCGTGCGAGGCGGGGCTCAGAACAGGTGGCGGACGCCGGCCATCACCCCCACGCGGGTCGTGCTGCGCACATCGGTCACCGGCGTGCCGCCCCAGTACTCGGTCTCCCGTCCGACCGTGCCGCCGCGGGCGAAGGTGGCGTCGGCCTCCAGGAACAGGCTGGTGCGCTTCGACAGGGCATAGTCCGCCACGGCCGATACCGCGTCGGCATTGCCGCTGCCGAGCGGGATCGGCGTGGCCTGGAATTGCGTCGTCACGTTGCCGCTCTGCTTGTAGCGGTAGTAAGCGCCCGACAGGTGCAGGGCCGGCGTGAGCTGGTAGCCGAGGCCGACGAAGGCGATGCCGAAGCGGGCGTCGGGCCCGGTCTCGCGCCGATCCTCGCGCCGGCCCATGTAGCCGAGGTAGCCGGTGGCCTTGCCGAACACGTATGACGCGCCGACCGAGTAGTTGTGCAGCGTGTTGGCGCCGGTGCCCGGGCGTTGCTGGTCATAGGCCACGCCGAGCGCCAGCGGTCCTTGCTGGAACATCACCCCGCCGCCGAAGGTCGCGCCGCGCGCCATGCTGCCGGCGCGCTCGCCGAAGCCGTAGTCGAGTTGCACGCTGACCGGGCCGACCGTCTTCTTGTACACCACGCTGTTGTTGACGCGGTAGCCCTGGAAGAAGATGTCGCCGCCGGTGTAGAGCGGGTCGGACCAGAAGTTGCCCCAGCTTTGGTCGAGCGGGTCGAAGGCCCAGCCGATGTTGTTCAGGGCGTTGTACTGGCGGCCGAAGGTCAGGGCGCCCCAGTCGCCGGAGACGCCGACGTAGGCCTGGCGGCCGAACAGCGCGTTGTAGGCGGTCTTGCCGTCGTCGGTGCCGAAGCCGTTTTCCAGCAGGAACACGGCCTGGTTGCCGCCGCCGAGGTCTTCGCTGCCTTTCAGGCCCCAGCGGCTGCCGCCGATGCCGCTGGCAACGAGTTCGGCCTGGTCGTGATGGCGGCCGTCGAGGTTCGAGGTGTAGCGCACCGCGGTGCTGACGACGCCATAGAGCGTCACGTTCGACTGGGCCTGCGCTGCGCAAGGGAAGGCGGCAGGCAGCAGCGTGCCCGCCAGCAGCCAGAGGCCGGCTGGTCTGTTCATATGGTCTCCTCCGTGAGAATGGCGGCCGGCATCGCGTGCGCCGGCCTTTCTTGTGGCTTACAGGTCGAGCACCAGCCTGCCGCCCCTGGCCCGCGACACGCAGATCATCATGGTCTTCTGGGATGCCTTTTCCTGGTCGCTCAGGTACTGGTCGTAGTGGACGGCTTCGCCTTCGAGGATGCGGGTCTCGCAGGTACCGCACACGCCTTCGCGGCACAGGCATTCGACCGGCACGGTGCTGTCGCGCTCGATCGCCTTCAGGATCGACTCGCCGGCGGCCACCTCCACGGTCTTGCCGGATTTCGCCAGCACTACGGTAAAGGCGTCGCCCGCCTGCTCGGGCGCGGCAAATTGCTCCCAGTGCACGCGCGACGAATCGAGGTGGACGTCTTGCGCGGCCGTGCGCACGGCGTCGATCAGCGGTGCCGGGCCGCAGACATAGACATGGGCGCCGGCCCGCATGCCGCCGAGCAAGCCAGCCAGGTCCAGCTTCTGCCCCTTGCTGTCGACATAGAAGCTGACCTGGCCCCCGGAAGACGCCTGCGCGAGCGCCGCCAGTTCGTCGCGGAACGCGCCGTGCTCGTCGGCGCGGAACGCGTAATGCAGCTCATGCGAGGCGCCGCGCTTGCGCAGTTCATGCATCTGCGACATGAACGGCGTGATGCCGATGCCGCCGGCGATCAGCACGTGGTGATGCGCGCCAGGGTCGAGCGCGAACAGGTTGTTCGGCGTGGTGATGGTGAGCGCGTCGCCTTCGGCCACCTTGTCGTGCAGGAACGCGGAGCCGCCTTTGGACTTCTCCTCGCGCCGCACGCCGATCTGGTAGCTGCCGAGCGCATCGGGCGAGCTCATCAGCGAGTAGGCGTTGCTGTACTGGCGCGCGCCGTCGCGCATCTGCACGATGACGTGGCTGCCGCCGGTGAAGGGCGGCAGCTCGCCGCCATCCATCGCTTCCATGGTGAAGCGCTTGATCAGCGGGGTCACGTGCTCGATGCGCGCAACCCGCACCTGGAGGGTCTGGTAGGTATTGCCCATGCTGCTGTCTTCCGGGAGTGCTGGCGCGCGTTACAGCGCCATGCAGAGGTATTTCATTTCGAGGTAGTCCTCGATGCCGTACTTCGAGCCCTCGCGGCCCAGGCCCGATTGCTTCACGCCGCCGAACGGCGCCACCTCGTTCGAGAACAGGCCGGTGTTGATGCCGACGATGCCGTATTCCAGCTGTTCGGCCACGCGCCAGACGCGGCCGATGTCGCGGCTGAAGAAGTAGGCGGCCAGGCCGTAGATGGTGTCGTTGGCCATGCGCACCACGTCGGCCTCCGAGGTGAAGCGGACGATGGGCGAGACCGGCCCGAAGATTTCCTCGTCGAGCACGCGCATGCCGGGTTTGACGTCGGCCAGCACCGTCGGTGCGAAGAACTGCGCACCGGCGTCATGGACGCCGCCGCCGATGGCGATGCGCGCGCCCTTGCTGACGGCATCCGCCACCAGCTCACTGACCTTGGCGACCGCCTTTTCGGTGATCAGCGGGCCGATCTCGCTGCCGGCGCTGAAGCCGTTGCCGACGCGCAGTCCGGCCACCTTGCTCACGTAGCGCTCGACAAACTGGTCGTAGACGGCGTCGTGGATATAGAGCCGGTTGACGCAGACGCAGGTCTGCCCGGCGTTGCGGTACTTGGCCTGGATCGCGCCCTCGACCGCCGCGTCGATATCGGCGTCTTCGAATACGATGAACGGCGCGTTGCCGCCGAGTTCCAGCGATACCTTCTTGACCGTGCCGGCGCACTGCTGCATCAGCAGGCGTCCGACCGGCGTGGAGCCCGTGAACGACAGCTTGCGCACCAGCGGGTGGCCGGTGAACTGGCTGCCGATCGCCGCCGCGTCGCCGGTGACGATATTCAGCACGCCCGCCGGGATGCCGGCGCGCAGCGCCAGGTCGGCCAGCGCCAGCGCGCTGAACGGCGTTTCGTTGGCGGGCTTGACCACCATGGTGCAGCCGGCCGCCAGCGCGGGCGCAGCCTTGCGCGCGATCATCGCCGCCGGGAAGTTCCACGGCGTGATGGCGGCGCAGACGCCGATCGGCTCGCGCACCACCACCAGGCGCTTGTCGGCGGCCGGGGAGGGGATCACGTCACCGTAGAGGCGCTTGGCTTCCTCGCCGAACCACTCGATGAACGAGGCGGCGTAGCGCACCTCGCCGCGCGCTTCGGCCAGCGGCTTGCCCTGCTCGCGGGTCATGATGGCGGCGAGGTCGTCTTCGTTCTCGATGATCAGGTCGAACCACTTGCGCAGCAGCGCGGCGCGCTCCTTGGCGGTGCGGGCCTTCCACGCGGGCAGCGCGGCGTTGGCGGCTTCGATGGCGGCGACGGCGCCGGCCTCGCGCATCAGCGGCACGGTGCCGACCTGCTCGCCGGTGGCGGGGTCGGACACGGCTACGGTGGCGGCGTCGGGCGCGTCGGTCCACTCGGCGCCGATCAGGGCTTGCTGGCGGAACAGGGTGTTGTCGTTGAGTTGCATGGGTCTGGTCTCCGTTTCGGTATGGGTGCTGCCGGCGCTTACGCGCCTTCGTATTCCCTGGCCACCTTGCGGTGGAAATGCACGATGCCGTGCTCGCTGATGCCGCTGCGCTGGCGGTCGACCATGATCCGGCCCTGGCCGCGATAGCCGCGCGACTTCAGGCCCTTCTGCACGCTCTCGACCAGGCGCAGGTCTTCCGGGCGGAACACGTCGCGATACCACTCGACCAGCTTGTTCTGGTCCTCGGTCAGCTCCTTGTTCAGGAAATAGATGTCGTAGTGCTGCAGCGTGACTTCGGCGCTGGCCGGGAACTCGTAGATCACGGTCATGAAGTTGGCGCCCGGCGGCACGTTGAACATGGTGCAAGGCCAGGCCCAGAAGCCGCTGAAGCTGGGGTCCTTGACCGACTCGTCGAGCTTGAAAGACTTCTCCGACGACTTGGCATGGCCGAACTGCAGCGACCAGTTCTCGTGCAGCGTGTGGGTATAGCGGTCGACCTGCACGGAGTCCGAGAAGCCGGGGTGGGCCGGGCCGCAGTGGTAGCACTCCATGTAGTTGTCGACGATGGACTTCCAGTTGGCCGGCGTCTCGGTGACGAAGCGGGCGCCGAGGTGGAGCTCGTCGATCACCGGGCAGGCGGCGCGCATGCGGGCTTCCAGGCCGGGGAGCTGGGCCTCGACGGTGCCGGCGTCCGGGTTCATGTTGATAAAGACGAAGCCGGCGTATTCCTCCACCTTGACCGGGACCAGGCTGGATTTGCTCTTGTCGAAGTTGGGGACGTTGTCGCAGTTGCGCGCCAGCGCCAGTTCGCCATCGAGCTTGAAGGTCCAGGCGTGGTACGGGCAGGTGATGACGTTCCTGGCGCGGCCGCTGCCTTGCAGCAGCTGGTGGCCGCGGTGCGGGCACACGTTGTAGAAGGCGCGCAGCACGCCTTCGCGGTCGCGCAGCACGACGATGCTTTCGCCGATGATGTCGCGGGTGACGTAGTCGTTCGGCTCGGCCAGTTCGCTGCGGTGGGCCACACAGATCCAGCTGTTGGCGAAGATCTTTTCCTTCTCGTATTCGAACACCGCGTCGCGGGTGTAGTACGAGGCGGGCAGGGTCCAGGCGTTTTCGTCGTCGGCGCAGAAATCGGCGGGCAGCTTGACGGCGGCGTTGTCGAGGATCTTCTCCATGGTGGGTTTCCTTTGGTTAATTTGTAGTTAAGCGTTAAATATTGTTTAACAACAAGGCGGAAGAAAAAGCCCGATGCGGGCAAGTTGCTAGTCAGCGACGGGCAGGACAGGCCGCGGGGGGCCTGCCTGCCCGTCAATCCGTCAGGTGCCGGCGACCACGGCCGAGCGCTCGGCGGTCTCGGCGCGCGGCTCGCCGTCAGCCCGGGCCGCCTCGATCAGGTGCGCCGGGGTGTCGGCGTAGTCCTGCAGCAGCCAGCGGAACAGGCCGAACAGCTTGATGCCGAGGATCACCAGGAACGGGATCGCGGTCAGCACGACGGCGGTCTTCATGGTCTCCAGCGATGCCTTGACGAACAGCATCGCCAGCGGCACCAGGGTCAGCATCACGCACCAGAACACGCGGCTGGTCGGCGAGGGGTCCTGTCCTTCGGCCAGGTTGCGCGTGGTGGTGGCGGCCACGGCGTAGGCGACGGCGTCGACGTGGGCGGCGAGGAAGACGATCATGATCGCCAGGTACACGGCCAGGAAGACCTTGCCCGCCGGCAGCGCGCTCAGCAGCATCTCCACTGCGGCCTCGCCGCCGTGCTCCTTCAGGATGCGCGGCACGTCGATGGCGCCGGTGATGAACTGGTGCATGCTGTAGCTTTCCAGCGCGCCGAAGAAGAACCAGCAGCCGATGCTGCCGCCCAGCAGCAGTGCGTAGATGACTTCCTTGATCTTGCGTCCCTTGGACACGCGCGCCACGAACATCGCCACGCCGGGCGAGTACGACACCCACCACAGCCAGTAGAACACCGTCCAGCCGCGGCTGAAGGCGCCGTCGCCGGTGGGGTCGGTGAACAGGCTCATATGGACGTAGTTCTGCAGCATCAGGCCCAGGCCGTTGACGATGTTGTTGCCGGCGAACAGGGTCGGCCCGATGGCGAACACGACCGCGGCCAGCAGCAGCGCGCCCCAGCACAC
Source organism: Cupriavidus sp. MP-37 (assembly GCF_020618415.1). Lineage (NCBI taxonomy): Bacteria > Pseudomonadati > Pseudomonadota > Betaproteobacteria > Burkholderiales > Burkholderiaceae > Cupriavidus > Cupriavidus sp. MP-37. Next base: position 2,328,714 of record NZ_CP085344.1, on the reverse strand, counting down.
CATATGGCTCAGGCGCTGCATGCCGCCGTTGATGCCGATGTAGGCGCTCGCCGAGAACAGCACCGATACGCCGACGATCACGATCAGCTGCGTGACGAAGGTATCGGGTACGCCGAACAGCCCGGACAGGCCGCGCGTGAAGGTCGACGCCGTCAGCGCGATCGAAACCGTCAGCGCGCCGAACATCGTCAGCAGGAAGATCAGGTCCACCAGCCGGCCCACCGGGCCGGTGGCGCGGAAGCCCGTGATCGCTTCGACGATGGACGCCAGGTTCAGCCCCTTGTTCTTGCGCACGTGGAAGTGGTACGCCATCGCCAGCGAGGGCAGCGCGTACACCGCCCAGGCGCTCAGGCCCCAGTGGAAGAACGAGTAGCTGATGGAGTGCTCCAGCGCCTCGCGGGTGCCGGTGGGCACGTTCAGGCCGGGCGACTGGTAGTAGTAGACCCACTCCATCACGCCCCAGTACATGGTCGACGACCCCATGCCGGCGCAGATGAACATGAACACCCACGACAGGGTGGAATACTCGGGCTTGCCTTCGCCGAGGCGCACGTTGCCGTACTTGCTGAAGGCCAGCCCGAGGCAGGCGATGACGCAGCCGAACACGAAGATCTGGACCAGCGAGCCGAAGGAGCGCGTGGACCATTCGAACAGATGGGTGGCGGTGGCGGCCGCCTGGGCGGGCCAGCGGACCATGGCAATGACGGTGACCAGCACGGCGGTGAGCGTGCAGACGGTCAGGAATCCGTCGCGGCGGGGCGTGGACGTTTTCAATTCGATCTCCTCCGATGCGTCTTGGCGCATGGGTGCTTTGTGGTGGAACTTGTCTAACCGGCGCGGTGAGGTCCGCGTTCTTGTCTTGCGTTTTGTAAACCAATGGTTTACAGTAACTATTGGTTTACGCAAACTCTATGCAAAATTCCGGCGATGCACAAGCTCCGCGCTGAAAAAAAATCCGGGTGTGCCCGATGGGCCTGTTGGCGCAAGGCAGGGCAGACGTGGCGCGCGAATTCCGCGTCACGTGCTGCCGTCGATGTCGCCTCAGAGGGCCTCGGCGATGGCCTTGCCGACGTCGCTCGTGCCGGCCTTGCCACCGGCATCCGGTGTCAGCGGGCCTTCGCGCAGCACGGTCTCGATGGCGGCGAGGATGGCGTCATGCGCCTGCTTGCCCGCGGCACCGCCGAGGAAATCGAGCATCATCGCGCCCGACCAGATCATGCCGATGGGGTTGGCGATCTGCTTGCCGTAGATGTCCGGCGCCGAGCCGTGCACCGGCTCGAACAGCGACGGAAACTCGCGCTCGGGGTTCAGGTTGGCCGAACCCGCCAGGCCGATGGTGCCGGTGCAGGCCGGGCCCAGGTCGGAGAGCAGGTCGCCGAACAGGTTGGAAGCGACCACCACGTCGAAACGCTCGGGCTGCAGCACGAAGCGGGCGCACAGGATGTCGATGTGCTGGCTGTCCCATGTCACGTCGGGGTATTGTGCGCCCATGGCGGCGGTGCGCTCGTCCCACCACGGCATGCTGACGGCAATGCCGTTGGACTTGGTGGCCGAGGTCAGGGTCTTGCGCGGACGCGCTTGCGCCAGCTCGAACGCGTACTTCAGGATGCGGTCGGTGCCGTGGCGGCTGAAGATCGACTGCTGCATCACGATCTCGCGCGCGGTACCCTCGTACATGCGGCCGCCGACCGGGCTGTACTCGCCCTCGGTGTTCTCGCGCACCACGTAGAAGTCGATGTCGCCGGGCTGCTTGCCGGCGAGCGGGCAGGGCACGCCGGGCAGCAGGCGCACCGGGCGCAGGTTGACGTACTGGTCGAACTCGCGGCGGAACCTGAGCAGCGAGCCCCACAGCGAGATGTGGTCGGGCACCTTGTCGGGCCAGCCCACCGCGCCGAAATAGATCGCGTCGAAGCCGTCGAGCTGCGCTTTCCAGTCGTCCGGCATCATCTTGCCGTGGCGCAGGTAGTAGTCGCAGTTGGCCCATTCGAAGTGGCGCACTTCGATCGGCAGGTTGAATTTGCGCGCCGCGGCTTCGACGACGCGCAGCCCTTCGGGAAGGACCTCGTTGCCGATGCCGTCGCCGGCGATGGCGGCGATGCGGAACGCAGCTGGGAATGGTTTGGTCATGGCGGTGTCTCGCTCGTGTCTGGTGGTCAGGACCCGGTCGAGGATGCCGCGAAACCGGGCGCGGATCATCCGCGCAAGCGTGGATACAGGAAACACGAATCGTGAATAATCTGCCGCCACTGGAAGACCTGCGGGTGTTCTGCCTGGTTGCCCAGCGCGCCAGCTTCGTCGCCGCCGCGGAAGAGCTGGGCAGCTCGCCGGCCTATGTCAGCAAGCGCGTCAAGGCGCTGGAACAGACGATGGGCGCGCAACTGCTGCACCGGAGCACGCGCCAGGTGTCGCTGACGGAAAACGGCGAGCGCGTGTACCGCTGGGCGCGCCACATGCTCGACGAGATCGGCCAGTTGATGGACGACGTCTGCGCCGGCGGCGGCGCGCCGCGCGGGCTGGTGCGGATCGGCAGCAGCGTCGGCTTCGGCAGGCGCCATGTCGCGCCGCTGATCTCCGCTCTGTGCCGGCAGTACCCCGCGCTGGAAATCCGCTTCGACGTGTTCGACAAGCTGGTCGACCTGGTGGCCGAGGGCATCGACCTCGACATCCGCATCGGCAACGACATCGCGCCGCACCTGATCGCGCGCCGGCTGGCGCGCAACTGGCGGGTGCTGTGCGCGGCGCCATCGTACCTCGCGGCGCGCGGCGCGCCGCAGACGCTGGATGCGCTGCAACAGCACGACTGCCTCGTCACCAAGGAGCGCGACCATCCGTTCGGCATCTGGCGGCTGACCGGGCCGGAGGGCGACCGCAACGTCAAGGTCGGCGGACGCCTGTCGTCCAACCACGGCGAGATCGTCACGGGCTGGGCCCTGGACGGGCATGGGATCATGCTGCGCTCGATGTGGGATGTCGGGCCCGACCTCAAGGCCGGCCGCCTGGTGCAGGTGCTGCCCGGCTACCGGCAGGACGCGGATATCTGGGCGGTGTATCCTTCGCGCCTTTCCGGCTCGGCACGGCTGCGCGCCTGCGTCGAGTTTTTCATGCGGCATCTCGGCGATGCCACCGGGGAATCCAGCACATGACAGAAAACAGCTTTGCCTTCCGCCTCAAGGAACTGCTCGAACACAAGAAGCTCACGCTGCAGGCGGTGGCCAACGCGCTCGAGGTGTCGCGCCCGGCCGTCCATAAATGGACCAGGGGCGGCGAGATCGACTACGAGAAACTGCGCAAGCTGGCGGCGTTCCTTGGCGTCAACTGGATCTGGCTGCGCTATGGCGAGCAGGCGCGGCAGGAGGCCGAAAGCTCCAGCGCGGTGGAAATCCCCATGACCGACATGCGCCGCCGCTACACCGCCGAGATCATGGAGAGCGAGGCGCGCATGAAGCTGGCGCAGGAGGGCGCGCGCATCGTCACGTGGGAATGGAACCTGATCACCGACGACGTGACCTACTCGTCCAACGTCGAGGCCGTATACGGCTGGCGCATCGTCAGCAACGAAAGCTTCTGGAAGCATGTGCATGCCGACGACGTGCCGATGATGAACGCTGCCTACGAGGAGTCGTTACACACCGGCCGTGCGCACGAATTCGACTTCCGCCTGTACCAGCCTGACGGCAGCATCCGCTGGATCTCGTCGCGCGCCACGCCGGTGCGGGAGCTGGACGGGCGCATCGTCAAGATCGTCGGCATCAGCATGGACAATACCGCGCGCAAGCTCGCCGAGCAGTCGCTGCGCGACCAGCAGGCGCGCTTCCAGGCGGTGTTCGAACTGACGGCGGAAGGCATGGCGCTGCTGGATGGCGCGTTGCGGTGCGAGTCGGTCAACGCGGCGCTGGCGCAGATGGTCGGCTGCGATGCCGATGCCCTGCTGGGCGACGGGCTGGCCGGACGCTTCGCCGATGGCGGAGCGCGCCTGCGCCGGATGACGCGCGCCCGGCCGCGGGCGGAGTTTTCCACCGGGTTGCAAGGCGTGGATGGCAGTGCGCTGGCGGTGACGGTGCGGGCAACGCTGAACCGCAGCGAGGACGGCGCGTCGTACTACGCGCTGGCGCTGCGCCGTGCCTGACGGTTCGACCGGCTCCCGTTCCGGGTGTGATGCGCTGGCCCCAGCAGGGCCCTTGCATGTCCGGGAAATACAGATATAATGCGGCCTGCTTCTCGGGCACGCCCGGCACAGCGCAGCAAATGGGTCTCTTAAGGCTTTGATTTTCAAAGCGTTTATGCCCGCTGCACACACGCCGGCCCGAAGCAGGCACCGACACAGGAGTGGTAGTTCAGTCGGTTAGAATACCGGCCTGTCACGCCGGGGGTCGCGGGTTCGAGTCCCGTCCACTCCGCCAAGTCTTAAAAGAATGCCCGCGCAAGCGGGCATTTTTCATTGTTGCGGAGTGGAGGAAGCCGCCTGCGCGGCTTCCGGCGGGGCTCGAAGGGCCGCGCTTGCAAGCGCGGCCGCGGCCCGCAGGATGTGGGCGAGTCCCGTCCACTCCGCCAAGTCTTAAAAGAATGCCCGCGCCAGCGGGCATTTTTCATTTCCGCCGCCATGTTTGCCATCCTGCACAACGGATGCCTGCCCACCGGCTCCTGCTAGAATCGCGGAGTTTGTCTTTCGTGCCAATCCACTACCCGAATCCGCATGCTTGATTTCGTACGCAACAACCGGCGCCTGATGCTCTTGCTGCTGCTGGTGCTTGTTTTCCCGTCGTTCGTGTTCTTCGGCGTGGAAAGCTATTCGCGCTTCATGGACAGCTCGCACGATGCCGCCAAGGTCGATGGCCGTGCCATCAGCGCGCAGGAGGTCGATAACGTGGTGCGCGACCAGAGCGAGCGCGCGCGCCAGATCCTTGGCGCCAACTATGACCCGCGCCAGTTCGAGGGCCCGGAGGCACGCAAGGCCGTACTCGAGCAACTGATCCAGCAGCGTGTGATGGCCAATGCGGTGGCCAACGAGCACCTGACGGTGTCGGACGCCAAGCTGGTCGAAGAAATCAACAGCCTGCCGGCGATTGCGCAACTGCCGCGCGGCAAGGACGGCAAGATCGACGACAAGGCTTATCTGCAGCTGCTGCAGTCGCAGGGCATGACGCCCGAGCAGTTCGATGCGCGCATGCGCTTCGAGCTGGCCACGCAGCAGCTGGGCGCATCGGTTGCCGCGACGGCATTCGTGCCGAAGTCGCTGATCGAGCGCCTGATGGCGGTGCGTGACCAGCAGCGCGAGGTGCAGGCGCTGCTGTTCAAGCCGGCCGGCTACAGCGCCAAGGTCCAGCCCGATGCCGCCGCGCTGAAGGCCTACTATGACAGCCACCAGCAGGCCTTCTCGGTGCCGGAGCAGGCCCAGGTGGAATACCTGGTGCTGTCGGGCGAGGCCCTGGCCGCGTCGCAGCCGGTGACGCCGGAAGAACTGAAGTCGTACTACGAAAGCAATATCGCGCGCTTCCGCATCGACGAGCAGCGCCGCGCCAGCCATATCCTGATCAGCGCGCCGAAGGATGCGCCGGCCGCGCAGCGCCAGGCCGCCAAGGACAAGGCGGCCAAGCTGCTGGAAGAGGTGCGCAAGCATCCGGACAGCTTCGCCGAGGTGGCACGCAAGAACTCGCAGGATCCGGGTTCGGCCGAGAAGGGCGGCGACCTCGGCTTCATGGGCCGCGGCGCGCTGGTCAAGCCGTTCGAGGACGCCATGTACGCGCTCAAGGAGGGCCAGATCAGCGACGTGGTCGAGACCGACTTCGGCTACCACATCATCAAGCTGACCGGCACCAAGCCCGCGGAAACCCGGCCGCTGGAATCGGTGCGCACCGAGCTGGAAGCCGAACTGCGCAAGCAGTTCGCCGACAAGAAGTTTGCCGAGCAGGCCGATGCCTTCGGCAATACCGTCTACGAGCAGGCCGACAGCCTCAAGCCCGCCGCCGACAAGTTCAAGCTGACCATCCAGACCGCCGACAACGTCACGCGCCAGCCCAATCCGGCGCTGGGCGCGCAGAGCCCGCTGAACAACGAGAAGCTGCTCAAGGCGCTGTTCAGCGACGACGCCATCAAGAACAAGCGCAACACCGAAGCCGTGCAGGTCGCGCCCAACACGCTGGTGGCCGCGCGCATCGTCGCGTACCGCCCGGCGACCGTGCGCAAGTTCGAAGACGTCGAAGCGCAGGTGCGCGAAGGCTATATCGCCCAGCAGGCGGCGGAACTCGCGCGCAAGGATGGCGAAGCGCGGCTGGCCAAGCTGAAGCAGGCCGACAGCGCCGAGGGCTTCGGCCCGGTGCAGACGGTGTCGCGCACCAAGGCTGAGGGCATGGCGCCGCAGGCGGTGGAAGCGGTCATGCGCGCCGATGCCGCCAAGCTGCCGGCGCTGGTGGGTGTCGACCTGGGCGCGCAGGGCTATGCGGTCTATCGCATCACCAAGGTCAGCCAGCCGGCACAGGCCAATCCGGCGCAGCGCCAGGCCGAGGCGC